>NZ_JBANRN010000010.1:0-127257 GCF_037154155.1 Alteraurantiacibacter lauratis
CTTCGTCACTACGACGAAGCCCCAACCCTCCTTAAATCACAACCTCAAATCTGTGCCATTGGTGCTGACGGGGGACACTGAGCAGGTGGTCGCTCTGTCGCTTATTGACGGTTTGAACCGTACCGGGCGGGCGATAGGCCCAGTAGTGATGGACACGCCCTTTGGGCGCCTCGACCCGAAGCATCGCGATAACGTCCTGCGGTACCTACCGACAGTCACGAGCCAGTTTGTTCTGCTCGTTCATGGGGGGGAAATCCGGCCCGACACGGATCTTGCGTCCATCAAATCGAGGATCGGGGCGGCTTACACGATCGAGGAGGTGTCAGAGACCCAGTCCCGGATCGAGAGGGCTACGCTATGAGCACAAGCGACCTCATCAACGTGGGTCTGTCGGAAGCCGCAGACGACAAACTCGAGGAGCTGAAGGAGCTTGGGGTCTTCGCCGACAAGATCGATGGCTATCGCTTCGGCGTTAGTCTCGCCATTGCTCAGGGGGTTGTTCCGGGAGAGTTGGTAAAGCGTAAGAACCTGTTCAATGTGGGGTCGCTTGACCCTGATCAATCGCTGCGCAAATCGGTGGAAGCGCTGATGCCCGAGGCGCTCGAAGAGACAACGGTTTACCGTTTGATCGAGCGCCTGGCTGATTGGGGCGTGTCCGAGCTCCATGCACAGGCCCAGGCGGGAGAGATCGATTTTCTCGCGCTCCTTGACCAGGCAAGCACTAAGGCAAACTAGCTCGTGTTGGCATCGCTTCGTGCCTTCTTGATGCTTCGCACAGTTTCCTCCCACTGGGAGATCGAAGTTCATCACGACTTGAAAGACGTGGTGCGGAGCTGGGCTGGCCGAAGCGAGGAAGTAACGAGCGCAGTCCTTCATGTGGGCTTTGAAAGGCGAGTGGCCAAGTCTTTCAACCTGATAGCTGCGGAACATGTCGGCCGGGTGCTACTTACCCCAGGTGCGAAAGGAGCGTTACCGCGCTCGTTCAAAGCGTCCGCGTTGCCGGTCGCAACCGTTGACGACGAACCAGTCTTCCTCGCGCTCGAGGGGTGGGGATATTCGGCACCGGAACCAGTAAGCGAAGACCGCGAACCGGAGGTCGCCGCATTTCTGGGCTGGCTCGGATCGTTTGCGAGCGAGAACGCCGACGACAGAGCGGCCCTGCTCGACGTCGGCATACTAGACGAAACCACTTACGCTCAATTCGAAGCAAAGCTCGACGCGGTTCTCAGGACTCGTTTAGCCCGTCACCGGTTCAAAGAGGTAGTCGGCGCGGACGCCGATGATCCGTGTGCGATTGCTCGAGCCGCGCCACCTTGGCTCGCCGAAGTTCCGCTCGAAAGCCTGGATCTTACTGTCAGGATCGCAAATGTTTTCCGCAACAGGGGCATCTTGAAAGTTGCCGACCTGGGCTCGCTGACGACCGCCGAACTTCTAAACTTTCAAAACTTTGGGCGCACTTCGATTCATCAACTCTCGACAATTCTACGCAGCGCATACCTTGCTGGTCCCCAGCAGAGTGGGACCGCATTGTTGGAGCCAATGGATGGCACGCTGCTTCAAGCGGTCCGCGTGTCCCTGGCAAACTGCTCCGAACGAGAGCGCGATATTCTCGAACGCCGAATGGGTTTGGACCGTGACCCGGAAACGCTCCAGGAGATTGGTGAAAGCTACGCGGTCACCCGCGAGCGGATCAGGCAGATTGAGGATAAAGTCGTTGCCCGCCTCGTCCGCAAGGAGGTTTGGGATGACATCCTCGCGGCCAAGCTTCGAAAAATACTGGCTGACCGAGAGTTCCCACTCCCGCTCCTTGGAGCAGAAGCTATCGAACCCTGGTTCACTGGCTTAGGTGAGCAGCGATCTGTTGCCCGTTATCTCATTACGAATATGTGCTCGACTGGGGCCGCGATAGTCGAGATCGCCGGCACGGAATACCTTGGTTTTCTGTCCCAGGATGCGTGGCAAACTGCTTTGGCATCGGCCAGACAACTCCTCGCCGGAGGTGTCGGCGCTAGATGGTCGCGGGCTGATTGCGAACATCATGTTAGGTGCCTCCTGCCTGATCAGGCCGGAGAGTTTGGGGGCCTGTTGTGGGAAACGGCATCGGCTTGGTGCCATTTCGCAGATGACGGCGGCGGAGAAATCTTGACCTCATACGGGCGAGGCGCCGAGCAGCTGGTCGAAGCTGTTTTGCAGGAGAGCGACAGGCCGCTCCATTATAGCGAGATCGCCCTAAGCGCAGCCCGGCGAGCTGGGCGCCAGATCGACGAACGCCGCGCCCACAATGCCGCCGCCGACGTTGGCTTTCTCTTCGCTCCGGGTACTTACGGTCTTCTGAAGCACCTATCGGTGACCCGGGCTGAGCGCGAAGCCCTCGCGGATGAAGCGGTGGAGATTGTGTCGGAGGGCCCAGAGGATCGCCAGTGGCACGCCAGTGAGCTTCTCGAACACTTGCACCTCCGGGGTATCGACTTGCCCGGACGGTTCGACAAGTATGAGCTGGATATCGCCCTGAAACAACATGGAGGCCTAACATCATTCGGAAGAATGGTTTGGGCCAGGTCCGATGGAACTGCCGAGACAGCTCGCGTCGAAATTCGGCAGGCAGTAACCGCCATCTTAATGCAAGCGGGTCGACCTCTCAGTTCAAGCGAGCTTCGGGAACGGCTTATTGCTGTGAGAGGGATCAATCAGGGAATGCAGTTCGCGGTGGAGGATCCAGTAATCAAGCTCGACTGGAACACATGGGCCCTCAATGATCGCGACATATCGATTAAGCGTGCTGACCAACCTGCGTTTCTGGATGAGGTTGCCGACGTTCTCCGAGAGACAGACTCGGGCCTTCATGCGGGTGAATGCTCGGCTCTGTTGGGAAACCGACTACCGCCCCGCGCTCTTCTTTGCCTGGCGGCACGCGATCGTCGTTTTCAGTCGGCGTCCGGTGGGCGCTTGTCCCTGAGGGCAACAGCAGGCTGACTCTTGGCGCCCCAGGATCCCCATTCACCCTTGGTTTCTAGAGTCCAAGTACGCGCACACACGCTCCTGCGTCCTACCCCTGAGGCGGCGTCCCGAACGCAGATCCTTTACAAAACGGGGGTCTCCCACGGCCAGCCTGCCGAACGTGCTCGGCGGCACCTTGGTGCGCGCCAGATAGCTCTCGACCTGCTCCAGAAGCTCCATTTACCCGACTCGCATCACTCTTGCGTTCCTGTTATGTTCCTACTAGGAAGACATCCTAGAGTCTAGGATCGGATTTCCTAGATGCACTCACATGGGACGTCGGCGATGGACGAAGCACGCAAAGCCCTGGACGAGCTGATTCAGCAACGGGGGTACAATTACTCCTCGGTTTCCCGCCTCCTCGGACGCAATGCAGCCTATATCCAGCAGTACATTCGGCGCGGGAGCCCCAGGAGTCTGGACGAGCAGGATCGCGCGGTGCTCGCCCGGTTCTTCGGTGTCGACGAGAAGATCCTTGGGGCTCCCGAGCGCCGCTCGGGACCGGTTGTCGAGCTGGTCCACGTGCCCGTGCTCAGCGTCGAGGCTTCCGCCGGTCATGGGGCGCTGGCCGAGATGGAATCCAAATGCTCCCAGTTCGGCTTCGATGAGAAATGGCTCCGCCGGCTGACCGCCAGCAAGGCGTCGAGCCTTTCCATCATCGGCGTGCACGGTGACTCGATGGAGCCGACCCTGCACGACGGGGACGAAGTCATGGTCGACCTCGCCGACGGACAGTCGCGGTTGCGCGACGGCATCTACGTCCTGCGCATGGATGACGCGCTCAACGTGAAGCGGATCGCGATTGAGCCGCAGGGCCGACGGATTTCCGTGCTGAGCGACAACCCGGCCTATCCGAGCTGGCGGGGCCTCGAACGCCGCAGCATCAACATTGTCGGGCGGGTGCTTTGGTTTGGGCGTGCGCTGCAGTAAGCCCGCCGTTCCATGCTGACCTTCCTTGCCGTCTCGATCGTTGCCGCCGGACAAACCTTCACATGCACGCCGACGCATGTGTGGGACGGGGATGGACCCATCTGGTGCGCGGAGGGGCCGCACGTCCGGCTCTCCGGTATCGCGGCACGCGAGATGGACGGAACCTGCCGAGCCAACCAGCCTTGTCCCGACGCCTCGCCCACCGAAGCCCGGGACGCGCTCGTTCGCCTGCTCGGCGGCGCCCGCGGACGCAATTCGACGGGTCACGTTGCCGTCGCCGGCCCGAGGATGACCTGCCGCTCCGAAGGTTCGGCCGGCGGAAACAGGACAGCGGCCTGGTGCCGGCTGCCAACAGGCACGGACCTGTCGTGCGCCATGATCCGCACGCGCACGGTCCTGCGTTGGGATCGCTACTGGAAAGGCCCGGACTGCCGATGAACGCCGACCTGCACCTGCGCGGCCGTCTCGAACGGGGAAGAGTGGGCCTGGTCCTTAGGGCCGACGGCGGCGGCACATGGGAGCTTGACGCCGGAGGGCGAGCGCACCGGCTAGTCGGCCAGGAGGTCGAGGTCGTGGGACAGCGCGCCGGGTTCAACGGGGTTGCCTGCGAGCAGGTCTGGCCCGCCGGCATACCGCGGCCGCGACAAAGCAGGGTTAGGATCGAGTATCTCCTGGCCGGGGGCCTCGTCGCCTACGGCGTCATTGCCTTCCTCGTGGGGCTGGTCGGCTATTTCCGCTGATGCTGAGCGAATGGGAGCTGTGGGCCTGCGCCAATCGGGTGCTGCAGACCCACGGCGAAGAGGCTGCGCTCCATGCCGCCGAGCAGATCGGCGCGCTCGTCCTGGAAGGCGATGCAGCGGGCGTCCGTACCTGGCAGGCGATCGCCGAGCGCATCGCGCAGCTTGCCGCAACTGGCGGGCAAGCGCCGCCCATTGAGCGAATGAACTGATCGGCCGGCAGGAAGAACCTAGGCGCGGCTAGATTCCGATTTCGAACGGCTTGGTGAGCGAGCGTTCGCGCTCGGGCGGCTCGCGTTCGGGGAGCAGCCCCCTCCCCTTTGCCTGTCCTTTCGCGGCGGCGTCGCGGAGGAGATCGACGGTTTCCAGGGCCGATCGCTTCATGCCCGGATTGCGCTCGACGGCGGCCTCGAGCTTGCCCGCATTATCGACGAAGAGCGTCAGGCCGTCCCGCAACCGCGTGATTGTCACCAGGAAGGTCTGCTGGTTCGACAGGTTGCGTTCGCGGCTGTCCATGACCGCAATTCCGCGATCCGAGGTCAATCCCTGGGCCATGTGCGCGTTGAGCGCGTAGGCGAGGTCGAGCCGTTCGAGCATCGGGTCGCCGCGCGAGAGCTGGTGCTCGGCCCCGAGCGAGGTCTTCACCGTCACGCGCCGGTCGTCGATCGCGACCACGCGGGCCTGGTCGGCATTGAGCAGCCCGCGCTTGTGGTCGGTTTCGGTCCAGCGGATGCGGTCGCCCGCGTGAATCTCCAGCGGGCGGAGCTCGAACAGCCGCAGCGGATCCTGCTCACCCTGCGGGCGGAGCTGACCGGGGCGGAACTCGAAGCGGCGGCCGCGTTCGTTCTCGAGCGTCACCCGCTCGCGGACGAGATCGGTTTCCATGACCCGGTACTGGCCCCTGAGTAATCTCTGCCCGCGCTGGCGCCGGTCAACCTCGACCACCATCCCCGGCGCGTAGGTGCGGGCATAGCGCAGCTCCTCGCGGGTGACATTGACGCGGGAGAGCGTGTCCACCCTCATGCCCATGGTCCCGAGTTCCCCGTTCGCGCGCAGGCCAGCCTGCACTGCGTCATTGACCTGGCTCCGCAATGCCCGGCCGGAGGCATAGATCGACGTACGCTCGCGATCCTGCGGCGACAGCGATAGCCAGACGGCAGCGGCCTCGACGGCGGCTCCCTGAGCCACCTCCACGACATGCTTGCCCAAGTGCCGCAGCGCCTCGTCAATCTGCCCGCCCTGGGCCGCGTACTGCGCCCGGCGAAGCGCCTGCTCCCGAGCGCGGACATTGATGTTCATGACCGCGGTCTCGACACCGGCCTGCTGCATCACGTCGAACGGTTTGCCCGCATCGACCGCGCCCAGCTGCTTGCGATCGCCGATGCTGGCGAACCGATCGAGCTCGAGCAGATTGGCGAGCCGGACGAGCTTTTCCTTGTCGGCATTGCCGACCATCGATGCCTCGTCGAGGAGCACGACGGTGCCGCGCATGGAAGACCGGGCTTCGGCAAGCCGCGCCGGATCACCGCCTTCGAGGAGGTCGCGGTGGCGCCGAAGGAAGCGCGTGACGGTCATCGACGGGATGCCGGTCTCGCGCTCGAGCATCTGCACGAGCGTGTTCTGCACGGCCAGGCCCAGCACCGCCCGACCCTCCTCGCGCAGGATGTCGGCGACGGGCTTGAGGACTGTGCTCTTGCCGGCGCCGGCGATGCCCTGGATCGCCACGATGCGGTTGTGGGAGCCGAGCAGCAGGCGCCCTGCATTCTCCTGCCCGGGATTGAGTGTCATCCCGTATTTGAGCTGGGAGAGCGCCTGCAGCCGCTCGCCGGCAACCTCGGACGGCACGATGGCGGGAGCAGTTCCCCGGCCGCTTTCGACGCTCGCGATGATGCGCTGCTCAAGGCCGATCGCATCGCGCGTCGTCACCAGCTCGCGGTCAGCCCCTTTGCCCCTGAGCAGGTGGCCCTGGCGCAGCAGTTGGTCCACGCGTTGCTCGATCTCGGGCATCGAGGTCGGCAAGGCGAATCCAATCGCCGTTCGATAGATCTCGGCGCGCGGAAATGCCGCCTCGCGCTCGCCCAGGTGTCGAACGGCCGAGGCAACGGCGTGCACTGCGGCAATCTGCTCTGGTGTCCGCTTGCCCATGTGCGAAGGGACGAGCGGGTCGCCCTCCCGCAGCCCGAGACGCTCGGCAAAGGAGGCGGCGAGGGAGCGCCCGCGCTCCACAAGCGAGCGGACCGTCTCGCCCAAGCCGGGCACGTTCCCGAGGTCCTGGACCGCCCGCGCGTTGGCCTTGGCAATCACCGCCGCAGGGTCGAATCCGAGCTTGGCCGCAGCCTCCTTCCACTGGCGCGCGAGCGCATCGCGGTCCTCGATCCTCGCCTTTTCCGCTCGCGTCATCAGTGTCGCGGCATCGAGCACGCCGGGTCCCCGATGGTCCATCTTCGCAACAGCTTCGAGTATCTCGGCACGGCGGGTGCTGAAGGCGTCTCGGATGGATTTAGGAACGCCCACGGCTTCGAAATTGCCGTGCTTGCCGAACTCCCCGACCTCGTAGCCGAGCTTTTCGACCGTCAGACGAAAGCGCGCCATGGTCATCGCATTGAGCAGCGTGTTGTGCTCCCAGAGCCTGTCGTTCCTGAGCGCCCGCCATTTGCCGTCCGGCCCTTGCGTCACGTTGGCGACGACGGCGTGGATGTGCGCGTTGGGCTCCTGGTTCCGGTTGGTGTCGTGCTGGAACAGGCCGATCACGAGGTTGCCGGTCGCGACCACCCGCTCCTTCCCGCGCACCTCCATCCGGGTCTCGGCGAGGTTCTTTTCGGCCCAGGCCAGCGTCTCCTTCACCGCGGCAGAATAGGCGTCGAGGATGCGCCGATCCCCGCCCACAAGCGCGAGCAGCGACCAGCTCTTGGGCATCGAGAAAGTGAGGTCCGTGCCGGCGCGGTGTGCCCGGTTGTCGCTCCCGACGCGGCTTCCGTCCGGCAGCAGACCCTTGAGCACGGCCTCGAACTGCCGGGCCTCGATGCGGCCCTCGAGGCCGAGGGTCTGGGCGCCCTTTCCAAGCCATTCGCCCGAGCGATCGGCATCGGCCCGCGTGTAGTAATTATCGGCGGCGAAGTAGTTCGCGGCGCCGCCGGCCGTGCGGACATTGGCTACCGAGAGCATGGTCCCGACCCCGACCGGGCAGCGCCTCCTACCATGGTCAAAGCTCCAGGTCGCCGAGATCGGGTTCCTCGCGCGGCGGGGTGTCGCGCTCGGGCATGCCGTCCTCGAGCATCAGCTTCCGGGCAGCGGCATCGGTCGGCCGCCCAACCGGCCCATCGGCATTGTGGGGCCGACTTGCGGGATCCTTCACGACAGGAGCATCGGGCCGGCCGGGCTCCCCCCGTGGGGGATCGTTCTCGGCAGACGATGTGCCCGCGCGAAGCACGGCGTCCGTAGGAAGCGTGAAGCGAGGTGGAGCGGGGTTCGCCTGGGCGGGAACATCGGCCGCATGTCTGCCGTGCGCCCCCGTCGTCGGGGGCGCCCCGGCGTCGACCCTCAGGTCCGAGGGGCGGTCCTGCCCGGGCGGCATTTCGCTCCTCGAATTCTCGGTCACGTCGCGCGGCTCGAGTGCCAGTACGCCTTGCTTGGGGACCACCGGCTTGCCCGCGCCGTCGTCGTTGGACGACGGATGTTCGGTGGTCCCCGAGACTGGAAGAGCAGCCGGCCCGAGGGGCGGCGCCTCCCGCGGGAGCGCTCCTGCCGACGGCCGATCGCTGGCCCGGCCGATGAAGGTCTCGGCGACCCGTGGGCGGCTCACCGGCTTCAGCTTGACGGGTGCGGCGGGGAAGCCGTCGGGGAACTTGAGGTACCCTGACAGCCTCGGCAGGTTCATCAGCTGGTCGGGCAGCAGCAGCGGCTCGATGTGCTTGCGCGGGGTCAGGCTGACCGCATCGCGGGCATTGTTGTAGCCGTAGGTATAGGCCTCCTCCATGTCCCGCACCTGCCGGTGACCGATGAAGTCCGAGCACCAGGTCGCCGTCTCCCTATCGGCCGTGCCGAGGATCAGCTTGGTCCGCGCGAGCGACGAGAGGGTCATCGCCATGTTCTCGCCGTAGACCTCCTTGAGCTTGGCGTAGGCATGCAGTCCGAGCACGATCGCTCCGCCAAAATTGCGCGCGGTCTGGAGCCCTTTCTCGAGCGCCGGAAGGCGATGCAGCGCGCCGAGCTCGTCGATGAAGAACCAGCATTTGAGGTCCTGCGTGCGCGCGGTCGTCATCAGCGCGTTCATCGCCGTGTCGAGCCACAACGTGAGGAGCTGCGCGCAGACGCTCATGTCGACGTAGCGCGCCGAAATGAACACCACCGAGCCTCTGTCGTCGTCTTCCTCGACCCATTGGCGCAGCGAGAAGCGGGGGCCCGAGTTGGGCAGGAGCTTGAGCGCCTTGGCGTTGACGTTGAACACGGCCCGGATCGATTCCGCCATCCGGGCGGCTTCCGGTGCGGTCAGCGGATCGGCGATCGTGCCGCGCATCATGGCATGAACCCGAGAGAGGTCGGCGGTCATGAGCTCGCGCGCGAGCGCGTCGTTCGTGGCGCGGCCCTCGGCAACGAGCTTGAGGCAGAATTCGACGAATAATGCCCTCGCGGCAATCACCCAGAACTGCGCTTCGCCGCCGCCATCGTGCGGCACCAGGGCCTCGGCGGCAGCCCATAATTCACCCTCGCTGCGGCATTCGTCGAACAGGCTCCACGCGGGGCAGCGAGCGTCGAGCGGGTTGAGGATGGTGTCGCGGCGACCGTCGTGGAAGTGCTCGATGAACGCGCCGGTGAGATCGAAGATGACGCAGCGCTGGCCCTTTGCCCGGGCCTCGGCGATCATGTCCGACATGGCCACCGTTTTGCCCATGCCGGTGGTGCCGATGAGCATCGCATGGCTCTGCTCGAGCCGCCAGGGATAGACGACGGTCGCCAGGTGCGATGGCTGGTAGGGAAAGGCGGACGCGAGCTCGCGCGGGCTGCACAGACGCCACTTCCAGCCGAGGGCTTCGGTCAGCTCCCGGGTACGCTCGCGCCGGTTGTGTATCCGCAGTTCGTCGACCAGCTCGGGAAGCGTGACGAGCAGGGCGCCGCGCTCATGTTTGCGTTCCTTCGAGCGGCTGCCGAAGCGCGCCGCGAACCAGTAGAAGAGCGCGAACGCGGGCACCAGCAGCAGCGCCGACCGGACCAGCGCGTCGCCCAGAAGGGCAAGCATATGGTCCCATGCCCGCACCACCGGCGGGAAGCTGTCGAGCATGGCGATCGGCAGCTGGATGGTCCCGCCGAACGCGGTCTCGAGCGCGATCCGCTTCTCGGGATCGAACTCCATGAAGCCGTAGATCGCGGCATAGATTCGCATGCCGACAAGGTACATCTCATGATCGGACAGCTGCCCCGAGAGGGTCCACCATGAGGTCCACGCAATCACGATGGCGGCGACGATCAGCGGGCCCCTGAGGCCGGCAGCGAACATGAAGCTGAAGTGGCCGAGGAGCTGGCTGCCGCGGGTGAAGTTGACGAGGTTGCGTTTCATGCCTCGCCTCCCTCGTCGGTGCCGGCGACAAGGCCGAGCTCACGACATTTGCGGGCGTAGGCCTGGTGCGCGCGCTCGCGCAGCGCGTGGTCCGGGTGCCCAGCCAGGAGGGCATCGACGCCGACCATCATGAAGACCGAGTGACGGGCTATGCGCTCGACCGAATGCTCGAGCCGCGAGACGTAATCGTCGTCGTCGCAGGCTTGGGCAAGCAGCGAGCGGATCCACTCGCTGACGCTGATTTCCCGTCGCCGCGCAGCGGCACGCACGCGCACGGCAAGGTCGTTCGACACATGGACTTGGAGAGAAATCGGCCGTGGCATTCACGGACTCCTCGAATGCGGAGCCCGGTGTCGCGCGGCGAAAGGCCCTTCCTCGCTAGGTCAAATCCGAGAACATGTCAAGAACACCTAAGATGCCGGATTTCCGCGACGTGGAGCGACCCTTCATTCGAATCCGATTTGAAAATTGGCCCAAATCAGATCTGATTGAGAAGCTGCCACCTGCCAGATCGGCGCATAACATGTTGACATTAAGCCATTTTTCTCTGCGACCCGTCGCGTAGGGTGTGCCCCCTGTCCCGAACTTCGAACGGCGATTCCGGGAAACGCGCCTGGCCCGAATGGAACGGATTTGAAGCTCTTACCGGCGGGCTGCCGAGTGCGCCGGCCCCGGGCGCGGATCTGGCGGTTTGAGGCTGGGCAATCCAGCCGCGAGGACATAATCTGCGTGCAAGAAACCGGACCACCGGGAGCACGCGAATGTCCAGCGTAACCTTGTCGGCAACGCCCAAGGGCAATGGCTTCCAGGCGACGATCACCTATTCAGACGGGATCGCTGTCAGCTCCGCCGAAGCCTTCCCGAGCGAGTCCGAGGCAATCTCGGCCGCGGCTCTGAAGCTGCTCGAAACCCCCGACCGGCTGGGACGCTCAAGCAACCCGACTTCCGACGACCGAACGGGGGAAAGCTCCCTTCGACCGAGCGGCCTCCAACAGCCCGGATTAGGGAACCGAGCAAAAAGAAAGGAGGAAGCCCGGGCGGGCTTCCTCCGTGCGTGACAGGATCAGAATTCGTCGCTCAGCTTGCTGGGCACGGCCTCGATGACGCGGTCCAGCAGCGCCTTGGGCAAGGCGTTGTAATCGCCTTCGTCGACCGCGACGTAGCCGGCATCCTCGTCGACCAGAACGTACTGCGTGAAGTAGCTGTGAAAGGACCGGGCATGGGCCTGATCCAGCGCGGCCAAGAGGGCCGCGCGGTCGGCGTTCAAACCTCCACGATCGCTGTTCAATGAAGCATGCATGGCTATCCTCCTGATGTTCGATGCGTCGCATCAGGAGCTCACGCGGAGGCGGACGGCGGGCCGGGTCAGGGACCGCGTGGAACACGCGGCCGCGCAGCGGCGACGGGGGCAACGATTTTGTCGGAGCAGGGATTCATCCCTGCTGCGGCAAAATGGTGGGGCCCCGTCGTCCTTGACGCGGCTTGTCGGCCGCATCACCCTCGGACTACTCGCGAGAGAGACCTCTCCAACCTCTCCGGTTCCGCGCGACGCCGCCCGCAAAAACCATTTTCCTACACGCCTTCGTGATGGCAGATTCCGGCTCGGAGGGGACCAACGGCCAGCGAAAGGAACATGCGAATGGCCAGGTCCAAACCGAGCGCTCGGGATGCGCTCAGGAAGCTGCGCGAGCAGCGCGAGGAGCTCGATGCGAGAGAAGCGAGGCTCCGCGAAGAAGCGGCAACCGAGCTCGGCAGGCTCCTCATCGAGTGCGGCGCCGAGACGCTCGAGCCGGGCGCACTCAGGCAGCTGATCCGCCAGTCGATGACCCTCGGGATCGACGAGACGCTGAAGCGTCTCGCCCCCGCCTGAACCCTGCCGCGGCGGCGCGCAGGCTCGATGCCCCGCGCCGCCGCATTTGACCCAAGCACAAAAGAAAAGGCCCCGACGGCGTGCCGCCGGGGCCTTGTCGTGGAGGGGCTGGCCTCAGTCCTCGTCGATGTCGGGCGCGCCCTCGTTGCTGCCCGAACGGGCCTTCGAGAGGAAGTCGACCTTGTCGGCGATGATCTCGCAGCCGTAGCGCTTGACCCCGTCCTTGTCCTCCCACGAGGTGTAGTGAATGCGGCCTTCGACCGTCACCAACTGGCCCTTGGTGCAGTACTTGGCGACGTTCTGGCCGAGCCCGTTGAAGCAGGTCACGCGGTGGAACTCGCTGTCCTTGGCGGTGTAGCCGTTCTCGTCCTTGTAGGTCTTGCCGTCCTTGCGGGCCGGCCGGTCGGTCACGACCGAGATCGAGGTGACGGTGGTTCCGCCCTGGGTGGTGCGGGATTCGGGATCGCGGGCGATGCGGCCGACGAGGATAACGAGATTGGTCATGGTTCTTCTCCTGATCCGCAGGTCCGGGTCCATCCCGGCTGCGAACCAAGGGAAGAAGCGGCCACCGGGCTGTCGCACCGGGAGGCGCCCATGCGCCGGACGGGGAACCTGAAACCGGTTCGGGTGGTGCGGGCAGCCGGGCACAAGCCCGGCAACACGGCCGGACCTGTTTCGGGTTGCGGCGGCCAAGAGCCGATTCAAGGGAAGGTTCGCGAAGAGCCGGAATGGTGCCCGGACGATCGGGAGGAGCCAGACCCAACCCGCTGCCATCGGGCTCGCCTTCGCCGTTCCCCTCCCCAGCGGCGGAGCCGGTTCAGATTGCGATGCGGACCGGCTGTTCGTCCCCAGCGCGGGACCGGACGAGAACTTCATCTCCAGCAGCAGCCGGGTTCCCCGCCGCGCCCCTTGCGTGCTCGTCGAGGGGGTTGCCTCGCAGCATCCAGGCCTCTGGCGCGATGAGCCGCGCCCAGTCCGCAAACGAGGGAATGAAGCCGAGGTCCTCGCGAACGTGCTGCTCGCCGACCAGACGGACTGGAACAGTACGGGCGTCGGCATTCACGATGGTCGGGCCGAACAGGGATTCGAGCATGAAAATGCCCTCGGCGTGATGCCGCAGCGCGCGGTGCCGGGGATCGGCGAGGATGGCCTTCGACTGGTCGAACCACTGGTGGAGCGGCAGGTAGTCGTCGACGGCGCCGCCCCATTTCCGAACCGAGGACAAGGCGTGATAATAGCAATGCGCCATTTGCCTTCTCCTAGAGCTCGGTCGAGTGGTCTTCGTAGCCGGTGTACCGCAGGCTGCATTCGAGCATGAAGGTTGCGGTCCCGACATCGATCATCAACGCTCCGCTGGCGCCGTCGTTGATTTCCCAGCCCGGATGGTGACGCTCGAGCGCGAGATAGCCGAGCGATTCAAGCGCGCCGTTGAGGGTTTCCTGTTTGGCCTCACCCGCCGCCGCGGCATCGCCGTCAGGAACTATGGCGACGAACATTTCGGGACACGCGAGCACCTGTCCCGCAGCGTCGCGGCACTCGATCTCCTCGATCGCACCGGTGTCCCCGTAGCCGTCGAAGCGTATCTCGACGGAGGCAATCCCCGCCTGCTGGAGCTGCGGAATGAGCGCCTGCTTGAGGTGCTGCAATCGGGTGTCCGCCTGCGCTGCGCGCTCGGCCTGGCGAGCGGCGAAGTCGACCATTGCCGCTTGGATATCGGTCATGACAATTCTCCCTGTGCTGGAAGGGGCGCCGGGGTCGGTTCCCGCGCCCGCTGCCGCAGGCGCGGTCTCCCCTCTCGGGATAGGGGCGCGGTCGCGGCTTTCGGCATGGGCTGAAGACGGTGGGGATTCCGGGCGGCGATCGTCCGACACGACGCACCTCTTTTGCCAATTTCCTGTGAGCGGTCGTCGCCCCCTCCGGAGGGGGTGATGAGGGCCAGTCAGCTAGGCATCTCGGCGGGGCGCCGGTCGGGGCCTGATCGCGGCGGATAGTGGGGTACGCCTGCATATCCCATTGGACGCACCCTGCGGCCGCTTGTGACTAGGTCCGGTCGACCGTCCCCAGCCCATGACGAGTGGCCGGACGGTGTCTCCGCCCGGCCCGCCGCACAAGGGCCATCTCCCCTCTGAGGAACGAAACGCCAGCGCCGGAAGGGCGCTGGCGCGAACGCGTGCAGCGATCATTCGCTGCCGTTTGCCGGGGCCTTGGGGCTGGTGCCAAGGGGGCCGCGCCGGTCGACGACAGTGATCCGGCGCGCCTTGGCCTCGATCACCAGGCGCTCAAGGACGCCGTTGCCGGGAAAGGCGACGACGTAGCGCGGATCGAGCGAGAGCATGCGCTCATTGCGCTTGAAACCCGCGCGAGCGCCAAGCCGCATGTCGAGCGAGAAAGTGACCTGCGGCACCTCCCGGCGCTCGGCCCAGGACGACGCCAGGCGGTCGGCGCCCTTGGTGTCGCCGCCGTGGACCAGCACCATGTCGGGCACCCGGTCGTGGACCTTGTCGAGCGTTGCCCAGATATTGTTGGCGAAGGTGAGCGCCTCCTCGTCGGTCGCATGACGTGTACGCCCGCCGGCGAAGATGACCGGAGTGCCTTCGGGCATCGCGGCGCGGCGTTTCGCCTCGGCGCGGGCGCGCAGAAAGTCGCGCCCTTCGACGAGCGCGGAGGTGAGCATCGCGCCATGGTTGAAGCGCGAACTGGAGACGGGCTTCCATGAGCTGCCGAACTCGTTGAGGTAGAGCGCCGCTGCGACCTCGCGCATCTCCTCGAGCGCCAGCATCGCGCTTTCGGCGCACTGCGCGCGTTCGATTTGGGTCTCGAGTTCGTGGGTGTGCACCTCGGACCCGTCGGCCGTGGCGAGGAGCGCGCGCACCTCGTCGGTCGCCCGGTCGAGCGCCGTCGCCTTGCGGGCTGCGGAGCGGTGGAAGAGGTTCACGAAGGCCCAGCCGAGATCCTCGGCGTCGGCTTCCAGGGCGGTGCCGGCGAACAGCGCAAAGAGGTCCGACCAGATCGCGTCGAGCGTCTGGACCACGGCCTCGCGTTCGGGAAAGTCGGTGCTCGATACGGGAGCTGGACCGATCGAGAAGCCGGCGAGATCGAGGCCGGCGAGCTGGTCGGCGAATGACGTGTGCATGAGCGTTTCCTCCTGACTGGCGTGACGCCGGCGCCGCCATCGCAGGCTGCGCCAGCGAGAGCCCGTCAGGGCCAGCGCGAAGGTGGCTCCCCGCACCGCAAGGGAAACCCGCTTCGGCGGGCTGGCGCGGGCAGGCGCTGGCCGAAGGCCGCGCCAACACGGGCCCGCCGAAGCCGGGTTGCGGGGGCCGCCGGCTGGCCCAGGGCCTCTCTCGCCAAGGCGCATGGGCCGCAAGCGGCGAGCCCGCTGGACTAGTTCAGGAGGAGGATGGAGGCGTCTGCCGCGAAGCTGTCGGGAAGCTTAGGCCGCGCGCTTGCGATAGATGCCCTCGCCGTTCGACATGTGCCCGAGGCAGTCATAGTCGCCGAACTCGGCGTCGAACCTTGGCGCGATCTGTGCAAGCCAGCGTCGCGCCCTGGGGGAGCGCGCTGTGCGGGAGTCGGCGTCCCAGTACGAGCCGTCGTTGCGCTCGACGATCCAGATTGCGACGAGGCCGCAGTAGATCGAGATGCCGAAGTCGGCGAAGGCGTTGCGAGCGAGGATCCGGTCCTCGCGGCCGCGCCAGCCGTCCTGCGGCTCCAGCGAGGGAAAGAGGCGCATCGCCCGTTCGACGACCTCATCCCGGAGCCATTCGTATTCGAAATCCCAGTCGTTCTCGTCCTCGACCTCGAGCACGGTGAAGGCGACAAGGCTCCCCGAAGGGTAACTGACCGATCGGCCCATAACACCCTCCTCAGGCCGCCATCGCGGCAGCGCTTGCATCGTCGATCGCGTCGACAAGCTCACGTCCACCGAGCTTCAGCAGCAGCGAGGAAGCTTCCTCCGCCTTAGCGGCCGCGGTCAGGATGGCGCGGTCGTCATCGCGCAGCAGCTTGAGCCAGTGGTCGATGTAGCTTGCGTGGTTGTCGAGATGGGCGACCGGCAGGCCCAGCTCGGCGCCGAGCATCGCGCTCGAGAGCTCGGCGACCAGCTCTTCGGCGGCGTAGGCCGAGGTGCCGAACCGGTTCTTGAGATCGCGGTCGAGGCGGCTGGCATGGCCGGTCCAGTGCGACAGCTCGTGGGCGAGCGTCGCATAATAGTGGTCGAAGCCGCCAAAGAGCTGCGCGGGCGGCATGGTGATGCGGTCCGCGATCGGCTCGTAATAGGCTTCGTCGCCCTGGTGGCGAAGCACGGCCGGAATGCGGGCGAAGAAAGCGTCAAGCTCCTGCTCCCTCTCGGCAGGCTCGACCAGCTCCAGCGCCGCGGCGGGATGGAATCGTTCAGGAAGGCCGTCGACCTGGTCGGCGTTGAACACCGGATAGGCCTTGAGGACGCGCCGGGATTCCTTGGCGGTTTCGCCGGGCTCGCCGGCTTCAACTTCCTTGGTGTAGCTCTTGTAGAAGATGGCGATGGTGGACTTCTCGCCCTTGCGCACCTGACCCCCGAGCTTCTGCGCCTGGTTGTAGGTCATCCAGAACGGCGAGGTGTAGCCGCAGATGTCGGCGACCATCCACAGCCAGAACACGTTCATGCCGCGATAAGGCGTGCCGCAGGCGCGCAATGGACGCCAGACGGCTACGCCGCGCCAGGGCTTGATCCACGGTCTGGTGCCGGCTTCGAGCCGCGCAACGATTTCCTGGGTGATGCGCGCGGCGGGCGACTGCCCGGCGCGCTCGGTCTTGCGAAAGGCCATGATGGGTCTCCTGATCCGGCCCGCGGCGTGATCGCCACGCGAGGCCGCATGCCGCAAAGCCCGCTCCGCTCTCTGCCCAGAAAGGAAGCGGCCCCCTGCCCGGAGCAGGGGACCGCTTCACCGAACGAGCGGCATGCCTGTCAGGAGGAGGTCAGGCAGCCAGCTCGCGCGGGTCCTCCTGCCCGTCGCTCAAACCGTCGGCGGGCGCGCCATCGGCCTCGTTCCCGGGCGAGGATGCCTGTTCGGGCTCGTCCGGCAGAGGGCTCGCGAAGCGCATGACCTCGGGCACCCAGGCGAGCGCGCGCTCGCGGACTTCGACCTCGGTGATGTAGGTTCCGGAGAAAACGCGCTCGGCGCTCATCGCGAGGTCGGCTTTCTTGACCGATGCGAAGCGGGAGGAAAGCTCCGTGCCGCCGACGTCGGCGAGCGCGTCGAGGATCACCTGCTTCGACACCCGATCGAAGTAGTTGGCCGCGGTCGGACGCCACCATTGGGCCGTGTCGATGCCGATGAGACAGCCGAGATGGTCCTGGAAGGCGATCCGCCGCTCGCCAGCCATGTTGAGGCTGGCCTCGAGCGTGCGCGCGACGACGAAGCCAAGCCAGGCGGCGCGAGCTTCGTCGGACAAGGCCCGGAAATGGTAGAACCGCGCCGACACGTCCTCGCCGGCCCGCCAACTCTCGTCGAGCCCGGCCTTGAGTTCGGCCAGAGCCGCGCTCGCCGGGGCATCCTTGGCTTCGAAGCCGACGATGGGCCCGGCCGGCACCCCGCCGCGCAAGGTGGTCGACGCCCGCGAACGCCAGTCGTGCGTGTCGGCATCGGCGAGCGAGAAGACCAGCAGGTCGAGCGCCAGGCCGGGGTCGGACGCGATGTGCAGCGACAGGATGTCGCGGCGCTGCATGGCAAGCTCGTCGACGAGCCGCTTGGAGAGCGCTGAACGGCGCCTGCCTTCGCCTGCGTCAGCCTGAACGATCTCGATGCCCTCATCCTCGGCTCCGGCGACGGCCTGGCGTTCGCCATAGAAGACCGGCTGGAGCACCGGCGTGCCGTCGCGCGAGAGCGTGAGGATCATGCCTGCCTCGGCCTTGAGCTCGGGCGCGAGCACGGGGGGGCGGTTGCGAAGCTCCTGGCACTCGCGCTCGATCGCTTCGATCGCGGCTTCGGCCGCCGCCACGGCTTCCTCGGCGCTTTCCTCGTCCTCGACCACCGCCGCGTGCTCGTCCCAGGAGGCGTCGAGCGCCTCGAGGTGGGCGAGCTCGGCCTCGGTCAGCGGCGCCGGCTCGGCGGGAAGTCGGACCAGTCCGTCGACGAGGTCGTGGCTCGCGTAGGAATCGAGCGTTGGCCGGACCCAGGCGAGGCCCCGCTCGGCAGCAATCGCCTTGGCCTGCTCTTCCATCTTCGCCTGGGCGAGACTCTCGAGCAGCGCCACATCGACCCAGGACTCGCTTTCATCGTCGTCGAACAGTTCGCGCTCGATACGGCCGCCGGCTGCGATATAGGCATCACGGCCGACGAGACGGGCACGCGGATCGCTGCCCCGCACGGTGCCCGAGAGCACCATCCGGCGGATGCTGTCGGGGCTCGGCGCGTAGTATCCCGAGGACGCCTGTTCGAAGACGCGGGCCTGGATCTCCTGGTCGGAGGTGGCGCCGAAGGCCTTGGCGATGTCGAGCGTGATCTCGCCGGCGGCGAGCGCTTCGAAGACGACCGGGGCAAGCTGGGCGAGACGCAAGCGGCCCTCGACGAAGCGCACGGTAAGCCCGAAGCGGCGAGCGACATCCTCGACGGGTACTCCGCTTTCGACGAGCGACGCGAAAGCCTGCGCCTCGTCGGCCGGGTTCATGGCCAAGCGGTGGAAATTCTCGGCGAGGCTGGTTTCGACGGCACTGTCGTCATTCTCGAGGACCAGGCAGGTGACCTCATGCCCGCGCGGCAGGACCTTGTCGTCGACAAGGGCAAGCATCGCGCGGCGGCGGCGTTCGCCGGCCTCGACTTCGAACCTGCCCTTGGCGGCGGGCCGCACGATCAGGTTCTGCAACAAACCGTGCGCGGCGATGCTGGCCTTGAGCTCGGCATCGGCGGCAGCATCGCCATGCCGGCGGACATTGCGGGGCGACTGAACGAGCTTGTTGAGGGGGATCGTCTTGATCATGGACTTGTCTCCTGAATGAGCCCGGCGCGCCGACCATCGACGTCCAGATGGCTCAGTCAGGCCACAGCCCCCTCCCCTCTGTTGCAGCCGTTCCGACCGATGCAGAGGCTCCACCAGCCACCCCGAGCAAGTCATCAATCGGCGCCGGCATCTGCTCTGACTTTGGGAGGCAAAGGCGGACTGCTTCTGCTCCCAGGGCCCGGACATGGCCTCCCTGGCTGTGTGGAAGGGAGCAACCGGTGGCGGCCAGATCACCAAGAGGCGAGAAGCTGGCCGACAATGTCGTAGGCCGTCCAGGTAAAGGCACCCAGGCTAGGCAGGGCGGTCGTCACCATGCCAAAGGCTCTGGCGCCGGCACCTCCGGGGTAGCCGCGCAGGAAAGTGATCCGACCGAGCGCGAATAACGGAAGCGACGCAAGGATGTAGGCCAGCGCCGCCTCTCCCTCGACCGTGGCCAAGGCCAGGAAAGCCGACATCGTGATAACGACCTGCTCGAGCGTGTTCTGGAGAAAGGCGGCCGGGATGGCGAGCCGTGCGCTGGGTGGGGAGAACGCTGAGCCGGCATTGTCCTCGGCTGAATAGCGCCGGATCGTCGAAACAATCCCGACGGCAACAAGGAGCCAAATCAAAATGAAGAGATTGGCTCTAAATGCAAACGCCAGCCGATCCGCGAGATCCACCGGAAACGATAGCCAACGCGGCAGCCAATGTACTCCGAAGCCGAGCAGGAGTACGCAAAGCGCCAATGCGAGCGCGCCCCGGATGCGGATGCGGCGACGCTCGACCGCGAGGTCGACCGGCTGGGCTGAACCGTCTTGCACCATGCCCAAGGTTCCTTTTCCGGCGATCTGACGAGCGGCTTGTCATGCTCCTGCGAGAGTTCAGCTCACGCTCGCTAGCGCGGCGCGGCTTGCGCCATCCGCGTCGCTGCCCTGCGGTTGTACCAGAAACCGAAACCGATGATCGCGAGCACCGCAAGTTGAGCCAGGACCGACTGAACCGTTGGCGTGAGGCCCACCCAATCGATCCGCGGAATGCCGGCGAGGGGGTTCACGTCGATGATCCCCGCTTCCTGCAGCGCTCCGACGCCCTTGCCGGCAAGCACGACCGCCAGGACGGCGATCAGCGCCGAGCTGTAGGTGAAGAACTGCGAGATGGGCAGGGTCTTGCTGAAGCGAAGCATCAGTACCGCGATGATGGTCAGCACCACGGTCGCCGCCGCAGCGCCGGCCGCGACCGCCCCGCCATTGCCCTGGCTCCAGAGCGTGGCGTAGAACAGGATGGTTTCGAACACCTCGCGGTAGACGACCACGAACGTCAGGCCGAACAGGAACCAGGCCGACCTCTTCGAGAGCGCCTTCGACAGACGCTCGGCGATGTAGCGCTGCCACGCGCCCGCCTGGGCCTTCCCGTGCATCCAGATGCCGACCGAAATCAGCACCGCCGCTGCAAACAGGGCCCCGAACCCCTCGGTCAGCTCGCGGCTCGCCCCGCTGATGCCGATCAGGTAAGTCGCCGCGGCCCAGGTCGCGACACCCGCCAGCAGGGCGGCGATCCAACCGCCATGGACGTATCCCATCACGTCCTGGCGTTCGGCCTTGCGCAGGAAGGCGATCATCGCGATGACGATCAGCAGCGCTTCGAGACCCTCGCGGAGCAGGACCGTGAAGGCACCGAGGAAGCTTGAGGTCGCGCTGGCGCTCTCCGGACTGAGCTGCGCCTCGGCGCGAGTGAACAACGATCGCAGCGCGTCGACGCGGGCCCGCACGTCCTCGGCTGGTGCGTCGCGGCCGATAGCCGCGCGCAGCTCGGCCATGGCCGTTTCGATCTCGTGCATGAGACCGGCATCACGGGCCGCAAGCAGAGGCTCCACCGGCTCGAAGCCGTCAAGATAGGCCGACAGGGCAAGATCCCTCGCCGCGCCTCGATCGCCGCGCGCATAGGCCGCGTATGCCTGTTCCAGGCGGTCCTTCGCCAGCGTAAGCGAACCGTCAGTCCGTCCAGCCAGCGCCTCGGGATGGGCGCGCAGATAGGCGACGGTCGCAGTTCCGTTCGCCTCGCCCAGGTCTTGCTCCAGCTGCGCCGGGGTCTGCCCCACCAGCGTCGTCAGGTCAGGGACACGCTCGCGTACCGTCTCCTTCGAGGACCAGAGTTGCTCGCCCCGAGCAGCTTCGGCGTCCGAG
Source organism: Alteraurantiacibacter lauratis (assembly GCF_037154155.1). Classification (NCBI taxonomy): domain Bacteria; kingdom Pseudomonadati; phylum Pseudomonadota; class Alphaproteobacteria; order Sphingomonadales; family Erythrobacteraceae; genus Alteraurantiacibacter; species Alteraurantiacibacter lauratis. The sequence goes on from NZ_JBANRN010000010.1 coordinate 21,229, forward strand.
TAGGCGAAGCGGCCGATATAGAACGCGAGCGCCCAGCGGTCCTCCGCCGGCAATGCGGCAAAGGACTCCATCGACGTGCCTTCAAGGCCCTGCTCGATGACCTGATAGAGCCCGAACAGGCTGCGCTCGCGTGCCCGCGAGCGATCCGTAAAGTCGATCGGCGGCGGGTTCAGGCCCGCCGCTTGCGGCCCGCGGCCATCGCCGCGCGCGCCGTGGCAGCTCGCACAGTTTTCCTGGTAGAGCGCCGCGGCCCTGCCGAGGTCCGGCGGACCCTCGGGCGCGAGCGGCACGGGGTAGGCCTGCAGCAGCGCCTGCCCCAGGCGACGCGCGGAGTTCGCGACCAAAGCCGGATCTGCCTTGCCTGCGATAGCCGCCTGCAGCGATTTGGCATCGGTGAGGAGCTTGGGCCTGCCCGGCTTGGGCGGGAGCTGGCCGAGGCGCTGCTCGACGTTGGCCGAAAACTCGACCATCTCGTCGTACTCGAGTTGGTTGATGACCCGGCCTTGTGAAACGGCACCGGCATAGTCGACCGCGATATAGTCGAGCAGGCGCCAGATCGTCTGGGCGGGAGCGGTCTCGGACTGCGCGCTGGCCGCGGCGCCGGACAGCAGCAGCAGGGCTCCAATCGCCATTCGAAGAAAGCCGGAGATCATGCGTGCTCCCTGAGCTCCCGGCGCGCGTCGCGGATGATCTCGGCGGCCGAGTGGAGGAACAGGCCAGCGATGACTGCGGCCACGATGATGTCAGGCCAGGCGCTGTTGAGCCAGTAGACCAGAGCGGCGGCCGCTATGACCGCCACATTGTTGATCGCGTCATTGCGCGAGAAGAGCCAGATTGCCCGGGCCTGCGCGTCGCCCCCTTCGCGGAAGCGCGCCAGCACGAGCGCTGCAATCACGTTGACCGCCAGCGCGGCGATGCCAATCCCGCCCATCAGCTCCGCCTCCGGGGGAATAGCGTTGAGCGCGCGCCAGGCGGCCATCGCCAGCACGGAAACCCCAAGCGCGCCCAGGAAGAGGCCTTGCGTCAGCGCGACACGCGCGCGCGTGCTTTCGGCCCAGCGCAGCGCGAGCAGGCCCACGAAGGTGATCGAGCCGTCGCCGAGAAAATCGAGCGCATCGGCCTTGAGCGCCTGGCTGTCGGCGATGAAGCCTCCGATCAGTTCGGCAACGCCAAAGCCGACGTTGAGGATGACCACCAGCCAGAGAGCCCGTCGGTAGGCGGGATCGACTTCGGCCCTGCCCACGTCACCAGTGCAGCCGCAGCCGTCCGAATCGGTTTCGCTCATGGCGCGCGGATACAACCTCCAGCGGCTGGAGGATCAACCCTTTTTGCAAATCGGTCGCATCAAAGCGAGCCCGGCTTTTGCACCTTGAACAGGCTGATGGCGCCGGTGGGGGTCGGGATGGCCCGCGTCGGCCCGACGGGCGCGCCGGACTGATTGCTAAGTATTGCCTCAAGCGCGCCATCGGCGTTCGGCTGGGTGTCGGCAACGCCGTCGATCTGCTGCACCGTTAGCCTGAACATCGCGCGCATGAAGCTGCTCTGGGATGCATAGTCAGCGATGTGCACTTCGCCGCCTTGCCGGACCGCGGCGAACATCGCGGCGATGCCCGCGCGCTTCCCGGCCATCGGCACCTGATGGAAGACGAGGCTCGAGACGGCCTTATCTGCTGTCGCGCCGAGCGCCTCGGCGTCGGTCGCGAACCCTTGGCGCCATTCGATCGAAACGCCCGCTTCCATTCCCTTGCGCGAGGCGATCCGGAGCACATCGGAGTCGGGATCGAGCGCCACTACGCGCGCGGCCGGGCACAGGCGCTTCAGCATGATCGCAAATGTGCCGGTCCCGCATCCGACGTCGAGGATGAGTTCGCCAGCTTGTGGTGCGACTTGGCGCAATAGAGCTGCGCGCCACACCTGTTCCCGCGTGAGCAGGCGGATCGCCCGATCATAGATTCCGACGGAGCCCAGCCAGCCGAGGGCGGGCGTGAAGGATTGGTCGCTCACGGGTTCCCCGAGATTGCGTGCATTCGATGGATTTGCATCCTACATCCTCCAGTCACTGGAGGATCAAGCGATGTCGAAAACACTGATGATCGGCGACCTAGCGTCAGCGACAGGGACGAAGGTCAACACGATCCGCTTCTATGAGGAAACGGGCCTGATGCGCCGCGCGGACCGAACGGCGTCGGGTCGTCGAACGTACGATTTCGAGGACCTGAAGCGGCTGAGATTTATCCGCCGCGCCCGCAGGCTCGGGTTCGAGACCAAGGAGATTCGCTCGCTCCTCGCGCTGAGCGATCGGCCGGAGGCGCCTTGCGAGGAAGTCACCGACATCGCCCTCGGCCACCTGACCGACATCGAGGCGAAGATCGCGCAGCTGATCCGGCTGCGTGACGAGCTGAACCGCATGATCCGCTTGTGTGCGGGCGGCTCGATATCGCAGTGCCAGATCCTCGAACAACTCGCCGAGAGTTCCTGAACCGACCGCCCGCTGTCCCGAGTTCTCGGACGACCCCCGCTTAGGGCGACAGCCTGGTGCGCCCAAGGCAGCTGCTGACAGACAACGGTCAGTGTAGGAGCGATCACGGCCCCGACTAGGGCAAGACAACCGGGATCCGAGCGAGCGCAGGCGTTCTGGTTGAAATGTGTTCGTTGCTGATACGGAGGGCAATCAGACCCCAATTGGTGGCCGAACTCACACGAGCGTTGAACGCCGATGCTTTTTCAGGCAGTGCCGCCAGCAGCCATGAATGGACGTCACTCAGCTACTGCATTCCGACCGCTGGCAGCGCTGTTTCTGCTGCTTGCGGTGCTGCTTGGGGGCACTATTGAGGCCGCCGCATGTGAACCAGAAGCTGTTGCGTTCGAGCAAATCGACATCTCTTCTCACGACGGGGATGACCAGAACCCCGGCGGCAAGACGGAACAGCACGGCCTCTGCTCTCACGGCCATTGCCATCATAGCCCCCAGTTGATCGATTCGCCGAATAATGCTGCCCCGGTGCTCGCTGCCACCTCCCCGCACTTCGGGCTGATAAAGCTGGGGTTGCGCCAAGCCTCGCCGAACCTCGTCAAAGAACCTCCTCGCGCCTGACACCCGGCGTCCGCGCCAAGCGGACCGATTGGTTGTGTCAGCAGAGGATTTCTTGAAACATGCCTTCCAGACATTGGGACCGCGTCAAGGACGCGCGGTCGTACCCTCAGCCGTGCTCGGGAGCGAGCGACGGGTTCGGCGAGCGCGCATTCGGGCCTGTGGCAGTTTGTGCAGCGACCAAGGTTGGACGACTTACAGCCTGCGGGGCAATCCTCGTAGTTGCCGCCGTTGCCCTTAGTCAGTCAGCGGCGCTTGCCCAAGTCAGCACGCCGGCCATGCCGCAGGTCGGTTCACCGACCATTGGCCCCCCGCCCCCACTCCCTATGCAGGCCGACGAAACAAGCCTGCCTTTGCTGGTGCCTCCCACACAGCCGATACCCGCCAATCTCACGCTCGAGCAGGCGCTGCTAGAAGCAGAGGCGAGGTCTCCCGCCATCGCCGCCGCTCAGGCGAATGTGGCCGCAGCGCGGGGAAGGCTTCGCCAGGCGGGGTTCCGCGACAATCCCGAACTCAGCGTGGAGGTTGAGAATTTCCTCGGCAGGGGGGAGCTGAGCGGGCTGCAGGGCACCGAAGTCACGGTGGCCGTGAACCAGCGCCTCGATCTGGGTGGCCGCCGATCCGCGCGCCAGTCGGTCGGCCGCGCCGAGCTTGCCGTGAGCGAGCTGCGGCTGCTGATTACACGCGCCGAGTTGGCGCTGAATGTGCGGCAGCAATTCGCGACGGCCGTTGCCGCCCGCGAACGGCTCCGGATCGCAACCGAAAACGAGCAACGGTCACGCGAACTCGCGCGGATTGCCAACGTCCTTGTCGAAGTCGGACGGGAGCCGCCCCTGCGCGCGCTGCGGGCTCAAGCCGCCGCCAGCCAGGCCGCGGCCGATCTTCGTGCGGCGCAGGCCGGGGAGGCCGTATCGCGCCGCACCCTGGCCGCTCTGTTCGGCGTGGAAGCGCCCCCGGAATCAGTGGCTGGCAGCCTTACCGACATCCTGCCGACCGCGACCTCGCCTGTCGAATCGCTGGATGTTCGGCTGGCCAACGCTCAGCTCGCGCTGGCCGAAGCCAGTCTTCAGCAGCAGCTCACAGAACGCCGGCTCGATCCAGCGGTTGGGGTCGGGATCCGGCATGTTCAGGAGACTGGAGATCAAGCTTTGGTCGCCGGTTTCTCGATGCCCCTGCCGATCAGAAACCGCAATCAGGGCAATATCGAAGCCGCCCGCGCCGAAATACTCGCCGCGGAGGCCGAGCGGGCCAGCGCCCGGGTAAGCGCCAACGCTCGGGTCGCCAATGCTACGGCGAACCTGACCGCTGCATCAGCACGTGTTGAGGCACTCGAAGAGGGAGCTATCCCCGAGGGCCGCGAGGCGCTGCGACTGGCGCAGCTATCGTACGAGGCGGGCAAGATCGAACTCATCGAGCTGCTCGACGCACAGGCGGCCCTGACGGGCGCCGAAACCCAGTTGATCGAGGCTCGCCTGGCCCAGGCCGAGGCCGCCGGCGAGCTCGCTCGCGCCACAGCGCAATAAGGACACGACCATGGAACTTGACCTGACTGATGAGCGCAAGAAGTTCATCGCGATCGCCGGGGGCCTCGCACTGCTGGCCGGCGTCGGCGGCCTCCTGATCGGCCGCGCGATCGACGATCCGGTAGCCCCGGGTGCGGCAGCCGAGGAAGGCGAGCATGCCGAAGAGGAAGAGGAGCACGGGCCTGAAGGGTTCGTGGCCGTGGCAAGCGAGAACTTTTCCTCGATCGGCATCAAGACCGAAAAAGTGGCCGCCGGATCGCTGGGCTCGGAAATCCTTGCGCAGGCCACAGCCACCGCACCTCCAACGGGCCGGTCTTCGCTGACCGCGCGCGCGGATGGCGCCATCACCCGCATCTACAAGCGCCTCGGCGACGCTGTCGGCGCCGGCGAGACGGTGGCCCTGCTAGAGAGCCGCGAAGCTGCCGCGATCATGGCCGAGCGCGCCTCGGCCGCCGCTCGGGCGCAGGCCACCACCTCGGCGCTTAACCGCGAGCGGCGCCTCTTCGAGGAGAAGATCACGGCGCGGCAGGATCTGGAGGGAGCCCAGGCCGAGGCCGCTCAGGCCCAGGCAGAGCTGCGCCGGACCGAAGCCGCCGTAAGGGCCGCCGGGGTCACGTCCGACGGACGTCACATCGCCGTGCGCAGCCTGATCGGCGGACGCATCACCAAAATGGACGCGGAACTCGGAGCCTTTGTCTCCGCCGGCACCGAGCTGTTCGAGGTCGCCAACCCGCGCAGCGTCCAGATCGAGGCCGCGGTGCCGTGGGCCGATGCACAGCGGATCCGGCCGGGCGATGCGGCGGTAGTCGAGCTCGGCGGAGGGGAAACCCTGCAGGCGGTGGTGAGATCGACCACGCCCTCGCTCGACCCCGAGAGCCGGGCCGCGACCGTGGTGCTGTCGCCGGCCGGTATTCCGGCAGGTTTGACACAGGGTCAGGCGTTCCGGGTGCGGATCATGCCTCGTGGGGGCGACCCCGATGGCCGCATCGTCCTCCCGGAGGGAGCCGTGCAATCGGTCGAGGGCCGAGACGTGGTCTTCGTTCAGGTGCGAGGCGGATTTCAGGCGACACCGGTGACTGTGGGCGAACGCAGTGGAGGCCGCATCGAGATACTCGAAGGGCTCAAGCCGGGCGCGGTGATCGCAACGGAGGGCGCGTTCGTTCTCAAATCGCAGCTCGGCGCCAGCGAGGCAGAGCATTGACCCGCGTGCGCCAAGCCTGCCGACGCAAGGGCCGCGCGCTCGGCCCTGCCCGCGTCATCGTTGACCGCGCCGAGGTCCACGGCCTCGCCTTGCCAGGAACGAGTTCATGCTAGACCGTCTTCTCGACGCTTCCGTCCGTTTTCGCTGGGCGGTCATCGCGTTGACCCTGCTCGTCGCCGCATATGGCGCGTATCAGCTTTTCCGGCTGCCGATCGACGCGGTGCCGGACATCACCAACAAGCAGGTCCAGATCAACACCCAGGCTTCCGCCCTGGGACCGCTCGACATGGAGCGGCTGGTCACGTTCCCGGTCGAGACCGCCATGGCCGGCATTCCGGGCCTCGAGAGCACCCGCTCGATCTCGCGCAACGGCTTCAGCCAGGTGACGGTGATCTTCGAGGACGACCTCGACATCTTCTTCGCGCGCCAGCAAGTCGCTGAGCGACTCAATCAGGCCCGCGAGAGCCTGCCAGAAGGTGTCGAGCCGCAAATGGGGCCGCTTTCGACCGGCCTCGGCGAGATCCTGATGTGGACCGTGGACTACAAGCGTCCGCTTTCGACCGAATCCCGCATGATCGCCGGCCGGCCCGGGTTCCAGCCCGATGGTTCGTTCCTCACGCCCGAAGGCGAGCGGCTGACGACCGATGTGCAGAAGGCCGCTTACCTTAGGACGATCCAGGATTGGGTAGTCCGCCCTCAGCTACGAAGTGTCGCAGGCGTTGCTGGGATCGACTCGATCGGCGGTTACGAAAAGCAGCTGGTGGTCCAGCCTGATCCGAGCCGCATGGCGGCCTATGGCGTGTCGTTCGCCGAGCTCGCCGAGGCGCTGGAGCGCGCCAACATCTCCGTCGGCGCCAACTTCGTGCAGCGGGCCGGCGAGGCCTTCCTGGTGCGAGCCGACGCGCGCATTCGCACCGAGGACGAAATCGGCCGCACCGCGATCGGAACTCGTGGCGGCGTGCCTGTGCTGGTCCGCGACGTAGCGACTGTACAAAGCGGCGGCGATCTGAGGACCGGCTCGGCCTCGATGAACGGACGCGAGGTCGTCGTGGGCACGGCGCTCATGCTGCTCGGCGGGAATAGCCGGATCGTCGCGCAGGACGTGCGTGAACGCCTCGAGGAAGTGGCCAGGTCGATGCCGCCGGGTGTCGAGGTCAAGGTGGTCTACGACCGCGCGGCGCTCGTGGAAGCCACCATCGGCACCGTAGAGACGAACCTGGTCGAAGGGGCGATCCTCGTCGCCGCCGTCCTCTTCTGGCTGCTCGGCAACATCCGCGCGGCGATCATCGCCACGCTCGTGATCCCGCTGTCGTTCCTGTTCATGGCCATCGGCATGAACCGGTTCGGGGTCTCCGGAAACCTGATGAGCCTTGGCGCGCTCGACTTTGGCCTGATCGTCGACGGATCGATCATCATCATCGAGAACTGCCTGCGGAGATTGGCGGAGCGCCAGCACCATGAGGGCCGCTTGCTGAACCTGCCCGAGCGCCTGCACGAAGTTTTCGAAGCGTCGAAGGAAATGCTCCGCCCGACCATCTATGGGCAGGCGATCATCCTGCTTACCTTCGCTCCACTGCTCACTTTCACCGGCGTCGAGGGCAAGACCTTCTCGCCCATGGCCATCACGGTCATGCTCGCGCTGGTCGGCGCGTTCATCCTATCCCTGACCTTCGTCCCGGCGATGGTCGCCGTGCTGATCCGCGGCAGGGTGGCGGAGAAGGAGGTCAAGGCCGTTGCCTGGTACAAGGAGCGATACGAGCCGGTCCTTCGCCGTGTCGTGACGCGGCCCTGGCCATGGATCGGCGGCGGTCTGGCAACGCTGGCGGCTGCGTTCCTGATATTCACCAGCCTCGGGCGTGAATTCATCCCCACTCTCGACGAGGGCGATCTCGCGATGCAATCGCTGCGAGTTCCTTCCACGTCTCTGGAACAATCGACCAAGATGCAGCTGGCGGTGGAGCGGGCGGTCTCGAGCCTGCCGGAGGTTGCTTACGTCTACTCGAAGACCGGTACCGCAGAAGTGGCTTCGGACCCGATGCCGCAGAACGCGTCCGACGCGTTCATTATCCTCAAGCCCAGGGATGAATGGCCCGACGGGGTCGACAGCCGAGAGGACATTCTTGAGCGGATCGACGAGAAGCTGAGCGGCCTGGTGGGCAACGCCTACGAAACCAGCCAACCGATAGAGCTGCGCTTCAACGAGTTGATCGCCGGTGTTCGCGGCGACATCGCGGTGAAGGTATTCGGCGACGACATGGATGTGCTGAACGGGGTCGCCCGGCAGGTCGCCGCGGCGATGAGCGGCGTCGAGGGAAGCGCGGACCTCAAGGTCGAGCAGACCGAAGGCTTCCCCACGCTCGAGGTGCAGTTCGATCGTGAAGCCATCGCTCGCTACGGCCTCGCGATGGAGGACGTGACCGACACCGTGGCAGCGGCGCTCGGCGGGCGCGAAGCGGGCCTGGTGTTCGAGGGCGACCGGCGGTTCGACATCATCGTTCGGCTGGCCAACTTCAACCGCGACAATCTCGACGTGGTCGGCTCGCTCCCGGTGATGCTGCCCGAGGGAGCCTCGGGCGCGGGAACATCGGTGCCGTTGCGCGAGCTGGTGACCTTCCGAACCACCGAAGGCCTCAACCAGGTCAGTCGCGAGAACGGGCAGCGGCGCGTTGTTGTCCAGGCCAACGTGCGCGGACGCGATCTCGGCTCTTATGTTGACGAGGCTCAGGAACGGGTAGCGCAGATCGACTTGCCTCCCGGGGTGACGATCACCTGGGGTGGGCAGTTCGAGAACCTTCAGGCTGCCTCGCAGCGGATCGCGCTGATTGTGCCGGTGGTGTTCCTGCTGATCTTCGGCATCCTGTTCCTGGCGGTGCGCAACCTTCGCTCCTCGCTGGCGGTCTATTCGGCGGTGCCGCTCGGACTTGCGGGAGGTGCGTTCGGGCTGGCGCTGGCGGGCCTGCCGTTCTCGATCTCGGCGGCGGTCGGCTTCATCGTGTTGTCGGGCGTGACCGTGCTCAATGGTCTCGTGGTCATGACGAGCGTGCGCCAGCGGATCGATGCCGGCCGCCCGGTCGACGAGGCGATCATCGAAGGCACGATGGAGCGAGTGCGCGCGGTGCTGATGACCGGGATCGTCCCCGCGATCGGCTTCGTGCCGATGGCGATTGCGACCGGCCGAGGCGCCGAGGTCCAGAAGCCGCTCGCCATCGTGGTTATCGGCGGCCTGATCGTGGCCACTATCATGACGCTCTACGTGCTTCCGGCGATCAGCCATCTGATCCTCAAGAAGCGCGGGGAGGCCCATCAGCCGGGGGATTTCGAGGACGAAAACCCCGGCGCTGAGCCCCTGCCGGCATAAGCCCGGCACGCACAAGCCTCGAGGAGAAGAACCGGTGACCGAGCACATACGCCTGGACCTGCCGGTCCTGCTTCCGGAGATTCCGGATGAGGCGGATCGGTGTGTCGAGCGGCTCCTCGCCGAACTGCGAGAGCGGGATGGTGTGAGCGAGGCGCACGTCGTCGGCGCGACAATAAGCGAGCCCACCAAGCTCTGCATCCATTACGATCGGGACAAGGTCAGCCTGGCGCGGATACGCAAAGCGGCCCGCGCTGCCGGGGCCACACTTACAGCGCGGTTCGGGCACCTGGTCTGGCAAGTCGACGGGATCGAGCAACAGCGTCGCGCCCGCACCGTGACGGAAGTGCTCAGCCGGCTCGAGGGCGTGTTCGAAGCGCAGGCAACCGCCAGCGGGGCGCTCAGAGTAGAGTTCGACCGGAGCATCATCGACGAACCCCGGATCGAGGCTGCGCTCGGCCCTCTCGGCGTCCGACGCCGGGACTCGAAGGACGCCGAATCCGAATCCGCCCCCAGTGCCCCGGCGCTTCCGGGGCACCCGGCCCGTGACGAGCATCAGGGACACGATCACGGCGAGGAGGGCAGCCACGCCCACGGCGGCATCTTCGGCGCGAATACCGAGCTTTTCTTCGCGCTCCTCTCAGGGGGCTGCCTTGCGCTCGGATTTGCCCTTTCCTGGATCGAGGCCGCGCCGCCGCTCGTCTCTACGGGCCTCTATCTTGCCGCCTACTTCTTCGGCGGGTTCTTCACCCTGCGCGAGGCGATCGACTCCCTCAAGCTGCGCCGGTTCGAGATCGACACTCTGATGCTCGTCGCCGCCGCAGGTGCGGCCGCCCTCGGGGAATTCGCCGAGGGTGCCTTGCTGCTGTTTCTGTTCAGTCTCGGCCACGCGCTCGAGCACTACGCGATGGGCCGCGCCAAGCGCGCGATCGAAGCGCTTGCCGAGCTGGCGCCACAGACGGCCGTGGTACGCCGCGGCGACAAATCAGAGGAAGTGCCGGTCGAAGCGCTGTCGGTCGGTGATATCGTCATCGTCAAACCCAATGAGCGATTGCCCGCCGACGGATTCGTCATCGAGGGGACGAGCAGCGTCAATCAGGCGCCCGTGACGGGCGAAAGCGTCCCGGTCGACAAGCAACCGGTGTCCGACGCGGCGGCAGCGGCTTCAGCACCGGACAGTGTTGCAGCGGCCTCGCGCGCGTTTGCCGGCACCATCAACGGCTCGGGCGCGCTGGCAGTCCAGGTGACCCGTGTCGCCGCTGACTCGACGTTGGCGAAGGTCGTCAAGCTGGTAAGCGAGGCGGAAACGCAAAAGTCGCCCACACAGCGTTTCACGGATCGGTTCGAGCGTATCTTCGTGCCGAGCGTGCTGGCGCTGGTCGTGGTCTTATTGTTCGCAGGGGTCGTGATCGACGAGCCGTTCCGCGACACCTTCTATCGCGCGATGGCCGTTCTGGTCGCCGCGAGCCCCTGCGCGCTGGCCATTGCAACTCCGAGCGCCGTGCTCTCCGGCGTAGCTCGGGCGGCTCGGGGCGGCGTTCTGGTCAAGGGCGGCGGCCCGCTCGAGAATCTCGGCGCCCTGACCGCCATCGCGTTCGACAAGACTGGCACGCTGACCGAAGGGCGGCCGCGCGTGACAGACGTTGTCCCGGCTTCCGGCGCCACCGACGAGGAACTCTTGCGGACGGCCGTGGCCGTCGAGGCGCTGAGCGACCATCCGCTCGCTGGCGCCATTGTACGAGATGGCACCGAACGGCTTCAGGCACCGCCGCCGCCCGCGTCCGATTTACGGGCGATCACCGGGCGCGGCGTAGAAGCCGTCGTCGAAGGCGAGGTCGTCCATATCGGCCGGGACGAGCTTTTCTCAGAGGCTGGGGGCACCCCGCTGCCCCAGGAAATGCAAAGCTCGGCCGACACGCTCCGCGGGCAGGGCCGAACCATCATGATCGTGCGCCGCGGCACACGCTACCTCGGCGTGATCGGACTGATGGATACTCCCCGTAGCGCCGCCCGCGCCGCGACGGCTCGACTGCGCGAACTCGGCATAACGCGAATGATCATGCTTTCAGGCGATGCGACTCCCGTCGCCAGGGCCGTGGCCGCAAGCGTTTGCATCGAGGAAGCCTGGGGCGACCTCATGCCCGAAGACAAGGTAGACGCCATCAAGAAGCTGTTGGAGGCCGAGGGCAAGGTCGCGATGGTCGGCGACGGCGTCAATGACGCTCCCGCGATAGCCACCGCCACGGTCGGGATCGCGATGGGAGCAGCCGGATCGGACGTCGCCCTGGAAACCGCTGATGTTGCGCTCATGGCTGATGACCTGGCAAAGCTGCCGTTTGCGGTGGGCCTCAGCCGACAGACGCGGCGCATTATCCGTCAGAACGTTTTCGTCAGCATGGGCGTGGTCGCGGTGCTGCTGCCGGCGACGATCCTCGGCCTCGGCATCGGTCCGGCCGTCGTTGCCCACGAGGGCTCGACGCTTCTCGTCGTCTTCAACGCTCTGCGTCTGCTGGCTTTCCGCGAAGTTCCGTTCGCGCAGGACTCCGCCGCTGAGAGCAGCGCAGCATGAGCAAAGCAGCCTTCGATTTGGGGTCGGCCGATAACCCTGATGTCAAACACCCTTCCCTAACCCGAAATGCCTTCAGGTCGGAGGAACAGGACGCGTGATCTCGGCAAGTCAATTAATTACCGCAATCGACGCGTTACGCGGACGCTACATGCCTTTGAATCATCCTCATGACCCAGGGACGCTGCGCGTCCTTGTCCGCTCGTCCGCGCGCCCCTCATGCGCCGGGTCGAAAAGACCTTGCCGTCCGCAACCTCAATTTCCCCGGACCATATGAGCCGCCCAACTGCTGCACGAGCTATGGCGGCCGGCTCCTGTTGTCCCATCCTCCAACTTCGAGGGGCACGCACCGCCTTCGCGATCAGGTCGTCAATCGTCAGCTCCGGGAAGTCAGCGCTCGTCTGGCGGAGCCATTCTGCGAGACTTCCCACACATCGATAATCGTTGACCATGAGTCCTCGACCCTGCGCTTCACTCAGGAGACCAAATTCGAGAGGGTCTGCTTTCGAGTGCCCGCTCACAAGGGCTCGAGGTAAAGGCCAAATGACTCGAACCGCACGCGAAGCCGTCCGGTCAACTCGAAGTAGGGTGGTCGGGAAGATCCACGACGCGGAAGACCTCGCCCGACCCTGCGTTGCGGACTAGATCGACCCGCTCGCCATCCCAACGGTAGTCGAGATGCCGCCCTTGGACGAGCGCCGAAGCACAATCCGGGTAGAAGAGGCCAGCGCACTCGCCGCCCGCGTGCCGCGCGCTGGGATATACTACGCCATCGGAGGCACCGCCCTTAAGGCGCTTTCCCAGCTCTTGCGATGCGTTGTAATCGTCCCGAGCAAGGGCCGGATGACTCCGCCTGCGAGGGCCCCGCAGGTCGTGCAGATCGGCGTGCACCGACAAGATGATCTCTCGGAATTGGGACGTCCAGCCAGCCTCCTCAGCGGTGCGCGCCATGAAACGCTCGTGGTGGTGGATTGTCTCGAACAGCGCCGTCTCGAACGCGTTGCCAACGTAGAGAACGCCGAAGGTCCCATCGGTGAAACGGCTGGGCCTGTCGGGGCTGACATGCGTGAAAGGCGCCATCAGGTAGGATGCGCCATGGCCTCCGACCCTGCGCTCGATCGGAACGAGATCGAGGTTGCCGACGCTCGCTGTGACCCGTGGGTTGCTCTTCTGCTCGGCGGAGATCAGCAGCGGCCAATCGGCCGGATCGGCGATGTCTTCGAACAGATCGATTGGCGGAAAAGCGCTGCGTATGATCCTGACGGCACCTTTCCATTCAACTCGCGAAACCGGAATATCGTCGACCGTCACCAGCCGCCGCGCTCGGCGTCGAGGTAGCGGCGCACCCGAATGAGGTCGGTAAGCTCGCCGCCGAGCATCACGTCGAGCGCGCTCGCTCCGGCAAAGGCGGAATTGCCGGTTCGGATCCACGCATAGCCTCGCTGCGGCTCGGTGAAGATGATCCGTAGAGCCTTGTGGATGCCCATCAGGTTGGAGAGCCGTGCGCAGCCATCGCGCGATATCCGCCCCGCCCCTTCGGCCTTCCAGCGGCGAAAGGTGCGGACCGACATGTCGAGCAGGGTTGCTGCCTGTTCGTCGGTCAGCTCCCACTTGCCGAAAAGATTGAGCGACGCGCGGAACATGGCGGTCGCTTCGTCTTGGGTTACCGGCTCAGCACGGAATGCCTGCGGCTCGGTGTCGATGCGTTCAAGTCCGAACATGCTGCGTCTCCATATGGCAGCATCTAGCGCGTTGATGGCCATTTGGCAATCATTAGCTACCGAGCCGTGAAATGATCGGAGCGCCCTCACCAAGCGGTACGAAGAGCCGCGTCTGGTAGCGGATGATTTCGGTGAAGCAGCCTTGAGTCTTGTACCAGTCGAGCCGTGCCGCGCTCCAGCCGGTCAGCTCGAGCCGCTGCCCGCCGTTGACTAGGCTGCGCTTGAGCGTGAGGTGCTCCCTGCCCCTCACTTCCATAGGGCGGCCAGTCGCCAGGACCGCCTGGACAATGTCATCCGCTGAGAAGTTCCGGCCATGCTCCAGTCCAAGAGCGCGACAGATGTCGGGAACGCAGTGCAGCGGAACTTCGCGGCCGAGCAGCGAACGGCCATCGTTCGCGCATATGCGGCTTACCCGAACGTGATCGGCTGGAAGTTTGTCCCAGACCGGTAGCAGCAGGCCTGTCGCGAGGTGGAGCCGCTCGTGCTTGAGGCTCGATGCCGCCTCGTCGACCTCCGCCTCCCACAGGCGCCGGAATTCACGGGCGTCGACAGACTCCCAGCTGCTCTCGTCCAGCTGATCGGCGGTGAGATAGCCTCGCTTCAGCGGACGATGCAGTTCGAACCGCGCAATCCGCGCACCGTCGTCGGTCAGCAGGCTGCGCGCCGGCACCAGCAGGCCGACGCGGCCCGACCGGCCGTTGCGCAGCGTCCGGTGCCGCGGACTGTCAACGCCGTAGTGTTCGTCGAGTGTCGCCAGCGTCAGGGGCTTCAGCGCGCGGGCGATCTCCAGCTCGAGCAGATGCGTCGTCGCCCCTGACAGGGCGTCGGTGCGAAGCAAAGTATCTGACAGGATCTCGAAGCTCTCAACGGCGATGGTCTCAAGGCCGAGATCGAGCGTGCCGGCCTGCCGTGCGGCATCGACCCGCGCTTCGACCAATGCCAGGAACTCGTCGAAAATTGCGTTCTGCAACGCGATCGGCAGCGCGAGGATGCGGTTGAGCCAGCGCTGGATCGACGGCAGGTCGTCGACCATGCCGCCATCAGGCCCTTCGATCCTGAGCCCGGTCAGCTCCTGGAACCTGGCCAGGCCGACCGCCTCGAGCTTGCCGGTGAACAGCAGGCCGAACCAACGATTGAGCGCCTCCTTGGCGTAGACGCTTTCGAGATTGTCGGCCGGATCGAACAGGTTCTGCCCGCCCGTCTGGCGCTGTCCGCGCGTGAGAGCGCCGAGGCTGTCGAGGCGCCGGGCGATCGTCGAGATGAACCGCCGCTCGCCGCGCACGTCGGTGGTCACCGGACGGAACAGCGGCGCCGAGGCCTGGTTGGTGCGGTTGGTGCGCCCCAGCCCCTGGATCGCGGCATCGGCGCGCCAGCCCGGCTCGAGCAGGAAGTGGACCCGCCGGGCCTGGTTCCTCGCGGCGAGGTCGGCATGGTAACTGCGGCCGGTGCCGCCGGCGTCGGAGAAGACCAGGATGCGCTTGGCCCCATCCATGAAGGCCTGCGTCTCGACGATGTTCGCGCGCGGAGTGCGCGGCTGAAGCTTCTGTCGTCCGTCCGGGCCGATGATCAGCCGCCGGCTCCGTCCGGTCACCTCGGCGACCTGCTCGACGCCGAACCGTTCGATGATCGCATCCAGCGCGGTGGCGATCGGCGGCAGCGCGCAGAGCTGCTCGATCATCCGGTCACGCGCGGCGAGTGCCGAACGGCACAGCACCGGACGCCCTTCGTCATCGACCATCGGCTCGGAGCGAGGGTTGCCGTTCTCGTCGGTGAACACCGCCATCAGGCGAACCGGGAAGCTCTTCGCGAGATAGTCGATCACGTATTCGCGGGGGGACAGGTCGATCTCGAGCGCTTCGCGTTCCTCGTCGGACAGTTCGGCCAAGCGCCGGTCTAGCATGGCCTCGGCCGTGGAGACCAGCTGCACCACGACCGCGTTGTCATCGGCCAGCGCCGCCTCGATCGCGGGCAGCAAGCTCGGCAGCTTCATCGACAGCAGCAGCTGGGCGAAGAAGCGCAGTTTGGTGCCTTCGAAGATCGACAGCGCAGCGGCCTTGGCGCCGCTGTTGAGCGTGTCTCCGCTGTCCGCGTCGACGATCCGGGTCGCTTCGAGCGCCTCGCGGAGGTTGGCGTGAATGATCGCCCAGGCTTCCGCATAGGCATCGTAGACCGCGATCTGCTCAGGGGTGAGCTTGTGCTCGAGGATCTCGTACTCGACGCCGGCAAAGGACAGCGCGCGCGCCGTGTAGAGCCCCAGCGCCTTCAGGTCGCGCGCGACCAGTTCCATCGCTGCGATGCTGCCCTCGCGAATGTCGCTCACGAAAGCCTCGCGATTGGCGAACGCCGTCTCGGGACCCCAGAGCCCAAGCCGTGTCGCATAGGCGAGATTGTTGACGTCCGAAGCACCGGTTGCCGAGGCATAGAGCACACGCGCGCGCGGCAGCAGGTTCTGCAGCCGCACGCCGGCGATCCCCTGCTCCGAGCCCTTGACCTTCCCGCGCGACCCTTCGCCGCCTGCGGCGTTGGCCATCGCGTGGGCCTCGTCGAACACGATCACGCCCTCGAAGTCCTCGCCGGCCCACTGAAGGATCTGATCGAGGCGGCTGGCATCAGTCCTGCCCGACCGAAGTGTCGGGTAGGTGACGAACAGGATGCCTTCGCGCATCGTCACCGGCTGGCCGAGCTTCCACTGTCCGAGCGGCTGGATGTCGATGGGTAGCCCGCCGAGCGCCGACCAGTCGCGGCGCGCGTCCTCGAGCAGCGCCTCGTTCTTCGAGATCAAGATGTGGCGCCGCTCGCCGCGAAGCCACCGATCGAGGATCACGCTGGCGAGCTGGCGCCCCTTGCCCGCTCCGGTGCCGTCACCGAGGAAATAACCTATGCGGTAGACGGCGCCGTCAGCGCTCGGTGCCAGCGAGCAGCCCTTGTCCTGCGGTACAAAGCGGCCGGGCAGATCACGCGCGTGGGCACTCGCCGCATAGATCAGCGTTTCGGCCTGGGCCGCCGAGAGCAGCCCCTTGGCGATCAGGCCGGCCGGGAGCAGCGGAACCTCGGTCGGGATCGGCGCGGTGATCGAGCCCATTGCGACCGATTCCACCAGCGGCGTTGGATGCTCGGCGGCGCCTGCAATGGCGATGCGGCTCGGCCGGTAGGGCAGGTAATGCCCGACCTGCTCGGCGAGGGGAGCCGGCACATCGAGTGCATCGTACGCACAGGGTTCACTCGGAGCTGCGGGCGCCGTCTGCTTGGGCGGCACCAGTCGGGGTTGGGCCGCCAGCCTCATGAGCCGGACCGGAGCAAGGGCCGATGATCTGGCAAGCAGAAGGGGCGAGATGGCCGAGGAGCGTGCCGGGATCGCATCGATGAGCTCGCACAGTGCCCCGAAATCGCTGGTTCGACACACGACCGGCTTCCCCCGGTCTTCGATCTTGTCGAGCACCAGCAGGCACGTTGTGATAGAGGTGCCATGCCTCGCGCAAGCGCGCTCGACCGCAACGTTGAGGCGCAGCGCGGCCGGTCCTCCAAGGGCGCCGAGGAACCGATGCACGTCGAACCACTCGGGCATCACCGCGACCATCCGCCCGCCGGCGGCGAGCCGCTTCCAGGCCGAGCGCAGGTGGCGGCCTCCGGTGCGCCCATCGTGCCCGCGCTCGATCCCGTGCGAATAGGGCGGGTTGATGAGAACCGCGCTCGGCACGTGTCCAGGGTCAAGCATCTCGTCGATAAGCTCGCCGTCATGGCCGCTCACTGCGGCATCGGGGAACAGGATGCCGAGGCAGTCGCGGCGCAGCGGCGATATCTCGTTGAGGATCAGGCCCGCGTCCGCTTTTGCCGCCCAGACCGCCAGCATACCGGTCCCGGCCGACGGCTCGAGGACGGTCTCGCCCAGGCGGAGCGCGCAGGCACGCGCGACAAGCCAGGCGATGCGCGGCGGCGTTGAGAATTGCTGCAGCTCGATCTGCTCTTCGCTTCGCACGGCCTGGCTTGGCATAAGGGCCTCGAGCCGGGCGAATGCTGGGTCAGCGCTGGGGGCGGGCGATGCCGGGGCTAGCCCGGCGCTGCGGCTCAACCACAGCACCTGGGCGAGCTCGAGCGCTGCATGAGCATCGCGCACCGACCAGCGGCCATCGGCATCGCTGCCACCGAATTGACGGACGAGGACGGAATTGAGCCGCTCGCGCGAGACGGTCACGTCGGCTTCGATGAGTCCGGCAAGCTCGCGGGCTGCGGACAGGACCGGCGGCTCGCTGCAATCGGGAAAGGCAAAGGCGGGAGATGAGAGTGACATGGGAGCTCCTGACGAGGCCAATCACGATGTCCTGGCCTCGCGAAGGCCAGGGCGTCCCTCCCCTCTGACCCGATCAGCTGGCGGCCAGTGCCCTTCTCATCAGGACATCGTTCCAGTCCTCGTCGAGGGTGGTGGGCCGCATGGCAGTGATATGCCGGTCGGCCCTGGCGTGGGCTTCGCGCGCGCGCTCTTCCGCCAGGTCGCCGCCTGCATCGTTGTCGACGAAAAGGTGAAGCTCGCGCACGCTTTCCGGGATCGTGACCAGACCGAAACGCTCGTTTCCGAGCGTTGCCCAGCAGGGCACGCTGAATAGCTGCATGGCCGACAGCGCAGTCTCGATTCCCTCGGCCAGGCCCAAGCGCCCTCCTCGCGGCGCCGCGAGGCGCACCGCTCCGTGCTGCAGGCTCCCCAGCGCCCGCTTGGGCCGATCAAAGCCCGCCAAGCGGCCCGTCCCCGCATCGAAAAAGGTGCGGTGGACGGCGATGACGCCAAGATCCGTGCGCACGGCCGCCAGCATCGCCGTCAGGAATCGGACGGCGCCACGCGGACCCAGCGGTGTCTTGGGATGAAAGCGCAGTTCGGATGACAACTGCGTCAGCCCGCGCTTCAAAAGGTAGGCCTCGGCCGGGCTTCCGCTGAGCGCATCGGCGCCGCGCCAGAGCCGGCACGCGTTGCGGTCGGCTGTTTCCTTGCGGGTCGGCTCCGGCAAAGGCTCGCCCGAGCCGTCGAACAGTTCGCGTGCGCGGACGCCCCGCCGGCCGAGTTCTGCGATGATCTCCTGGTTCGAGCAGCCGGCAAAGCAGTGGAACAGAATGGCGCGCCGACCGAGGCTGACGCTCAGCGAGGGTGTCCGATCATCGTGGGCGGGGCAACGGCACATCCCGCGACTGTGGCGCCATGTTCCGCCAAGGCTGTCGACGATCTCCCGCGCGCGTCGCTCGAGACGCTCGAGTTGATGGCTTTGGGGCATGGTTTCTCCAGTTTGCATGCCTCCCCAGCGCAGCCTCCTCTCCGCACCCGCGCCAATCGTTTTCCTACAACCTTTGTTCTTTATATGTTCTCTCTCGATTCGACCAGAGAAGGAATCGGAAGATGTTCGTGCGAATTGCATTCATCGCAGGGTGTCTGGCGCTGGCTGCGCCGGTCCATGCCCAGACAGATATCGAAAGCAGCAGTCCTCCATCCCAGGAGCACAATGGCTATCGTCTGGCCCAGACGGCCGACGGCTTTCAGCTCGTCGAGCATGGCGTCTGGGACCCCCCGTATGTCAACGCGGTACCAACGTCAGCGCCGGGTCCGGCTGCCTTCGGCTCTCCGGGCGCCGAGACGCACAATGAGAGGCAGGCACAGCCGGCGGCCGGGCCCAACGGATTTCGCCGGGCAGCATATCTTCCGCATGTCTATGCTGCCGAAGCGCAATTCGACCTGCCCACCGGATTGCTCGACGCGCTGATCTGGACGGAATCCCGCTACAATCCGTTCGCCATCAGCAAGGCAGGCGCGGCTGGGCTCGGCCAGCTCATGCCGGGGACGGCAAAGGAGCTCGGGGTCGCCAATCGCTTCGACCCGCTCGCCAACCTCTCCGGGGCCGCGCGGTATTTAAGACAGATGCTCGACCGGTTCGGCGTCGTTCATCTCGCGCTCGCCGCGTACAATGCGGGGCCGGGAGCTGTGGAGCGGGCAAGGGGAATTCCTCGCAACGGCGAGACGCCGGGCTATGTCCGGAATGTCCTTGCGCGTTGGCAGCCTTGAAGGGGGCGGACGTGAGTGGTCGTCGAGACGCGTATCGGGACCGTTGGGAGGGGGACCGTGCGACTTGAGCCGTTGTATGCGAGCGTTGCGGCAATAGCGTGGCGACAACGCAAGGCGGGCGGTTGCGTTAGCGCAATTTGTTCGAATCGCCTTGGCAGTGGTCACTTCGTGACCGCC
Organism: Alteraurantiacibacter lauratis; assembly: GCF_037154155.1. NCBI lineage: Bacteria > Pseudomonadati > Pseudomonadota > Alphaproteobacteria > Sphingomonadales > Erythrobacteraceae > Alteraurantiacibacter > Alteraurantiacibacter lauratis. The sequence continues at coordinate 40,903 of NZ_JBANRN010000010.1, forward strand.
TTTGGCCGGCAGCTGCCCGTCGGCTCATGGGCAGTCCTGGCGCGAAGAGGAAGGTCCGCTTCCGACCCTGAACGGACATTTGACTCACGCGCAAACGATTGACCCAAATTGCTGGTTTGGTCAGGATCATGGAGCCAACGCAGGGTCGGTCGAGTCGTATGGGGCAAGCGCCTAGACAGCAGACATCATGACCGTGTCGGATGTGAAGCGTTGTCTTGAGCAGTGTTTGGCTACGCTCGACCGCGAAGGCCGGTGGACAGCAGGCGCCCACTTGTCCTCCGCACTTTATGCCTTGGAAAGGGACGACGGTCCGGACACCAAGGCCTACGTCCCCATCCTCGCGACCGGCATCGTTGGAGGGGCTATGATCGGCTGGGGTGCCGGGCGGTTCGCCACCTGAGGCAGACGGCTGATTGGCGTACTCTCGGAAGCGTCCATGGCAGGCGCTTATTGCACGCCTTCAGTGGGATTCCCCCAGCCCAGGCCTAGGGATTTCTGAATTGCGATGTAGCTCCCCGAAAGGGCGGCGAGAGCGGCGTTTAGTCTCGCTTCCGCGGCCAGCTTCTGCCGTTCCGACGCGTTGAGATCGCCCAGCGAGATCACGCCCGCTTCATACCGTTGTCGGTCAAGCTCGGCCGCGCGTGTCGCGGACTGCGCGATCTGGGCGAGCGCCGCGACCGTCCGGCGCTGCTGCGCGAAGCGGGCCAGGGAGGCTTCGGCGTCCTGCAGGGCGCGCAGTACGATCTCCTCGTACTGCGCCTCGGCTTCATCGCGCGCCGCTTCGGCCTGATCGATCCCGGCCGCGGTGCGTCCGAAATCGAGCAGGCCCCACTGCAACTGCGGGATCGCGATCGCGGAAATATTGCCGAGATCGAGGATGTCGTCCGGCGACGTTCCGCCAATGCCGAGGATGCCCATGAAGGAGATTTTGGGAAAACGCGCCGCCTCGGCAACGCCGATGCGGGCCGTCGCCGCTGCCAGGTTGCGTTCCGCGGCCCGGATGTCGGGACGGCGGCGGATGAGCGAAGCCGGGTCCCCGACCGCGACGCTTTCGGGCGGCAGGGGGATCGCGGCGGGGGCGGCGAGATAGGCGTCGAGAGCGCCCGGTGCCTGCCCGGTCAGCACCGCGAGGGCATCCAGATAGACTGCCGCATCTGCCTCGGCCGCTGCGAGGTCCGCGAGGATCGCCTGGAGCTCGTTGTTGGCCTGGCCGAGAGCGAACAAAGGGATCGTGCCTCGCTCGTACCGCTGCGCGGCGAGCTGCAGGGTCCGTTCCTGCAGCGCCCGCTGCCCCTCCAGCGCGGTGACCCTCAGCTGCCGCTCGCGCAAGTTGGCATAGGTCTGCGCCACCTCGGCGGTGAGCTGCACCTGCGCGTCGGCCGCGTTTTCGACCGCAGCGGCGGCGAGGGCGTTGGCCGCCTCGATCTTGCGCCGCTGCCCGCCAGCGAGATCGATCTCCCAGTTGGCGTTGAGGCCAAGGTTGTAGAAGCTAAGCGAAGTTTCGTCTTCATCTTGCTGAGGTTGGCCGGGCTGCGAGGGACCGGAGCCGAGATCGAGACCGGGCAGGTTGGCCTGGATGCTCGTCGCCTGCGCCCCCGCGGTGGGGTAGCGGTTGGCGCGCTCTTGGCGAACGGAGGCGCGCGCCTGTTCGACTCGCGCCCTTGCCGCCTCGAGCCCCGGATTGTCCGCCAGCGCCAGCTGTTCGAGGCGGGTCAGCACCGGGTCGCCGAGCGCCGTCCACCAGCTCGCGAGCGTGGGCTGCTCCAAGCTCACCCCTTCCGACCGTCGGACGAACTCCGGCTGCGGCGCGCTGGTGCCCGCCAAATCCGGCGGCCCCGCGTAGTCCGGGCCGACCGTGCAGCTCGCCAGCAGAATTGCCGCAAGGGCCATCGGCGCATGTTTCTTCATCGGCACCTCAATGCATCGAAAGCGAGACGTTCTTCGGCAAGGGCCGGAGAAACAGCACGAGCGGGACCGTGGCCAGGGTGGCCAGGCCCATGATCCAGAAGATGTCGTTATATGTCATGATGAAGGCCTGTTCCTGGATCATGCCGTTTAGCGCCCTCATGGCCGCACCGGGGCTGCCGAGAGCGTGCGACAGGCTTTCGAGGTATTCCTGGACGCCCGGGTCGTTGCGTGAGAGCGTCTCTTCCATCCGGCGGCTGTGCAGCCACATGCGATTGTCATGAAACGAAGCCAGGGCAGCCAGCGCAAACGATCCGCCAAGATTGCGGGCGGCGTTGAAAATGCCGGAGGCATCGCCGGTGTCCTGCTTCGCGACGGACTGAACCGTGGCTTGGTTGAGAAACATCATGGTCAGGACCATGCCGACGCCGCGCAGCAACTGGCTCTCGGTGAACACGTCGCCCCCAGATTCCGCCGTCAGCGATATGCTTACGAAGCAGCTCAGCGCCATCACGCCGAGGCCGACCGCCACTGCGATCCGGATGTCGATGGTGCGTATCATGAGGGGCAGGACCGGCATCAGGAAGAATGCCGGGACGCCCATCCAAAAGATTACCTGGCCGGTTTGCAGGGCGTTGTAGCCGGAGACGAGCGCCAGGAACTGCGGGATCACGTAGGTCGACCCGTACATGACCATCCCTAGCGCAAGAGCCATTATGCTCACGCTTCCGAACTGGCGATTGAACAGAAGGCTGAGCTTCAGCACCGGTTTGGGAGCGCGGAGCTGTCCGTAGATCAGAAGTAGCAAGCCTACGACCGTTACCAGGGTCAGTTGGACGATGAGCTGCGAGTCAAACCAGTCTTCACGATGGCCTTCCTCGAGCACGATTGTGAGGCCGCCCAGGAACAGGATCATTCCGAGAATCCCGGCCCAGTCGGCGTACCGAAGATAATCCCACTCTGGCTTCTCGTAGGGCAGGCCGAGCAGCAGCAATGCGATCAGCAAGGCGCAGACCGGCACGTTGACGAAGAAGGCGTAGTGCCAGCTCAAGTTCTCGGTGAGCCACCCGCCGATCAGCGGACCCATGACTGGGCCGAGCACCACGGTCATCCCGAACAGAGCCATGCCGATCGGCTGCTGGCGAGGCGGCAGTCGCTTCGCGACGATAGTCATGGCGGTGGGGATGAGCGCACCGCCCATAAGGCCCTGCCCGGTGCGGCCAATTATCATGGTCACGAGGTTAGTGGCGACGCCGCAAACGATCGAAAACCCGATGAACAGCGTCACCGCGATCAGCAACAGGCTGCGCAGCCCGAACAGGCGTTCGAGCCAGGCGCTCAACGGAATGATGATGATTTCCGCCACCAGGAACGATGTCGCGATCCAAGTGCCTTCGGTGACCGTAGCGCCGATCTCGCCCTGGATGACCGGCAGCGCGGAATTAACGATCGATATGTCGAGCGTCGCCAGTAGCGCTCCGAGCGCGCCCGCGGCCACCGCGATCCATGCGGTTGCGTCGGCCCGCTCGGCGGTAGGGTTGGTTGAGGGCGAAGCTGCGGCCATGGCTCAGTCGCGGCCGGCCTCACGCAGGCGTTCAAGCTCGCCTTTCGCGGACCGCGTATCGACCGTCACTTCCACTGACATGCCGGGAACCAGGAGGCGGCGCACCTCCGGAGAAGCCGAGATCGCGATGCGCACCGGGATGCGCTGCACGATCTTGGTGAAGTTGCCGGTGGCGTTCTCGGGCGGCAGGATCGAGAACTCCGCTCCCGTACCTGGGGCGATGCTGGCCACCCGGCCTGTCAGCTCAAGGTCCGGCAACGCGTCGATCTCGATGCGGACAGGCTGGCCAACGCGCATCAGGCCGACCTGGGTTTCCTTGAAATTGGCTTCGATGAAGAGTTGATCCACCGGCACCAGGCTCATCAGCCGGGTGCCGGGCTGCACGAACTGCCCGGCACGCACTGTCAGATCACCCACCCGTCCGGCAATGCTGGCCCGCAGCAGCGTGGACTCGACGTTGAGGCGAGTGCTTTCGAGTTGCGCCCGCGATGCTTCCGCCTGCGACAGCGCCTGCTCGACCTGGCGGCCGAGCGTGCTGATCCGGCGTTGGGCGGCAGCCAGGCCAGCTTCGGCGGCATCGACGCGGGCGCGCGCCTGCCGGGCCTGGGCCTGCAACTGGTCGAGCCGTTCGCGGGGCTCGGCGCCCGTCGCCGCCAGCGGTTCGTAGCGGCGTGCCTCCTGAGCCGCGAGGGCGGCCTCGGCGCGAGCCGCTTCGAGCTGTGCTCGCGCCTGCGACACAGCGGCTTGCTGCTCCTGGATCTGCGCGCGAATGGTGTCGGCGCTCGCAAGGGTAGCGCCGATCTGCGCCTGGGCCTGCGACTGCTGCGCGCGATAATCCCGCACGTCGAGCTGCACCAGCGGCTGGCCGAGGCGGACGTCCTGGTTCTCGCCCACGAGCACTCGGTCTACATATCCGCCCACCTTCGGCGCTACCGTGACCGCGTCGGCCTCGATGTATGCGTTGTCGGTGCTCTGGAGATATTTGCCGGTCGTCTGATAATTCAGGAACCACCAGCCGCCGGCGATCAGCACCGCGACAACTGCCACCAGCAGCGCCAGCCTCACCTTTCGGGATTTGAATGGGGAGCGGCGAGCTGCCTCGGGTGTATCCTCGCTGGGGGCGTCGTTTGCCATGTGCGGTCCGTTCGGCTTTAGTAGAGGCGCGTGCTTGCGCCGCCCAGAGCCATGATACAAGACCATATTAAATGGAACCTCAGCATCGCCCCCTACTGGAAGTCTCCAAGCAACTCGCTTGGACCTTCCTTCGCCTTCAGCGGCTGCTCGACCGGCTGCTCGCCGGAAGCGACGCGTCAGTCGCCAAGATCAGGTTGCTGGCCTACGTCGCCGACGAGCCAAGGCGGTCCACGGACATCGCGACCTTCTTCGGCCACTCGCCGCGCACGGTGACGCAAGCGATCGACGCATTGGAGGCCATCGGACACCTTCGCCGTTGCCCCATGACGGGCGATCGCCGCGCCAAGCTCATCGAGATAACGGAGGAAGGGCGGGCGCTGCTCCAGCGCGCCCAGCCGGTCTACGTCCAAATCTTAGACGAAACCGTGGGCCGCTTGCCGCCCGAGGAACTGGCCGCGATGGACGCGGCACTGGTCAAGCTCTCGGCATTTATCGAGGCGGCGGAGCAACGTGCTGACCAGAGCGAGTCGGACTAGGTTCACGAGCCAAAGGGGAGCCCTGCCGCTCCGGCGAACACGGGCTGCTCTGGCGCCGTGAGTAACTCGCTATTTTGTCGCCCAGCTGACGTTATACGGATGACCGCTTCAGGGAGCGCTGCGGACATGGTCAAATGACCGCTTAGGGCGCAAAGCTGCCCGACCGGCAGATGACTACAGTCGGTCGGCAATAGAAACCGTATCAAGACCGCTAGCGAGCCTCGCGCCCAATCAACTCTCCACCAGCTTCTATGGACGCGGTACTACAGTAGCTTAAGCTGCTCTCTTCCGGGCGCTTCTAATGTCGACTACATTGCCCCTCCCGGATATCTTGGGGCCTCCGGCGTCCCGCTCGCCGCCGAGGAAGTCGGCCCAGTCTTGCATCATGCGGCGGCGCGGGACGATATATTCGGCTGCGTTGTATGCTCCGCGCACCTCGTTCTCCTCCGAATGCGCGAGTTGCATCTCCACCCAGTCCTCGTGGTACTTCCGGATCCACATGGCCGGCTCGCCAAATTCCACCAGCTGCTCGTTAGCCCAGGTGCTCGCCAGCCCGCGAAAGCCGTGCACCGTCTGCCGGCTGTGGTAGCCGAGCCGGTACAGCGCGTAGATCATCGTGTTCTCCGACATCGGCTTTTCAGGCGTCGTCCCAGGGAACATAAAATCGTTCGGGGAACTCGCGATGGCCCGCTTGGCGATCTCAGCGGCCTGAACCGAGAGGGGCACGAGGTGCTCCCGGACCATCTTCATCCGTTCGGCTGGAATGCGCCAGAGCGGCTCCCTGCCATCAAGATCCTCGAACTCCGATTTCACGGCGAAGCGCAGTTCCTTGGTTCTAACCCACGTTAGGAGAGCGAGCATCAAAGCGTCGCGCGTGGTCGCCGATCGCCGTTCGCCCTCTTTGTCGTAGGTTCGAAGCTTTCCCAGGAGCGTCGGCAGCTCGGCAAGAGGTACGCGGCTCATATGTTTGACCCGCGGACGCGGCTTCAACGCACCGCGCAGGTGTGCTGTCGGGTCCGCGGAGGCCAAGCCGCAGGCGATCGCGAACTGGAATATCTGCCCGACGCCCTGCTTGGCCCGGCGGCTGATGTCGAGCGCTCCCCTTGCCTCGATCTTGCGAACCATCGCCAGCACGTCGGGCGGCGTGATCTCGTGCATCAACTTGCTGCCGAGGACCGGAAACACGTCCCGTTCGAGCCGCGACCAGACCCGCTGGGCGTGGGCAGGGTCGAGCGCCGAAGCCCGATTGGCGTGCCACCGCTCGGCGACCACAAGGAAGGTCTCGCCCTTCTCAGGGTTCATCTCGGCTCTGCTTTGGCCGGGGTCCTTGCCGTCGGCGAGTAGCGCCTTTGCTGTGTCGCGCTTCTCGCGAGCGGCCGCGATTCCGAGCGTGGGATAGGCTCCGAACGACAGCAGCTTCTCCTTTCCGTCGTAGCGATATTTCATGCGCCACAGCTTGCTGCCGTTGGGCTGGACCGACAGGAAAAGGCCGCCCCCATCAGCCAGCTTGTAGGGCCGGTCTCGGCGCTTGGCATACTTCGCTTCGAGTTCAGTGAGAGGCATGGGGGTATCGCTCCTTTCCGGAAGGCCGCAAAATACCCCCAGAAATACCCCCTGCCAAATTTGGCTTCATGCGGATTCAAGCGGGCACATGCGGACGCGAATCACCCACAACCCTCTGCTTTATCTGCGCTTTTTGGAAATGTCCGGAAGCTTGCGGAAGCTTCCGGACAGGGACCTGGTAGCGGAGGAGGGACTCGAACCCCCGACACGCGGATTATGATTCCGCTGCTCTAACCGGCTGAGCTACTCCGCCATCCACGATGGCAGGGGGTGGGAAACCCCCGGCAAGGCGCGGCATTTAGGGCGGTGCCTGCCCCCGGTCAATGCCCAATATGCGTTCTTTCGTTGCCCGCATTACCGACCCGTGCCGTGCCCGCGAAACGGCCATTTGCCCAGCGCCTCCCACGGCCCGCCCAGATAGCGGTGGAGTTCCAGTCCGCGAAAGGTGAAGGCCTGCGGCTCCATCCGCGCAGCCAGCCACTGTTGCAGCGCCTTGGCCTCGGCATTGGTGACCTTGTTCTGCACGGTGATGTGCAGGCGCGGGGCGTGGCTGTCCTGTTCGGTCAGCAGGCCGGTGAAACGCTCGGCAATCTCGTCGCGCAGATCGAGCAATGCCGGGCTGGAGAGGCTGAGCGCCGTGCCGCCGCCCAGATTCATCACTCTCTCCAGCCGCGCGGGAACCGGCGGGGTGTGCGCCGCCAGCCGCGCCAGCACCTCCCGCGCCTCGCTTTCCACAAAGGGCGGCAATGCGTGGAACAGCGTGACATGGGCCTTGAGGAAATTGCGCTCTGCCGGGTAATGCTCGCTGCGCAATTGCGTGGCCCAGCTGTAGAGATCGGGCGGCAGCGTTGCCGTGACGATAAGCGGCGGGCTCACATCTCTCCGCGCGCGCGGCGCAGCGCGTACCACTTTTCGACATTGGCCTGATGCTCCTCCAGCGTGCGGGCGAAGGCGTGCCCCCCGCTGCCATCGGCCACCATATAGAGCGCGTCGGTTTCGTCCGGGTTGAGCACCGCCGCGATCGATTCCCGGCCCGGATTGGTGATCGGCCCCACGGGCAGGCCGTTCATCGAATAGGTGTTGTAGCCGTTGACCGCAGCAATTTCCGAACGGCGGATACGGCGGCCCAGCGGGCGGCCCTGCGTAATGGGATAGATGATCGTCGGATCGGCCTGCAACCGCATCCCGATACGCAGGCGGTTGGAATAGAGTCCCGCCACCATGCCGCGTTCGTCAGGCACCCCGGTTTCCTTTTCCACGATGCTGGCAAGGATCACCGCTTCTTGCGGGGTGTTCACCACGCTGCGCGGCCCCTTGGTGGGCCAGAGCTCCTCGATCGTGCGCGTCATCGCCGCCTGCATCCGGTCGAGCACCGCCTGCCGGCTCTCGCCGCGTTCGAAATCATAGGAATTGGGCAGCACGCTACCTTCGGCAGGCACGTCGATTTCGCCCGTCAGCAGCGGTTCGGCCATCAGCTTCTCATGCACCAGCACCGATGGCATCCCTTCGGGAATGGTGATGAACCGGCGGATGACTTCGCCGTGCTGAAAAATGTCGAGGATGCGCGCTGCACTTGCGCCTGCGGGGAGCAGGAATTCGCCCGCCTTGATCGGATCCGAACTGCCCAGCACCTTTGCCCGCAGCAGGAAGCCGTCGGCAGAAGCGATCAGCCCCTCCTCCTCCAGCTTGCGCGCGGCCGATGTCAGCGTGGAGCCGTCGGACACGATGAAGGGCGTGTCCTCGTCAATCTGGCTGGAGCCATACCAGCCCCAGGCGAACCATGCCCCCGCCAGCAGAACCGCTGCCAGAGCGAGGCCGAAAAGGGCGACAACGGCCCGCAGCATGGCTTAATCGACCTTCTTCACCACCAGCGAGGCATTGGTGCCGCCGAAACCAAAGCTGTTGTTCAGTGCCGCGCGCACAGTGCGCTTTTTGGCGACCAGCGGCACCAGATCGACGCCTTCGGTGCCTTCGTCAGGGTCGGTGAGGTTCAGGGTTGGCGGCACGATCTGGTCGCGGATGGCGAGGATGCAGAAGATCGTTTCCACCGCGCCCGCGCCGCCCAGCAGGTGGCCGATGGCGCTTTTGGTCGAGCTCATCGAGGCGCCCGACAGATCATCGCCCAGCACGCGCTTCACCGCTGCCAGCTCGATCGTGTCCGCCATCGTGCTCGTGCCGTGGGCGTTGACATAATCGATATCGCCCGCGCCAAGACCCGCCTTCTTCAAGGCCATGCGCATCGCGTTTTCCGCGCCCATGCCATCGGGATGCGGAGCGGTGACGTGGTGCGCATCACCCGACAGGCCATAGCCGACCACTTCGGCATAGATTTTCGCGCCGCGTGCCTTGGCGTGTTCGTATTCCTCCAGCACGACAACGCCCGCGCCTTCGCCCATCACAAAACCGTCGCGCGCCTTGTCATAGGGGCGGCTGGCTTCGGTCGGGCGGTCGTTGAAGCTGGTATTGAGTGCACGCGCCTGCGCAAAACCGGCAATGCCGATGGGGCAGATCGTTGCCTCGGCCCCGCCTGCCAGCATGATATCGGCATCGTCATCGCGGATCATGCGCGCGGCATCGCCGATCGAATGCGCGCCGGTGGAACAGGCGGTGACGACCGCGTGGTTCGGCCCCATCAGGCCGTATTTGATGCTGACCTGCCCGCTGATGAGGTTGATCAAGCGGCCATGGACGAAATGCGGGCTGACGCGGCCCGGCCCGCGTTCGTGCAGATTGACCGATTCCAGTTCGATCCCCGGCAGGCCGCCAATGCCAGAGCCAATCGAGCAGCCCGCACGCCAGCGGGTCGCCTCGTCCATGTCGGTCAGGCCGGCATCCTCCAGCGCCTGCCCCGCGGCATCAATGCCGAACACGATGAAGGGATCGACCTGCCGCTGCACCTTGTGATCGACGCGCAGATCGGGATCAAAGCCCCATTCGTGATCCTTGGGCTTCACTTCGCCAGCAATGGTGCACTTCTGGTTGGAGGCGTCGAAGTGGGTGATCTGGCCGATGCCGCTGCGCCCTGCAATCAGGTTTGCCCAGGTGGTTTCCACATTGCCGCCCAGGGGGGTGACAAGGCCAAGTCCGGTTACAACCACTCGCCGCATAAGCTCTACTCTCTCCAGTCGCGTGTCGGGGCTATCGTCTGCACATTGCAGGCCTGCGCATCACGGGCCAAAATTGCGAAAGGCCCAGCCACGCATGGCTGAGCCTTCCATCCCCGTCCGCCCATCCCCGTTGGTCTGGCGCGGGCCGTGTTGCGAACAGGGTGTCGGGCAATCAGCCCGCGTTGGCTTCGATGAAGCTGATCGCGTCACCCACGGTGTTGATCTTCTCGGCCGCTTCGTCCGGGATTTCGACACCGAATTCTTCTTCGAACGCCATCACCAGTTCGACAATGTCGAGGCTGTCGGCGCCCAGATCGTCGATGAAGCTGGCATCGGGCGTGACCTTGTCTTCCTCTACCCCAAGATTCTCGACAACGATCTTCTTCACGCGGTCGGCGGTATCGCTCATGTGAAATCCCTTTTCAAAACGCTTGCAGGGTTGATTTGAATTTCGCCCTAGAGAGTGGCGCGGCGGCTTGCAAGGGGGCGCGGTGAGCGCCTGCCCCTGCAATCGCCAGTTTTGCACCGGTGCCTTGCTGCCTTACCCCTTGGGCGGCTCCACCACACGGATGTGCAGTTCGCGCAGCTGCTTCGGCTCGGCCGGCGACGGCGCGCCCATCAGCAGGTCTTCGGCGCGCTGGTTCATCGGGAACAGCGTGATCTCGCGCAGGTTCTGCGCCCCGCACAGCAGCATCACGATGCGATCGACGCCCGCGGCCATCCCGCCATGCGGCGGCGCGCCATACTGGAAGGCACGGTAAAGGCCGCCGAAACGCTCCTCCACATCGGCCTTGGTCAGCCCGGTGATTTCGAACGCCTTGACCATGGTCTCCGGATTCTCGTTCCGAATCGAACCGCTGGCGATTTCATAGCCGTTGCAGACGAGGTCATACTGGTATGCCTTGATCGTCAGCGGATCCTGGCTGGTCAGCGCCTCCATCCCGCCCTGCGGCATGGAGAAGGGGTTGTGGCTGAATTCGATCTTCTTGTTGTCCTCGTCCCATTCATAGAACGGGAAATCGACGATCCAGCACAGTTCGAACCGGTCCTTGTCGATCAGGTCAAGCTGTTCGGCAACGCGCGTGCGGGCAAGGCCTGCCAGCTTTGCGGCCTGCTCTTCCTTGCCAGCGGCGAAGAACACGCCGTCATTTTCGCCAAGGCCCAGCGCCGCAATCAGCTCTGCCGTGCGCTCCTCGCCATGGTTCTTGGCAATGGGGCCGCCGGGCACGCCGTCCTTGATGTTGATATAGCCAAGGCCCGAATAGCCCTCGCCTCGCGCCCAGTTGTTCATGTCGTCGAAGAACTTGCGGCTGCCCGCGCCTGCGCCCGGCGCCGGAATGGCGCGAATGGTGCCGCCCGCCGCCACGATCCCGGCAAAGATGCCGAAACCGCTATCGACGAAGTGCTGCGTCACATCCTTGATGATGATGGGGTTGCGCAGATCGGGCTTGTCGCTGCCGTAATCGAGCATGGCCTTGGCATAGGGGATGCGCGGGAAGCTGCCGACGGGCGTCACCGGCTTGCCCTTGGCGAACGCCTCGAACACGCCGCCGATCACCGGTTCCATCGTTTCCCAAACTTCCTCCTGCGTGACGAAGCTCATTTCCAGATCGAGCTGATAGAATTCGCCCGGCAGGCGGTCGGCGCGTGGGTCCTCGTCGCGGAAACAGGGGGCGATCTGGAAGTAGCGGTCGAACCCCGCCACCATCAGCAACTGCTTGTACTGCTGCGGCGCCTGCGGCAGGGCATAGAACTTGCCCGCATGAATGCGGCTGGGAACCAGAAAGTCGCGTGCGCCTTCGGGGCTGCTCGCAGTCAGGATCGGCGTCGAATATTCGGTAAAACCTGCCGCTTCCATCCGGCGGCGCATGTCCGAGATGATCTTGGTGCGCGTCACGATATTGGCATGCAGCGTTTCGCGGCGCAGGTCGAGAAAGCGGTAACGCAGGCGGATGTCTTCTGGATACTCCTGCTCGCCCGCCACGGGCAGCGGCAGTTCCTCGGCGCGGCTCAGCACTTTCACGCCGCGCGCGAACACTTCGATTGCGCCGGTGGAGAGGTTGGGGTTGACCGTGGCCGCATCGCGCGCCTTCACTTCGCCGTCGATGGTGACGACGCTTTCGAGGCGCAGCCCTTCCAGCACGGGCAGCGCGGCAGAATCGCTGTCGGCCACGATCTGCGTGATGCCATAGTGGTCGCGCAGATCGACAAACAGCACGCCGCCATGGTCACGCTTGCGGTGAACCCAGCCCGACAGGCGGACAGTCTCGCCGACATTGGCAGCGCCAAGGGCGGCGCAGGTGTGGGTGCGGTAAGCGTGGAGCGACTCTGGCATGGTCATGGATCAGGCTTTGCAAATGCGAGTGAACGGGTGCGGGGATACAGCCCCGGCAAGCGGCGCGCATTAGCGCCTCGCCGCGCCTGCGTCACCCCTTTTGCACGATCCGGCGGGGGCGGCGCACGAAGCCGGTGTGCAACACTCACCATGCAAAGTGCGAATTGCTGGGCAAATGGCAGCCCTGCACAGTTGGCGCGCCGCCCTCGCCGCGCTAACAGCCTGCGAAAGGCGCGCCGTCCGGTTGCTGCCTGATCCCTGCCCACACCGGGCGCAGGGCGGTGAACCGCCCACCAGATGAATGACGACCCGATGAAAATACATCCCCTGATTACCAAGACCGCCGATCTCGCCGCGCTGTGCGACCGGCTGGCCGAAGGCAATTTCGTGTGCGTTGACACCGAATTCATGCGGGAGAACACCTATTACCCCCTGCTCTGCCTCATCCAGATCGGGAACGAGGAGGAGGCCGCCGCGATCGACCCGCTGGCCGAGGGGCTGGACCTGAAACCGCTGCTCGACCTGATGTGCGAGAACGAGGATGTGCTGAAGGTCTTTCACGCGGGCGGGCAGGATGTGGAAATCATCTACAACCTCACCGGCAAGACGCCGCAGCCCATATTCGACACGCAGGTCGCCATGATGGCCATCAGCCAGAGCGAGCAGATCGGCTATGCCAATCTTGTCGAAAGCTGGCTGGGCAAGACGATCGACAAGGGCGCGCGCTTTACCGACTGGAGCCGCCGCCCGCTGACCGAACGGCAGATCGAATATGCGATTGGCGATGTCACCTACCTTGCCAAGATTTTCCCGCGCATCCTGAAAAAGCTGATCAAGACCGGGCGCGGCGCGTGGCTCGATGCCGAGATGGAAAAGCTTTCCGATCCGGCCAATTACGCCAACGAGCTGGACGAGGCGTGGCTGCGGCTGCGTGCTCCCGGCCGCAATCCGGCGGTACTGGGTCGGCTGAAGGCATTGGCCGCCTGGCGCGAGAGAGAGGCGCAATCGAAGGACATTCCGCGCGGCCGCATCATCCGCGACGAAACGCTGGCCGATATTGCCAGCCACCCGCCCAAGACGCAGGCTGATCTCGCCAAGGTGCGTGGCCTTTCGCAGGCGTGGAAGGACAATGACATCGGCAAACGGCTGATGCGCGTTCTTGCCAATGCGCAGCCGCTTTCGGAAGACGAAATGCCCGACAAGCCCAAGCGCGGCGCGCCGCTGGGCAAGGAAGGCGCACTGGTGGCGGATCTCCTCAAGCTGCTGCTGAAAATCCGCAGCCGCGAGATTGACGTGGCCGCACGCCTTCTGGCCCGGTCGGAAGAACTCGAAAGCCTAGCCGCCGGGATGCGCAAACTGCCGCTGCTCGAAGGCTGGCGTTACGAGGTGTTCGGCCGCGATGCGCTGGAACTGGTCGAGGGCAAGCTGGCTTTTGCGGTAGAGCGCGGACGGCTGAAGATGACGCATATCGACGATGTCACCAATGGCAGCGCCAGCGTGCATGCGATAGCGACGATCGAGGACGAACCGGTCGAGGAGTGGGCAGCACCGGACGGCGAGGATTACCAGCCGGAGGAAGATGCGCCCGAAACCGAAGCGGACGCTGCCGAGTGAGCATTTACCTGCCCACCATCAAGCAGCTGCAATATCTCGTCGCCCTGCACGAGCATGAACATTTTGGTCGCGCGGCGGACAGTTGCTTCGTCTCGCAATCCACGCTGTCGGCGGGGATACGCGAGCTGGAATCGCTGCTGGGGGTGGTGCTGGTCGAACGCAGCCGCCGCGTGGTGCGCTTTACCCCGTTGGGCAATCAGGTCGTCGCCAAGGCACACCGGCTGCTGCGCGAGGCTGAGGAACTCGCTGATCTGGTGCAGGCGGCGGGAAAGCCGCTGTCGGGCGAATTGCGGATGAGTGTGATCCCCACCATCGCGCCCTTCCTGCTGCCGCGCATGTTACCGCGCCTGCGCCGCGAGCGCCCGCAACTGAAGCTGTTCCTGCGCGAGGAGACAAGCGAGCACGCGGTCGAATCGCTGCATCACGGCCGTGCGGATTGCGTGCTGCTGGCGCTTCCTTTCGCAACGGGCGAGGTAGAGAAGGAAATTATCGGCGAAGACCCGCTCTATGTCGCCTTCCCCAAGGACGACCCGCGCGATCCGCCCGCCGAAATTGCCCCCAGCATGATCGACGAAGGCCGGCTGATGTTGCTGGAGGACGGGCATTGCCTCAAGGAGCACGCGCTCGCCGCCTGCAACCGCCCCGAAATGCGCGCCAGCGCCACGATGATCGGCACCAGCCTGCACACGCTGGTGCAGATGGTGGACAACGGCCTTGGCCTCACCATGCTGCCCGAAATGGCGATCACGGCGGGAATCCTGCACGAAACCAATGTGGTCGCCCGCCCGCTAAAGGGCCGCCACACCAGCCGCCAGATCGCGCTGATCTGGCGCACCAATTCGCCGCGCGCGGAGGAGTTTCGCCTGCTGGCGCAGGAATTGAAGGCGGGCTGACCTAAGCCAGCGCCACCGGAGGCGGGACATAACCGCCCGCCGCCTCGCCTGCCAGTTCGGCAAAGCGGATCGCGGTCAGGTCCTCCATCCACGGCCCGATCACCTGCATCCCCACGGGCAAGCCATCGTGGAACCGCCCGGTCGGCATCACCGTGGCGGGCAGTTTCGCCACCGTTGCCAGCCCCTGCCAGGTGAAATCGAGATAGGGCACGGGCTTGCCGTTCACCGTTATGCGGCGGGCCAGCTGTTCGGAATGTACGCCCTGCCCTTCGGCCATGTGCGGAAACGCGACCACGGGCACCGGCGCAGTCAGCAGCACATCGTATTCGGTGAAATAGCGCGCCCAGTCGCGGTAAAGATGCTCGCGCCGGTCCTGCAATTCGAACCATTCAGGCAAGGTGCAGCGCATATAGCGGGACATCTGTTCGGCAATGCCGGTGGGATCATCCGGGATGCAGGCGGCAAAGGCATCCGCCTCGCCCGGCGCGCTTGCCCCCACAATGGCGAACAGCGTGCGCATATAGGTTTCATGGGCACTGGCTGCATCCACCGGCAGCGCCACCCGTTCAATGCGCGCACCCGCCTTTGTCAGCGCCTCGGCATGGGCTTCCAGCGCCGCGCGCACCCCGTCGTCGAGCACGAAGTCCGACCCTTCCCCCAGCCACAGGCCAACACGGAAGTCGGCCAGCCTCTCGCGGCGCGCGGGGGCAAGCCCGCGTCCGGCCAAGAGCGGCAGGACCAGTGCCAGATCGGCCGCACTGCGCGCCAGTGGCCCGCCCACGCCCAGTTCGGGCTGGTACAACGCGCCCGGCATGGGCGGGATATGGCCGCGCATAGGCACGAGGCCGTAACTCGGCTTGTGCCCGTAAACGCCGCAGAAATGCGCGGGAATGCGGATAGACCCGCCAATGTCGCTGCCCAATTCGAACGCGGTGAGACCCAGCGCCACGCTGGCTGCCGATCCGCCGGAAGAACCACCGGGCGAACGCCCCTCATCCCACGGATTGCGGGTAAGGCCATAGACCGGGTTGAAGCTCTGCCAGTCGCTGGCGCCCTGCGGCAGGTTGGTCTTGCCATAGATGATCGCGCCCGCGCGGCGCAGCGCCGCCACCGCATCGGCATCTTCGGCAGGGCGATGATCGGCCAAAAAGGGAAAGCCGCAACAAGCAGGCATTCCTTCCGCCTCGTAACATTCCTTGATCGTGATCGGCAGCCCCGCCAGCGGAGGGAGCGCCTCACCCCGCGCGCGGGCAGCATCCACTCTTTGCGCCTCGCTCCGCGCCCGTTCCAGATCGAAGGCGACGACTGCGTTGAACCGGGGATTGAGCCGATCCAGCCGGGCCAACATGAGGTCGAGAAGACCTTCCGCGCGGATTGCCCCCGATTGCAGCAGCGCCAGTTGTTCGCCCGCCGAAAGCAGGGCCGTATCCGTGCCAGACATATTCTCTCTCCCCCGATTGCCGCCAATGCGGTCAACCGCACCTCTCAATCCATGTGCTTCAAACCCACCCGCAGATAATCCCAGCCGGTAATCACCGTCAGGATGGCGGCCAGCCACAGCGTGGTAAGGCCCACCGTGTGCGGCAGATTGATGACCTCGCCCCACAGCGCGATGTTCCAGCGCGGCAGGCCCTGCCCCAGAATGAGCGCGCCCAGCGAAACCAGCTGAAAGGTCGTCTTCCATTTGGCCAATTTGCTGACAGGGATCGACACTTGCAGCTGCCCCAGAAATTCGCGCAGACCCGATACCGCAATCTCGCGCATGACGATGATCATGCCGGCAATCACATGCATATCGCCCACATAGGGGCCGCGCAGCACGCCCATCGCCGCCAGCACCAGGATCACGGTGACCACCATGATCTTGTCTGCAATCGGATCGAGGAAGATGCCCAGCTTGCTGACCGCGCCGCTGCTTCGTGCCAGCATCCCGTCAAGGTAATCGGTAAAGCCCATCAGGCAGTAGAGCGCGAAGGCCAGCAGATAGCCTGCTTCCCATCCCGGCCACCACAACAACGCTGCCAGCAGCGGGATCATGGCGATGCGCGACAGGGTGAGGATGTTGGGCAGGCTCAGCATCGCACGCAGCCTTAGGGCACAATCCGCTGGCAAAAAAGCCCGCGGCGAAATTTTGCGCCGGTGCCACTTTTCCGCGCAGTGTTCCTTGTTTGACATGGCAATGCGTCTAAACGCATCAGACACAGGCAATCGCACAAGGCTTTGCACGGCTTTTCATGCTCACTTCCACCCATCTGCTGAAGCAGCGGCGCTTTGCCCCGCTGTTCGTGACCCAGCTGCTCAACGCCTTCAACGACAACCTCTACAAGAACGCGATGGTGCTGTTCGTCGTCTACTCGGTCTACAATTCGGCCGCAGCGGAAACGGTGTTCAGCGGCGTGGCGTCGGCGGTATTCATCCTGCCCTTCTTCCTGCTCTCGGCCATGTCGGGCCAACTGGCCGACATGCGCGACAAGGCACGGATCATCCGCATGGTGAAGGCGGCGGAAATCGGCATCATGACGGTGGGCGCAGCGGGGCTGCTGATGGCCTGGCAGGGGATGCTGACCGAAATGGTCGCGATCCCGCTGATGATGTTGGCGCTGCTGGCGATGGGGGTGCACTCGACCTTCTTCGGGCCGATCAAATACGCGATCCTGCCACAGCATCTGAAGCGCGAGGAAGTGCTGGCGGGCACCGGCCTTGTCGAAGCAGGCACCTATATCGCCATCATGGGCGGAACGATCGTGGCAGGATTCGTCTCGGTTCAGGTGGCCGCCCTGCTGGTGATCGGCATCGCCATCATCGGCTACCTCACCAGCCGGCATGTGCCCCCCGCCCCGCCTTTCGTGGAAGGGCAAGCGATGGATCGCCACATCATCCGCGCCTCGATCGCGCTGGTGCGTAACACGATGCACAACCGCGAAGTGTTCTATGCCATCCTCGCCATCAGCTTCTTCTGGACGATCGGCGCAGTGCTTTTCATCCAGTTCCCGCCGCTGGCCAAGAATGTCCTGATGGCGAGCAAGGAAGTCGCCAGCCTGTTCCTGGTAATCTTTTCCATCGGTGTCGCCATTGGATCGGTGGCGATCAACGCGCTGCTGAAAGGCGCGGTATCGGCGCGCTATTCACCGATGTCGGTGATCTTCATGGGGCTGTTTGTCGCCGCCTTCTACTGGGTGTGCCATCTGTGGGACGGCGTGCCGCATGGCAGCGAATTGATGGACGTCGCCACCTTCATCGCGCAGCCGCTGGCGCCGCTGGTGCTGTTCACCCTGCTGCTGATCGCGATTGCGGGCGGCATGTTCGTGGTGCCGCTCTATGCTTTCCTCACCACCAAGGTCGATCCCTCGCAGGCCAGCCGCGCGGTGGCGGCGAACAATATCGTCAATTCAGGCGCAATGGTGGGCGGTTCGGTGCTGGCGCTGGGTCTCAGCGCGGCAGGGGTGCCGCTGGTGGAGCAGGTGCTGCTGAGTGCGGCGATGTGCCTGATCTCCGCATGGCTTGGCTACCGGCTCTACGCGGCGGAAAAGCTGGCGGCGCTTCCTGCCGAATAGCTCAGGCGAAAAACACTGTCACCGCGAGGAAGCAGGCGACATAGGTGGCGAGAAACTGGCGCGCATCCTCGCCGTCGAGCCCGAAGAAGTTGAGGCGCCAACTGCGCTTGCTCTC
This sequence comes from Alteraurantiacibacter lauratis, assembly GCF_037154155.1. Taxonomy (NCBI): domain Bacteria; kingdom Pseudomonadati; phylum Pseudomonadota; class Alphaproteobacteria; order Sphingomonadales; family Erythrobacteraceae; genus Alteraurantiacibacter; species Alteraurantiacibacter lauratis. The sequence goes on from NZ_JBANRN010000010.1 coordinate 59,223, forward strand.
CACCTCGTCCAGCATACGCCACAAGGGTGGAAGCGAGGCCCGGAACGGGTGGCGGGCCGATTCATCGGTCAGGACAAGTGCGCGTCTCATGGGGGACTTGTGTTAACCCTTTGCTAACCATCTTCCAGCCGCAAGGTTCCGCCTGTCCACAATCCGGACAGTGGAGAAGATCGCGATACCGCCAACGGCGATTGCGGGGTGCATGGCGAGCGGGTAGAGGATGATTTCATGAGCAACCAAGCCGCCGCCTTGCTGGTCGAATGCCTTGCCGTGCAAGGCTGCGACCGTGTGTTCACCGTGCCGGGGGAGAGCTTTCTTCCCGTGCTCGACGCGCTGAAAGATCATCCGCAGATCCAGACGGTTACGTGCCGGCAGGAAGGCGGCGTCACCTTCATGGCCTGCGCCGACGGGACGATGACAGGCAGGCCCGGCATCGCCTTCGTCACGCGCGGGCCCGGTGCCACCAATGCCAGCATCGGCGTGCATGTCGCGATGCAGGATTCGCAGCCGATGATCCTGTTCGTCGGCGATGTGGGCCGCGAAATGCGCGACCGCGAAGGCTTTCAGGAGGTCGATTTTCCTGCCTTCTTCGCCCCCATCTGCAAGTGGGCCGCGCGAATCGACCGCGCCGAACGGATTCCCGAATATATCGCCCGCGCCTATGCTACCGCGATTGGCGGCAGGCCCGGCCCGGTGGTGCTGGCCCTGCCCGAAGACATGCTGCACGAAAGCGGCGTGCAGGCGGCGGTGCGCCCCTTCGTGCACAAGCCCGCGCAGCCCCCCTGCCCCGATGCGCTGGAAGCGATGATGGCGCTGATCGCGGATGCTGCGGCACCGCTGGCGATCATTGGCGGCGCGGGCTGGCACGCCAAGGCGCGCGACCATTTCACCGCCTTTGCCGAGCGTCTGGGCCTGCCGGTCGCCACCGCATTCCGGCGGCAGGATGCGATATCGCCCGCCTCCCCCGTTTATGCGGGCAATCTGGGATACGGCCCCTCACCCGCCTTGGTGGAAGGCGTAAAGGCGGCCGATCTGCTGCTGGTGGTAGGTGCAAGGCTGGGGGAAGCGACGACCGATGGCTATACGCTCGTCACCCCCGATCACCCCGGCCAGACACTGATTCATGTGCACCCCGATCCGGCGGAGCTGAACCGCGTTTACCGTGCAGACCTTGCGATCTGCGCCGATCCCGATGAATTTGCCGAAAGCGCCGCCCTGTGGGACGATCACGCGATTATCTCCTTTGATGCAGGCGAGGAGGCGCACCGCGAATGGCTCGCATGGTCGACTCCGGGCGCGGCGGATTTCGCGCTCGACCTGAACCGGGTGATGGCAGCGATCCGTTCGCAGGTGCCCGCCAATGCCATCATTTGCAACGGCGCGGGAAATTTTGCGGGCTGGTGGCACCGCTTCTGGCATTACCACGGCGCGCCGGGCCAGCTTGCCCCCACCTGCGGGGCGATGGGTTATGGCATACCCGCAGCGGTGGCCGCCGCATTGCGTTACCCCGACCGCACAGTCATCGCAGCCGCGGGTGACGGCGATTTCCTGATGAACGCGCAGGAACTGGCAACCGCGGTGCAATATGGCGCGGATATGCTGGTGATCGTGTTCGACAATGCGGCCTATGGCACGATCCGGATGCATCAGGAGCGCGAATATCCCGGCCGCGTTTCCTCCACCGATCTGGCCAATCCGGATTTCGCGGCAATGGCCACCGCGTTTGGCGGCTGGGGCGCACGGGTAGAGACGCATGAAGCCTTTGCCGAAACGCTGGGCGACGCCTTGGCGCGAACGGGCGTGCGGCTGATTCACTGCCTGACCGACATTGAACAATTGAGCGCAGGCGGCGCGACGGTAAGCGGGTTGAGGCGCGGGTGATCCCCCATGCAAAAGGGCCACCCGCAAAGGTGGCCCTTGGCATTTTACGTATCCCAAACCGGCAGCCTTCAGATGTTGTTGCCAAGCTTGCCCTTGAGCTCGCCCTTCATCTGCTGGGCCTTGCCTTTCATTTCCTGCGCCGCGCCTTCGGCGCGCGTTTCAGGATCGTTGGAATGCTGCTTGGCCTTGCCGATAGCTTCGTTGATGTTGCCCTTGGCCTTGTCGATAAAATCGCCCATGTCGTGTCTCCTTGATTGTTTTCACGGATGGCGACGTGTTCGCCTTCCTTGCTGAGCCAATGGTTTAACGACCAGGCAGGTTCCCTCTCATCGCGCCGCCAGCGCCAGGATGTGCTCCCATTCGGACGGAGTGATCTCGGCCACGGAAAGGCGCGACAGGCGCACCAGTTCGATCCCTTCCAGCGCGGCATCGCCCTTGATCTCGGCCAGCGTGACGGGGCGTTCCAGCGCACGCACGGGCTTGACCATCACGGTCGCCCACTTGCCTTCGGGATCGGTCGGATCGATTAGGCCCGTGCGGCTTATTTCCACGATGCCGACAATCTCCTTGCCGGTGACCGAATGGTAGAAAAAGGCCTGATCGCCCACCTGCATCGCGCGCATATTGTTGCTGGCGCGGTGATTGCGCACGCCATCCCACACGGTTTCGCCGTCACGCAGCAGCGCGTCCCAGCCATACTTTTCCGGCTCCGACTTCATCAGCCAGTAGCGATGCATAACCCTGTCCCTTTGCCCTGAATGTGCGCGCAGCTGCGCAATTGTGGCCGATGCCGCGGCGGCATTAACCGAAAATTGATCATGCTTTCGCATATGTCGTTTGCACTTTTGGGGGGCAAGCCGTCTTGGCGAAAATCATGGGCCAGAATACGAGCCATAATGCGGGCCAGAATCCGGCCAAGACGGCCGACAACCGCAGCAGGCGGCACGACATCGTCGCCTTTGGTATTGCCGTGGCAGCCATTATCCAGTTCGTGGGCATCGCCGGCACGTTGATGCCGCAGGTTCTGCGCTCGTGGCTGACGGGCGGCGCTCCGCCCGATCCGCTGCTGGTCAACGCGTTGCTGCTCAATATTGCGCTCGTGCTGCTGGGCTGGCGCCGCTATTCCGAAATGCAGCGCGAAGTGGCCACCCGGCGCAAGACCGAGGAAGAGGCGCGCCTGTTGGCCAGTACCGACCCGCTGACCAAATGCCTCAACCGCCTCAGCAGCACCGCCGCGATCGAGGCCTTGCTCGAAACAGGGCGACAGGCGAAGCGCAGGGTCGCGGTGTTCATGATCGACCTCGACAATTTCAAGCAGATCAATGACCTGAACAGCCACCAGACGGGCGATCTGGTGCTGACCGTGGTGGCAGACCGGTTACGCATGCATTTCCCCGCTGGCAGCGTGATCGCCCGCGTGGGCGGCGATGAATTCGTATGCGCGATGATTGTGGATCCGGCGCTGCATAACGACCTTGACCACTTTGCCGCGCTGCTGATCGAACAGGTCGGCCAGCCCGTGGCCGATGGACGGGCGATGATCCTGCCGCGCATTTCCGCTGGCTATGCCCTGAGCGAGCCGCATACCAGCGACAGCGCGGCCTGTGATGCCGCCACGCTGGTGCATCGCGCCGATATTGCGATGTATCACGCCAAGAAGAACGGCCGAAACCGCCATGTAGCCTTCCTCCCCCTGTTGGAGGATGATCTGCGGCTGAAGCGGGATCTGGAAGCCGCTATCCGTGACGGCATTGCCAAGGGCGAGTTCGTGCCGTTCTACGAGCAGCAAGTCGATCTGCAAACAGGCAAGCTGGTGGGCTTCGAGATGCTGGCGCGCTGGCATTCGCCGCATTATGGCCTCGTCAGTCCCGAAGTGTTCATTCCCATTGCCGAGGAAATGGACCTGATTTCGGATCTTTCCGAAAACCTCATCCGGCAGGCGCTGGCCGATGCGCGCGAATGGGATCCGTCGCTGACGCTTTCGGTCAACATCTCGCCGGTGCAGTTTCGTGACGCGTGGTTTGCGCAAAAGCTGCTGCAATTGCTGGTGCAGGCGGGCTTTCCGCCCAGCCGGCTGGAAATCGAGATTACCGAAAGCACGCTGCACGAAAATGTGGGCGCGGTGCGTAATGCAATCAACAGCCTGAAAAACCAGGGCGTGCGCGTCTGCCTCGACGATTTCGGCACGGGCTATTCCAGCCTCAGCCAATTGCGTTCGCTGCCGTTCGACCGGATCAAGATCGACCGCAGCTTCGTGTCGGAAATCGGGCAAGATTCCAAATGTGACGATCTGGTCGCTGCGATCGTCTCGCTGGGGCGCGGGCTTGATCTGCCGGTGACGGCGGAAGGGATCGAAAGCCAACATGTGCGCGACGCGCTGCGCGAACTGGGCGGGATGAAAGGCCAGGGCTACCTGTTCGGAATGCCCGAAGATGCCAATGCGACTCGCGAGAGACTGGCCGGGATGCAGCTACTTTCCGGCGGCACAGGCCACGCCTCCAACCCTGCCGAAACGCCCGAACTGCTTGCCACTCAGAAAAGGCAGGCAAGCTGAGGCACAAAGGCTGACGCAGGCCAGCCGGAGCATCCGGCGAGCATTGCGTGAGCGGGCGCAAGCCTCTAACTGGCGCGGATGCGTGTCGATTTCACCAAAATGCACGGTCTCGGCAATGATTTTGTCGTGCTGGACACGCGCGCGCAGCCCTTGCCCGGCCCCCTGTCGCGGCAGATTGCCGCGGCGCTGGCGCACCGGCACACCGGGATTGGCTGCGACCAGCTGATCGTGCTGGAGCCGAGCGACATCGCCGATTTTGCCATGCGCATCTTCAATGCCGACGGGGGCGAGGTGGAGGCCTGCGGCAACGCCACGCGCGCGGTGGGCCTGCTGGCCGGCGGCGCGGCCCGCATCGCCACGGCCGCCGGGATTCTGGAAACGCAGGCCAGCGCCGGCGGCATTTCGGTCGATATGGGCGAGCCGCGTTTTGACTGGGATGCCATTCCGCTTGCCTATGCGATGGATACGCTGTCCATGCCGGTGGGATGGGAAAACCTCGAAAATCCCGCGGCGGTCAATGTGGGCAATCCCCATGCCGTGTTCTTCGTGCCCGATTGCGACGCGGTCGATCTGGAACGTCTTGGCCCGCTGATCGAGCATGATCCGCTGTTCCCCGCCCGCGTGAATGTGAATGTCGCCACCGTGACCGATCGGCGCCATATTCGCCTGCGCGTGTGGGAACGCGGCGTGGGACTGACGCTGGCCTGCGGCACGGGGGCCTGCGCCACCGCGATTGCCGCGATGCGCCGCAAGCTGGTGGAGCGCGAGGTGGAGGTGGCTCTCCCCGGCGGCACGCTTACCATCTCTTGGGGCGCGGACAACCGCATCACCATGACAGGGCCTGCGACGACAAGTTTTCGCGGGTCGTTCGAATGGGCAGATTACGCGTGAGCGCGGCGGCGCTTGCATCACCCCGCGTCATTTCGCTGGGCTGCCGGCTCAACATCGCCGAGAGCGAGCGCATCCGCGACCTTTTGGGCGACAGCGGCGATGTCGTCGTCATCAACTCGTGCGCAGTGACGGCCGAAGCGGTGCGCCAGACGCGGCAGGCAATCCGCCGCGCCCGCCGCGAACGGCCCGATGCCCGCCTGCTCGTCACCGGCTGCGCCGCCGAGGTGGAGCGCGCGGGGCTTTCCGCCATGGCCGAGGTGGATGGGCTGATCCCCAATGCCGCCAAGCTGGATGCGCGCGCGTGGAATGTGCCCGAACGCGCTGCGCCTTTGCCCCCGGCGCGCACCCGCGCCTTCATCGCGGTGCAGAACGGCTGCGATCATGCCTGCACCTTCTGCGTGATCCCGCAGGGGCGCGGGGCCAGCCGTTCGCTGCCCGTCGCCGCCGTGCTGGCAGAGGTGGAGCGCCATCTGGATCAGGGCGCGGCCGAAGTTGTGCTGACCGGGGTTGACCTCACCAGTTGGGGGCACGATCTGCCCGGCGCCCCGCGTCTGGGCGCGCTGGTGCAGGCGGTGCTCGATGCCTTCCCCATGCTCACGCGGCTGCGCCTCTCCTCGGTGGACGGGGTAGAGATCGACCCGCTGCTGTTCGATCTCGTGGCCGGGGAGGAGCGGGTGATGCCGCATCTTCACCTCTCGCTCCAGCACGGGGCCGACCTGATCCTCAAGCGGATGAAGCGCCGCCATCTGCGCCGCGATGCGCTGGATCTGGTGGCACGGTTAAAGGCGCGGCGGCCCGGCATCGCCGTCGGCGCGGACCTGATTGCAGGCTTTCCGACCGAAACGCCGGCGCACCATGCCGATAATCGCGCCGTCATTGCCGATCTTGCCATCGCGCACGGCCATATCTTTCCCTATTCGCCGCGCCCCGGCACCCCGGCTTCGCGGATGCCGCAGATCGACAAGGCCACCATCCGCCAACGCGCCGCCGAATTGCGGGCCGATGTAGCGCGCGAACACACAGCCTTCCTGCAATCGCTTGTGGGAAGGCCATTGCACGTGCTTACAGAACGGGATGGCAGTGGCTATTCCCCCGAATTCGCGCGGGTGGCCCTGCCCGCCAACACCCCTGCCGGAATGATCATGACCATCACCCCCACAAGCGTTACCGAAGGATTGCTGCAATGAGCGGGCCTAGCTGGACCGAGCGGCTGTTTGGGGGGTTCCGCAAGACCTCGGAACGGCTGACCGAAAACCTCACCGCCGTTGTCGGCACCGCCAAGCTGGATGATGCCACGCTGGACGAGGTCGAAGACGCGCTGATCATGTCCGACCTCGGCCCGCGCGCCGCGCGCCGCATCCGCGACAAGCTGGCCGAGAAGCGCTTTGGCCTGACGCTGACCGAGCGCGAATTGAAGGAGGCGGTGGCCGAGGAAATCGCCGAAATCCTGCGGCCCGTGGCAAAGCCGCTGGAAATCACCGCTTTCCCCCGCCCGCAGGTGATCCTGGTGATCGGCGTCAATGGCAGCGGCAAGACCACCACCATCGCCAAGCTGGCGCATCTGTTTCAGGAGGATGATTACGGCGTGATGCTGGCCGCGGGCGACACTTTCCGCGCCGCCGCCATCGGCCAGCTCAAGGTATGGGCCGATCGCATCGGCGTGCCCATCGTCACCGGTCCCGAAGGGGGCGATCCGGCATCCATTGTGTTCGACGCAGTCAAGCTGGCGACCGATCGAGGGATCGATGCGCTGGTGGTGGACACCGCCGGACGCCTGCAAAACAAGCGCGAACTGATGGACGAGCTGGCGAAAATCCGCCGCGTGCTGGGCCGCCTCAATCCGGAGGCACCGCATGACGTGGTGCTGGTGCTCGATGCCACCAACGGGCAGAACGCACTGGCGCAGATCGACGTGTTCCGCGAAGTGGCGGGCGTGACCGGCCTGATCATGACCAAGCTCGACGGCACCGCGCGCGGCGGTGTGCTGGTGGCCGCGGCCGAACAATACGGCCTGCCCATCCACGCGATCGGCGTGGGCGAGAAGATCGACGATCTGCGGCCCTTCGACCCCGATCTGGTCGCCAAAGTTATCGCAGGAGTGGCGTGATGGCCCCGGACAGCACAGAGAAGAAGCCCGCCAAGTCCGCATCGGGCTGGATCAATGTCGCGGTCGATTACGGCCCGCTGCTGGTGTTCTTCCTGACCTACAAATATTTCTCGCCGGACGAGGCAGGCGACACGGCGGGGGAGATCCTTGCCGTGATCAATGGCACCGGCGCCTTCATCGTCGCCGCTCTGGTGGCGCTGGCGGTATCGCGTATCCGGCTGGGAAAAGTGTCGCCCATGCTGTGGCTGTCCACCGTGCTGATCGTCGGCTTTGGCGGGCTGACGATCTACTTCCATGACGAACGTTTCATCCAGTGGAAGCCGACGATCATCTATGCCGGCTTTGCGGTGATGCTGATCGGCGGATGGTTCAAGGGCAAGGCATTGCTCAAATATCTGCTGGAGGCCGCGTTTGACGGGCTTTCGGACGAGGGATGGCTGAAGCTGTCGATCAACTGGGGCGTGTTCTTTGTGGTGCTGGCGGTGATCAACACCGTTATGATCTACACCATCAGTTTCGAGGCGTGGCTGGCGGCCAAGCTGTGGCTGTTCATGCCGCTGTCCTTCCTGTTCACCTTCACCCAGATCCCCATGCTGCTCAAGCACGGACTGAAGCTGGGCGAGGAGGAGAAGGTGGCACAGAACCCGCCGCACGAATAGGCCGCACCAGACCGGCGGAAGCACCCCGCCACGCGGCCCCCTTGCCCCTTGCGCCCGCTTGCTTCACACTCGCCCCTGTTCAAGAGAACAAGGGGGATAAGGGGATGACTAAATTTTTCGGCAATCTGCACGCCGTGCTGGGCGTGGGTCTGGTCGCGGCGATCGCACTGATCGCGGGCTTTACCGGCTGGACGGGCGAAGGGGGCAAGGAAATCGCCAACGATGCGATGCGCTGGCTGCACACCTTCTTTGGCATTCTGTGGATCGGGCTGCTGTATTACCTGAACTTTGTGCAGGTGCCCACCATGCCCGCCATTCCGGCGGAGATGAAGAAGGCGATCACCGGCCATATCGCGCCCAAGGTGTTCTTCTTCTTCCGGTGGGCCGCGCTGCTGACCGTGCTGACCGGACTCGCGGTAGCGGGGCATAACGGCTATCTCGCCGCCGCGCTGTCGCTGTCGGGCACGGGGGGCGTGCTGCTGATCGGCATCGGAATGTGGCTGGCGCTGATCATGGCTTTCAATGTCTGGTTCATCATCTGGCCTGCGCAGAAGAAGATCCTGGGCATTGTCGAGGCGAGCGACGAGGAAAAGGCCAAGGCGGCGCCGCGCGCGCTGATCGCCAGCCGCACCAACGCGCTGCTCTCGCTGCCGATGCTGTATGCGATGGTCAGCGCCAATCTGGGCTGATCAATTGGACAGGAAAGTAGGGGGGCGCTCTGGCAAAGGCCGGCGCGCCCCGTTCCTTTGTGTTCGCTAGATCTCGACCTGGCTGCCCAGTTCCACCACGCGGTTGGTGGGCAGGCGGAAGAATTCCATCGGCGTTGCCGCATTGCGCATCATCCAGGCAAACAGGCGCTCGCGCCAGATCGCCATGCCCGGCCGTGCGGCAGACAACAGCGTCTGTCGGCTGAGGAAGAAGCTGGTCTGCATCATGTCGAACTTGCCGCCGCAGATTTCGACCTTCTTCAGCGCGGCGGGCACATCGGTTTCCTGCATGAAGCCGTAATGCAGGATCACGCGATAGAAGCCCTCGCCCAGATCGTGCGTCTCGATCCGGTTGGCCTCGTCGACATAAGGCACATCCTCGATCTGCACCGTCAGCACCACCACGCGTTCGTGCAGCACCTTGTTGTGCTTGATATTGTGGAGCAGCGCCGAAGGCGTGCCCGACGAGCCCGAATTCATGAAGATGGCGGTGCCGGGCACGCGCTTGGACGAATTGTGCGCGCTCTTGGCAAAGATATCGAGCGGCAGGCCGATTTCGGTCATCCTCTCGCGCATCAGCTTGCGGCCCTTGGCCCATGTGGTCAGCAGCGTGAACGCCACCGCGCCGATCAGCAGCGGGAACCAGCCGCCATCGGCCACCTTGGTCAGGTTGGCGGCGAAATAGGCGCCATCGACAATCAGGAACAGCAGCACCACCGGCAGCGCGATCCACATCTTCCACTTCCACACGCTGACGAACAGCACGCCCATCAGCAGCGTGTCGAGCGTAACCGCACCTGTCACCGCGATGCCATAGGCGGCGGCAAGGTTCGACGAGTTCTGGAAGGTCAGCACCAGCACGATGACCGAGATCATCAGCGCCCAGTTGATGATGGGGATATAGATCTGGCCCGAATGTTCGCCGCTGGTATGGCGGATCGACAGGCGCGGGATGAAGCCGAGCTGGATCGCTTGATGGGTGATCGAGAACGCGCCCGAAATCACCGCCTGGCTGGCGATGAAGGTGGCCGCGGTGGCGAGGAACACCAGCGCCAGACGCAGGCTTTCGGGTGCCAGGAAGAAGAACGGGTTGTGGATCGCCACTTCGGCATCGGCATCGGGCAGGCCCATGATCATCGCGCCCTGCCCGAAATAGTTGATCAGCAGGCAGGGCATGACAAACCCGAACCACGAAAACCGCATCGGCCCGCGCCCGAAATGGCCCATGTCGGAATACAGCGCCTCTGACCCGGTCACCGCCAGCACCACGCTGCCCAGCGCGAGGAAGGCAAACCACTTGTCGGTGAGGAAGAAGTTCACCGCATACCAGGGGTTGAGGGCATAGAAAATCTGGGGCGTGTGGAAGATCTGCGTCGCACCCAGCACGGCAAGCGTGCAGAAATAGACCAGCATCACCGGGGCAAACAGATTACCCACCTTGGATGTGCCGCGTTTCTGGATAACGAACAGGCCCACCAGCAGGCCCAGCGCGATGGGGATGACGAGCGGACGAAGCCCTTCATTCACCACAGCGAGCCCTTCCACGGCCGACAGCACCGAAATCGCGGGCGTTATCATGCTGTCGCCATAGAACAACGCGGTCGCAAACACGCCCAGCAGCACGATCAGCCAGCTATGCCGCGACTTGCCGACATGGCGCGACAGCAGCGCGACCAGCGCCAGGCTGCCACCCTGCCCCTTGTTGTCGGCCTGCATCAGGATCGCGACATACTGGATCGAGACGACCAGCGTCATCGACCAGAAAATCAGGCTGACAACGCCCAGAATGTGCAGATCGTCGATCGGCAGGTGATGCGCGCCGCGGAAGGTTTCACGAAAGGCGTAAAGCGGGCTGGTGCCGATATCGCCAAAGACGACGCCGATGGCACCGAACGCCAGTTTCGCCTTGGCCGAAAGCGGCTTGTGGCCGGTTGCTGGTGCACTCATCGGGATTTACGCCCCTTGTCCCGCCTTCGCCCCGCCGGAGGCACTATAGCCGGGCGGGAAAGCGCGGCCTCTAGCAGCGCGCCGAAGTCGCCGCAATACGCCGACTCGGCCCGCCTATTCGCCCTGATCGGCCGCAGTTCCGGGCGAAGGCGGCAGCGCGCCCGCCTGCGCCAGCATCGTTTCCAGCCGCGCCACGCGTTCCGCCATGAAGCCTTGCGCGGGCGTGCCCTCCTCGCCCATCCGTTCCAGCGCGCCGCGCCAGATCTGATAGGCTTCCACCATCCGCCCCTGCCGGATCAGCGACAGGCCGAGGAAATAGGACGGTGCCGGATTGTCCGGCGCAATCGCACTTGCTTGCCGGTAAGCGAATAGCGAGGGCTGCGTCAACGCGCCGTCGGCCTGCTCGACCAGCGCATTGCCCAGCGCCAGCCACGCTTCGAAATCCTGCGCGTTTTCCCTGATCGCAATGTCGGCAAAGCCCACCGCATCGGTGAACTGCCCCCGCTGCGCAAAGGCATCGGAGGTGACGATGGCATTGCTGCGCGATTTCAGACTTTCACCCACCAGCAGCACGCGCGCATCGCGCATCTGCCACTCGTCGGTATAGCTGGTCGCCATGTTGGCGCGCGGCGCTCCGGGCAAGCCGGGGCTGGCCTGAAGCGTATATCCCGCAAGGCCGAACAGCAATGCAGCGGCCAGGCTGGTCCATGTGACGCGCGGCAGGCGGAAGGCCGAGACTGCCACGCCAAAGGATACCAGCGCCAGCACAATCACCATGATCCAGCTCATTGCGGCGTGCTCCCCGTATCATCGCCGCCCTTTGCCCGGCCCAGCCGCCCGCGCAATACGAAAACGACCAGCGCCAGCATCAGCAGCGGCAGGGCGAAAAGCGGCCAGGTGCTCGCGCCCAGCTTTGGTTCGTAACTCACATAATCGCCGTAGCGCTCCACCATCCACGCACGGATCTGTTCGGGGCTTTCGCCCGCCGCGATGCGCGTGCGCACCTGGTGACGCATATCGCCCGCCATTGGCGCATCGCTGTCGGCGATCGACTGGCTCTGGCATTTGAGACAGCGCAGCGTGTGCATCAGCGCGGTGGCTTGCGCTTCCTGCTCCGGATCGTCGAGCTGCTGATAGGCATAGGGCGCGGGCGGCAGGCTGTCCTGCGCCAGCGTGGGCGATGCCGCGAGCATGGCCAGCGCCAAGATGATTCCGGTGCTCCTCACGCCCCCGCCTCGCGCAGCTTGGCGAGGATATTCGGCACGTGTTCGGCCCGGATATCACCGATATGCTGATACACGATCACGCCCTTGCCATCGACCACGAAGGTTTCGGGCACTCCCGATGAGCCGAGCGACAACTGCACTTCGCTGATGTCGTCCGCGCCGATCCGGGTGAAGGGATTGCCATAGACCGCCAGAAACGCGGCCACATCCTCCGGCCGGTCGCGGATGGCAATGCCGACGATTTCCGCGCCCTGTTCGCGCAAGGCTTCCAGTTGCGGCGCTTCGGCCCGGCAGGGCAGGCACCAGCTGGCGAAGATATTGACAAGGCGCGGCTTGCCATCGGCCAGATCGGCACTCGAAAGCCCCGGTTGCCCCTCCACCGCCGGACGCAGATCAAAAGGCGGAATGGGTTTGCCCACCATCGCGCTCGCCACGAACTCATCCTTGGGCTGGCGCAGCTGATAGGCGAACAGGCCAAAGGCGAGCGCGGTGACGCCCACCAGCACCCACAGGAATATGCGCAGCCGCCTCATGCCGTCGTCCCCCGCTCCACCTGATCGGCGCGGCGTGCGGCAATCTTGCGCATCGCCACGCGGCGGCGAATATCGACCCACAGCCGCCCCAGCAGCGCCAGCGCGCCGCCGAGAGCGATCAGCAAGCCGCCATACCAGATCCAGGTCACGAACGGCTTCCACCACAGGCGCACCTGCCAGCGGCCATCCTCCGCCTGATTGCCCAGCGCGGCGTAAAGCTGCCCGTTCCAGCGCGTGACAAGCGCGACTTCGCTCGTCTCCGTAGGCGGCGACCAGAAGACGCGCGCCTGCGGATGCGTCATGGTGACGCGGCCCTGACCTTGGCGCACGGTGAGCGATGCCTCGATCGCCTGCCAGTTGGGGCCGGATACGGGCAGCACGCTTTCCAGCCGCGCGGTCCACGGGCCCACCTCGATCACATCGCCGACATTGGCAGCAACCAGCCGCTCCTGCTGGAAGGCGGTATCGGCCGCCATGCCGAACAGCGCCACCGCCACACCCAGATGCGCCATCACCATGCCCCACATGGCGAGCGGCACGCGGGCGAGCTTGCGCCCCTTGAGCGGCAGCACGCTGGCAACCGCCACCACCGCGGCAAGAGAAAGCCCCAGCAACGGCAGAATGCCGATATCGGTCGCCAGCCACACGCCGACAAGCACGCCCGCGCCGATGCCCGACAGGATCAGCACCGGGAGCCGGATGCGCGCGAAACTGTCCCGCCGCCAGTTGAGCAGCGGCCCCACCGCCAGCACCAGCAGCATGGGCAGGAAGAAGATCGCGGAGACCGGGTTGAAATAGGGCGGGCCGACCGACACGCGCACATCGAACGCCTCGGTCAGCAAGGGATACAGCGTGCCCAGAAGGACAATCCCCAAAATGGCGGACAGCGCGACATTGTTCACCACCAGCGCGCCTTCGCGGCTGAGCAGGGCAAAGCGCTCACCCTCCGCCACAGTCCCGGCGCGCAGGGCGAACAGCACCAGCGCCCCGCCGATATAGATCGCCAGTAGCGCCAGGATGAAGGTGCCCCTCTCCGGATCGACGGCGAAGGCGTGCACGCTGGTCAGAATACCCGATCGCACCAGGAATGTGCCCACCATGCTCATCGAAAAAGCCACCACGCCCAGCAGCACCGTCCAGGCGCGCAGCGCGTCGCGCGCGGCGAGAACGCTGGCCGAATGGAGCAGCGCGGTCGCCGCCAGCCACGGCATCAGCGCGGCGTTTTCCACCGGATCCCAGAACCACCAACCGCCCCAGCCCAGCTCGTAATAGGCCCAATAGGAACCGGCGGTAATGCCAATCGTCAGCAGCACCCACGCACCCAGAATCCACGGCCGCATCACGCGCGCAAATTCGGGCGTCACCTGCCGCGTCAGCAGCGCGCCGACGACAAAGCTGAACGCCACCGACAGGCCAACATAGCCGAAATAGAGCGTGGGCGGATGGAAGGCGAGGCCGATATCCTGCAACAGCGGGTTGAGGCCGCTTCCCTGTGCAGGCGCGGGGCTCAGCCGCTCAAACGGGTTCGACGACAGCAGCAGGAAGGCGTAAAAGCCAAGTGCGACAAAGGCCTGCGCGCCCAGCGTTGCCAGCATGGTGCGTTCGGGCAAGCGCTTCTCCACCGCCGCGATCAGCCCGCCCGCCAGCGCCATCACCGTGACCCACAGCAGCATCGAACCTTCGTGATTGCCGAAAGCGCCCGACAGCTTGAAGATCATCGGCTTATCGGAATGCGAATTGGTGGCGACCAGCTTCACCGACAAATCGGTGACCGCAAACAGATACAGCAGGACAAGGAAGGATAGGCCGCAAAGCAGCGCCTGCACCAGCGCGGCCGGACGGGCGAGCACGCCCACCGCCTCGTGCCCCGGACGCAGCGCCAAAAACCCGGCCAGCAATTGCAGGCCCGCCAGCGCAGCGGCCAGCCACAGCGCGGCAAGGCCGAGTTCGGCCATCATTGCAGCGTCGCCTCGATCTGCGCGCGCACATCGTCGGTGCTCATGCCTTCCAGCTCGCGCGGCATGTAATTTTCATCATGCTTGGCAAGCAGGTTGTCGGCAACGAAGACCCCGTCCGCGCCCATGCGCCCTTCCGCGACAACGCCCGACCCTTCGACGAACAGCGCCGGGGCTATCCCGGCAAAGGTCACGGGCACACGCGCGGTGCCATCGCTCACCACGAAGGTGATCGTCACGCCATCGGCCGCCGTCTGGATCGAACCGGTTTCCACCATGCCGCCCAGCCGCACCCCGCGATCGGGATCGGGCGCCTTGGCCACGATTTCGCTGGGCAGGTAGAAATAGCTCGCCTGGCTGCGCAGCGCCCACGCCGCGAGCAGGCCTGCGCCGACGAGCGCGACCAGCGCGATGACCAGCAGCACCAGCCGCTGGTGTTTGGGCTTTACCGACAGGCTCATTTCCCGCGCGTCTCCTCTCGCCGCTTCTCCGCGCGGCGCATCGCGATCCAGCTCCACACCACCATGATCAGCGTGGCCGCAATGCCCACGGCAAAGGCAGCATCGACAAAGGCCATCATATCGGGCGTTTCACGCATGGCCATCATAGCCCTTCTGCCACTTGCATCGCCTTGCGCCTGAGGCGCGCCTCGGCCTGCATGTCGGCCAATATGGTGCGCATCCGCGCCAGCACCACCCCGCCGAACAGCAGCGAGAAACCCGCCACCGCCACCAGCAGCGGCCACAGATAAACCGGATCGATCGCGGAATTGCCCATGGTGATGCTGGGCGGCTGGTGCAGCGAATTCCACCACACCACGCTGCGGTTGATGATGGGAATGTTGATCGCGCCGACAAGGCCGAAAATCGCGGCGATGCGGCTGCTCGCCCCTTCCCGCGCCAGCGCTCCGGACAACGCGATATAGCCGAAATAGAGGAACAGCAGCACCAGCATCGAGGTAAGCCGCCCGTCCCACACCCACCAGGTGCCCCAGGTGGGCCGTCCCCAGATCGAGCCGGTCGCAAGGCAGACAAAGGTGAACACCGCGCCCGGCACGGCAGCGGCACGCGCAGCGATGGCGGCCAGCGGATGCCGCCACACAAGTTCCACAAGACTGGCAATCGCAATCGTCGTCCACCCGCCCATGCCCAGCCACGCGGTGGCCACATGGAGCGGCAGGATCTTGACCGAATCGCCCATCAGCCGGTCGGGCGGCATATTGAAATAGGAATGGATGAGCGAACCGGCGACCAGCACCAGCCCCGCCAGCAGCATCAGCGGGGTGAGCCAGCGGGCAAGCCTCAGGAAACGGGCGGGATTGGCAAAGCCATGCATGGTTACAAAGGGTGGCCTGATGCCGAAAGTCTGCTCGCGAAATTGCGTTTGTCCCTTTGGCAGGTGCAGCGCCCAACCTCAAGCAGAACCGGTGTGAGGAGGCGGCCTGGGCCGCGCATTTTCGCGGGTTTTGGGCCGCTGTGTCGCGCTCAGCCCCTTTGTGTCTCAGCCGCGCCCGATCAGGATTTGCGCCATCCGGTCAGCCACCAGATCGGCGCCCAGCCCGGTCGCCTCGCTTTCCTGCCAGATGGCACGCAGCCGATCCGGAATGGCCGCGATCATCCGCTCGACCTCGGCCAGATCGCCCGACTCACCCTTTTGCCGCGCCAGATACTCGACGCTGACATTGATGATGCCGCCTGCGTTGATGACGTAATCGGGCGCATAGAGGATGCCGCGTTTCGCCAGCGCCACGCCATCTTCCGGCCGGGCGAGCTGGTTGTTCGCCCCGCCTGCCACGATCGCGCAATCGAGCATTTCCACGCCCTGCGCATCAAGCACGGCGCCCAGCGCATTGGGGCTGAAGACATCGCACGGCACCGCCATGACCTGCCGCGCATCCACGACCTGCGCGCCCAGTTCAGCGGCCAGCCGGTTGGCGCGCAAGGGATCGATATCCGCCAGCGTCAGCCGCGCGCCCTCTGCCGCCAGCAAACGGGCAAGACCACCGCCCACGCTGCCACAGCCCTGCAGCGCCACATGGACGCCGGCCAGACTGTCACGACCCAGCCGATGTTCCACCGCCGCCTTCAGACCCAGAAAGATGCCGCGCGCAGTAAACGGGCCGGGATCGCCGCCCGCAACGCCGGGTCCGACGGGAAGGCCACTGACATGGCCAGTGCGCCGGGCGATGGCGACCATGTCCGCCTCGCTCGCCCCCACATCCTCTGCGGTGACATAGCGGCCACCCAGCGCCTCGATCGCATCACCCAGCGCCGCCAGCATGGCCGGCGTGCGGCTGCGTTCGGCGTCGAGCAGCACCACGCCCTTGCCCCCGCCCATCGGCAGGCCCGCCATCGCGTTCTTGTAACTCATCCCGCGCGACAGCCGCAGCGCATCGGTCATCGCATCGGCCGGATCGGCGTAATGCCAGAATCGCACCCCGCCTGCACCGGGGCCGAGATGGGTGGAATGCACCGCGATAATCGCGGTGAGGCCCGATGCGCGGTCGTGCACCAGTTCGACGCGCTCGTGCTCATCCCAATCGGCGCTGGCCCAGAAAGCTGTCATGTCAGATGAAACTGCCGGTTTGCGCGAATCACGCGCGAAAAATCAGGGGGAGATGGGGCGACCAACGGGGTTCGAACCCGTGACCTCCGGTACCACAAACCGGCGCTCTAACCAGCTGAGCTATGATCGCCATATCCCAGCACGCATACCAGGATGCGCGGCTGATAAGCCGCTTTGGCACAAGGTCAAGCCCCTGCCGTGCGGGCGGCTGCCTGTTGCACAAGCCGCCCGCCTTGCAAAGCGAAAAGTGCGAACAAACCCGCCCGCCCTGCCGGAATCTTTCGCGCTTGCCTGCGTGGCCGCGCGGCGTATCAATCGGGCCATGCATTCCGTTCCGCCGAATCCGGGCGAGACATCCGCCGCCTTCCTGCTTGCCCGGCCGGGTGTCCGCCGCGTGCCGACTGACCGGCTGGAACTGTTCGACTGCCCCGGATTCCTGCCGCCTGCGCTGTGCGCCGACCTTGTCGCGTTGATCGAGCAGGAGCGCCGCCCCTCCACCCTGGCCGACAGCAACGGCGATTACGCCTTCCGCACCAGCGAAACCTGCGACCTTTCGCCCGATGCACCTGCGGTGAAAGCGCTGGAGGAACGGCTCGTTGCACTCAACGGCATCGATCCCGCTTACGGCGAGCCCGTGCAGGGCCAGCGTTACGCCGTGGGGCAGGAGTTCAAGGCGCATACCGATTATTTCGAGCCCGACTTCCCCGATTTCGCGCGCTTCTGCTCTGTCGCGGGCAACCGCACCTGGACGTTCATGATCTATCTGAACGAAGTGGACGCCGGCGGCGCCACCCGCTTCAAGGTGATCGGGAAGACCTTCCAGCCCGAAACGGGCAAGCTGGTATGCTGGAACAACAAGCGGCCCGACGGACGGCTCAACCCCAACACGCTGCACCACGGGATGAAGGTGCGCGCCGGGGTCAAATATGTCATCACCAAATGGTACCGCGAACGCCCCTGGGGCTGGGAGTAAACGCATGACAACACGGAGCGGCGGATGCCATTGCGGCGCGGTGCGTTACCGGGCCGAAGTGCCCGAACCCTTGCGTGCGGGTCGCTGCAACTGCTCGATCTGCGCGATGAAGGGCGTGGCGATGGTGCATATCGCGCAAAGCGATCTGGCGATCGAACAGGGGCGCGATGCGCTGGCCTGTTACCAGTTCAACACCCGCGTGGCCGAACACTGGTTCTGCCGCCAGTGCGGCATCCATGTCTATCACCGGCCGCGCTCTGACCCCACGATCTACACGCTCAACGCCGCCACGCTCGACGGAGTGCGCGTATACGAGGATTTTCCCGAAATCCGGGTGAATGACGGGGTGCACCACATGAAGGACCACGGCGGCAAAGCGCGGTTGGCCGGAACGCTGCGGTTCGAGCAGGCGCCAGAGGAACCGGCCGCGGAATAGGGCAGATACGAAAAGGGCGGCCCCGCGAAGAGCCGCCCACTTGGTGATTTCGCAGAAAGAAGGCTTACTTCTTCTTGAGGCTGAGCCCGCCGAAACGCTTGTTGAACTGCGCAACGCGGCCGCCCTGATCGACCTGACGCTGACCGCCGGTCCATGCCGGGTGGCTGGTGGGATCGATTTCCAGCGTCATCACATCGCCTTCCTTGCCCCAGGTGGAACGGGTACGGAATTCGGTGCCGTCGGTCATCTTGACGGTGATGAAGTGGTAATCGGGGTGAGTATCGGCCTTCATGGCGTGTATCCTTGTGCGCGCTGCCGGTTCCGACCGGCTTGCATGGGGTAAATCGGTAAGCGGCGGCCCATAACGGCGGCCCCTCGCAAGATCAAGAGCAAACGGCCAGACAGGCCGTGGGCGCGTGCGGGTCAGGCGGCGGGGGCGTCGGCGATCATGGCGGTGAACTGCACCTCGCAGGTCACCTTGCCATCCACGCTGGCTTTGCCCCAGAACTTGCACACGCGGCTGCGCTGCTGGAGGAAGCCCGCCTTCAGTTCAAGCAGCACGCCCGGTTCGACGGGAGCACGGAACTTCGCCTCCTCGATCGCCATGAAATAGACGAGCTTGCCAGAGCCGGCGAGATCGAGCGTTTCCACCGCCAGAATCCCCGCGGCCTGCGCCAGCGCCTCGATCTGAAGCACGCCTGGCATGATCGGGCGGCCGGGGAAATGGCCCTGAAAAAAGCCCTCGTTGAAGGTCACCGCCTTGATCGCGGTGATTTCCTCGCCCTTCTTCAATTCCGCCACCCTGTCGACCAGCAGCATCGGATAGCGATGCGGCAAGGCCTTAAGGATGCGCGGAATGTCGAAAGGTGCGTCAGCTTCGCTCATCGCCATTTGCCCCGATCAACTGCCGATCCCGCGAATAATCAGCGGCCTTCCACAGCCGGCTGGGCGGCTGCATTGCCAGCCGCCGCCTGCTGCTGCGCGCGGGCCATGGCAAAGACCTGCTGCACCTGCTGATACAGGTTCACCACTGCCTCGTTCGGCTGGAAACCCGCGGGGGGCGTGATGGTGACCGAAGGCACGCGGGCATTCAGCGCAGTGGCGACGAGAGCGGTCACGTCCATGCCATCAGCAGCGTAGACGATGGCTTCGGGCGACAGCATCACCTGAATCCCACGATCCGCGATGACCTGCTGCACGGCGGCGGCATATTGCTGGGCCACCTGACTGACCACATAGAGGCGGGCAAGCTGGATCGGCGCCTGCGCCGTGCTGATCTGTTGATCGATCGTGTTGATCTGCACCACGGTGGGGTTGGTTTCGGTGAGCGCGGCCTGTTCGGCCTCGTCAATCTGGCCATTCCGGTTGGTGTCCAGCGTCTGGAGCAATTGCACCCGCTGCTGGCTCAACTGCTCGATCTGCTGGATCTGCGCGGCATAGGTGGTGCCGACCTGCTGAAAGCCGGTCTGCAGCGCTGTCGAGCTGGCAACAGCCACGGCGGGCTCGGTCACGGCCATGCCGTTGACCTGTGCCGCGGCAGGCGCGGAAAGAGCGGCAACAGGAAGAACGGCAGCGACAAGCGCCGCCTTGAAGGACATCTTGGACATCAGAATGCGGTTCCTACGTTGAAAGACAGGGTCTTGGTTTCATCGCCAACCTGCTTGAGGATGGCGTAGGCAAGGTCGATGCGGAACGGACCGAAGGGCGAGTTCCAGTTGATGCCGGCGCCCACCGAAAGGCGCGGGCTGGGGCTGTTGCCGTAATATTCTTCGACGAAGGGCGGCAGCTGCAACCCGATAGGCGTATTGTTGGCACTGGTCAGGCAGGCCGGCGGATTGGGGTTGACCGGATTGGTGACCTGCGAAACCGCGGTGGGCACGCAATTGCCTGCCGCGTTGACGGTCGCAGCATCGATCTGCGTGAACAACGGCAGGCCGGCCGAATTGCGCTGCGGCACAAACAGGCCATCGGGCGGCGGGCTGATGGTCAGTTGCGGGCTGCGAATGCCGAAGACCGAGCCGATATCGGCGAACAGCGAGGGACGGATACCCATTTCGCGCGCGCCGGTTCCCAGCGGGATTTCCAGTTCGGCCCGGCCGAAATAATAATACCGGCCGCCCAGCGAATCGTCCTGGTTGTTGCGATCGCCCAGCGGACGCAGCACGCGGTTGCCCTCGTCATCGAAGATGTAGAAGCGGCGCACCACGCGCGGGCCGATGCCGCGAATGTCGAACCCGCGGATATCCGGTTCGCCCAGGAAAAAGCGGTCGGTCAGACGCACCTGATCGCCCAGCCCCGTGATCGCCCCCGCTTCGCCCCGCAGCGAGAAAATGAAATTGCTGCCAAGGTTGAAGAATTGCGCCGCGTTCAGGCGGCCGCGGATGTAACGGGTATCACCGCCAAGTCCCGCGAAATCAACCGTGAGGCTGAGCAGATTGCCATTGGTGGGGCGCAAACGCGAATTGAGCGTATCGCGCACCAGCGAGACGCCCAGGATCGAGTTGACCCGGTTGCCGATGGCGTCGCACAGATAACGGCCGGCCAGCAAGGGTTCGCACTGGCGCGTGCCATCGCCGTCGAAATCCGCGAAGAACTGGTTTTCGTCGATCGTGACATTTTCGAAGTTGAGCGTGTAGCGGCCGATCAGCGAGGTGTATTCGGTAAGCGGGATACCGGCCCGCAGCGCAATGCCCGTGGTGCTCTGCTCGTAGGTTGCGTTGCGGCGGTTGAAATAGCCGTTGTTGTAATCCTGCCGGTAAATGTCGATCCCGGCCGAGATATTGCGGTCGAACAGGTAAGGTTCGGCAAAGCTGACCGAGCCCGAACGCGAATAGCGCGAATAGTTCAGTGACAGACCCACCGATTGCCCGCGGCCGCGGAAATTGTTCTGCCGGATCGATCCCTGGAAAATGAAGCTTTCAAGACTGGAGAAGCCTGCCGAGAGCGTCAGTTCCCCGGTGGGCGTTTCCTGCACATTGGCCTGCAGCACCACACGGTCGGGCGTGCTGCCTTCGACCTGCTCGACTTCGAAGTTTTCCTGGAAATAGCCCAGCGAATTGATGCGCGCGGTCGATCGGGAAACCTGCAGCGAGCTGAAGGCATCGCCTTCCACCAGGCGGAATTCGCGGCGGATCACCTTGTCCTGCGTGATCGTGTTGCCGTTGATGTCGATCGATTCGATATAGACGCGCGGCGCATCGGTCAGGGTGAAGCGCACATCCATCGTGCGGTTTTCGCGGTTGGGGGTGAAGGTCGGCCGCACCTGCGCAAAGGCGTAACCGAACGCGCCGGCAGTTTCGGTCAGCAGTTCGATCGTGTTGTCGACCAGTTCGGCGTTGTACCAGTCGCCTTCCTTAATCCGCAGCGACTGGGTCAGGCGGTCGCTGTCGAAATCGCGCAGCTGGCTGACCACATCGACCGTGCCGAAACGGTAGCGTTCGCCTTCTTCCAGCACATAGGTGATGATGAAATCGCGCTTGTCGGGCGTCAGTTCCGCCACCGCCGAAACGACACGGAAATCGGCATAGCCCTGCGTCAGGTAGAACTGGCGCAGCTTCTGCTGGTCGTATTGCAGCCGGTCGGGGTCATAACTGGTGTTCGAGCTGAAGATCTTCAGCAGACCCGATTCCTTGGTGACCATTTCGCTTTTCAGATCGCCATCGGAAAAGGCGTTATTGCCGATGATGTTGATCTGGCGCACCTTGGACTTGGGGCCTTCGTTGATTTCGAAGATCACGTCCACGCGGTTCTGGTCGAGCATCACCATCTGCGGTTCGACCACCGCGGCATAGCGGCCCTGCCGCTTGTACAGCTCGATAATGCGGGCGACATCGGCGCGCACGCGGCTGCGGGTGAAGATCTGGCGCGGGGCGAGCTGGATTTCCTCGCGCAGCTTGTCGTCCTTGATGCGACGGTTGCCTTCGAGCAGCACGCGGTTGATGATCGGGTTTTCAACCACCGTGATCACCACGTTGCCGGCATTGTTGGTGACCGAAAAGTCCGAGAACAGTTCGGTCGCCGCAAGGTCGATCAGCGCCTGGTCCGCGCGGGCGGGGGTATAAACCTGACCGGGGCGCAATTGGATGTAGGACAGGATCGTTTCCGGCTCCAGCCTCTGCGCACCCGACACCGCAATGCTGCGGATCACATCGCCCTGCTCGGCCGGTGCGGCGACGCTCGCCGCTTCGGCTGCGGGGGCAGCATCCTGCGCCACGGCCACAGCAGGCAGACCGGCCAGCATGGTGCAGCCCATCAGGGCCGCGGCAAAGTGCGAGGCTGTCGTGCTGTGTGCGCTTGAAATCTTCATGCGTTCATTCCCTGCGGCCTTTGCGCCTTTACCCGTCAGTGTGGCTGTGCGGTTCCATCCCGAAACCATCCGCCCGTGCCGGAACATTCCGGCCGAAAAGCTGCAACCACATTGGTGAGAGGCGCCCCTTGCCCGATACAGCCAGCTTCATCAAGCGATCAGGCAGGGTTTCGTGTCGCCAGAGCCATCCTTTTCCCCGCCTAGCTGCCGAAGATCGGCAAAGAGGCAATGTCCACGATCGTGACGAACAGCATCAGGCCAAGCACAAGTGCCATCCCGGTGCGGAACGCCCATTCCTGACTGCGCGGGCTGGCAGGCTTCCGGCGGATCGCCTCAGCCGCGTAGAATGCCAGGTGCCCACCGTCGAGAACCGGAATTGGCAGCAGGTTGATGAATGCCAAATTAAGCGAGATGAAGGCGACAAATTCGACAAAGGCCAGCGGCCCCAGGCTCAATTGCTCGCCCGAAAACTTGGCGATCTTGATCGGCCCGCCCAGCTCCTCCACCGAGCGTTCGCCCATGATGATCTGGCTGATGCCCGTCACCATCATTTTCAGCGCATTCCAGCTGCGATCCAGCGCAAAATCCAAGGCGGAAATCGGCCCTGCGGTCTGGAATTCGCCCGCATTGGAATAGACGCCGATAATGCCAAGGCGCGAGGTGTTGCCAAACCGGTCGGTCATCTCCACGCTGTCCACCTTCACCGGAACGGTCGCCTGCACACCTGCGCGTTCGTAAGTCAGCGTGATGGTGCGCCCCGGATAAGGCAGCACGAAGGCGCGCACCTGCTCGAAATCGGTAACGCGCTCGCCATTCACCGCGACGATTCGGTCACCTGCTTCCAGCCCCGCGGCATAGGCAGGCGAATTGTCGGCAAAATCCGCGATGACCGGCGGCACAACGGGGCGGCCATAGACCATGGCGAACCCGGCGAAGATGATGACCGCGATCAGCAGATTGGTCACCGGCCCGGCCGCCACGATCAGCGATTTCTGCCATAGCGGCTTGGCCTGAAAGCATTGTTCCTGCTCATGCTTGGGAAGTGCCAGAAATTCGGGGCTGGGCTGGCTCGCGGGGCTCATATCCCCGGCAAACTGGACATATCCGCCCAGCGGCAGGGCCGAGAGACGCCAGCGTGTGCCGCGCTTGTCGGTAAAGCCCGCCAGTTCCTTGCCGAAACCGACCGAAAACACATTGGCCTTCACGCCGAACCAGCGGCCGACCAGATAATGTCCCAGTTCGTGCAGGGTGACGAGCGGCCCCAGCACCAGCAGGAAGCCGGCAACCATCATCCACAGGGGCACCGATTCGAACGCTTGCGACATGGTATCAGGCAGGCTCCATCAATCGGGACGCAAGCTGGCGTGCCTCGGCGTCCACCGCAAGCACTTCGGCAAGACTGGTGGGCGCTGGCGGCATTCCGGCATCGAGTGTTCTGGCGACAATTGCCGAAATTTTCGTGAATGTGATCTGACCGGCGAGGAACGCGGCCACCGCCACCTCGTTCGCGGCGTTCAGCACGGCAGGCGCTGCACCTCCCGCCTCTGCCGCCGCGCGGGCCAGCCTTGTCGCGGGAAAGCGCTCCTCGTCCGGCTCGAAAAAGCTCAGAGTGCCGATGGCGGGCAGGTCGAGCGGCTTGCACGCCGTATCCATCCGCGCGGGCCAGGCGAGGCACGAGGCAATCGGCACGCGCATATCGCTGGGGCCAAGCTGCGCCAGCGTCGATCCGTCGCGGTATTCGACCATCGAATGGATCACACTTTGCGGGTGGACCACGATCCGCAGGCGATCAAGGCCAACGGGGAAAAGGTGCCACGCCTCGATCAGTTCCAGCCCCTTGTTGAACATGGTGGCGGAATCGATGGTGATCTTGGCGCCCATGTCCCAGTTGGGATGCTTCAGCGCCTGCTCGCGCGTAGCCTTGGCGAGTTGCTCGTGGCTCCATTCGCGGAAGGGGCCGCCGCTGGCCGTCAGCGTGATCCAGCGCACATCCTCGATGGCATTGCCTTGGAGGCACTGGAAAATCGCGTTGTGCTCGCTGTCGGTGGGCAGCAGAGTGGCCCCGTGGCGTGTGACCGCATCCATCAGGATGTCGCCTGCGCTGACAAGCGCCTCCTTGTTGGCGAGCGCGATTGTGCCGCCCTGCTCCACCGCCGCCATGACCGGGGCAAGCCCCGCGCAGCCGACAATGGCGGCAACGGTGACATCCGCGCCGCTGGCGGCTGCTTCGCACAGCGCCTCTGCCCCGCCCATGGCCTTGATCGCGGTGCCGGACAGGGCCTCGCGCAGATCAGGCAGGCAGCTTTCGTCCCCCACCACCGCCATGTCTGCACCGAATTCGATGGCCAGTGCGGCCAGTTCCTTCGCGCTGCAATTGGCGGTGAGTGCGTTTACGCGCCATTTGTCGCGTTCAGCCCGGATCAGGTCGAGCGTGGAGGTGCCGATGGAGCCGGTGGCCCCCAGAATCGTCAGCGAACGGGTCATGGATGGCCGCGATACCACAGTTCCGCCGCCACGATAGCCACCGGCAGCAGGCCATCCACCCGATCAAACACGCCGCCATGCCCCGGAATAAGGCGCGAGGAATCCTTGACCCCGGCCTTGCGCTTCAGCCAGCTTTCGAGAAAATCGCCCGCCTGCGCCAGCACCGCCAGCAGCGCGCCCAGGGCAAAGGCCACCCCGGTCATCACGCGCAGTTCGCCAAGGGCGCGCGCACCGACATTGGAATAGAACAGCGCAACCGTAACCAAGGCTGCCGCCAGCATCCCGCCGCCCAGCCCTGCCCATGTTTTGGATGGGCTTATTTTCGGTGCGATCTTTGGCCCGCCAATGCTGCGGCCGCTGGCATAGGCGCCCACATCGGTCGCGATGACCAGCGCCAGAATACCCACGATCATCTCGCGCTCCAGCATGATGAGCGCACGGGTCGCAAGCGCGACATAGAGCGCGCCCGCCGCGATGCCGGCAATGCGCCAGAGAAGCGATGGCGTTGCCTTCACCACCAGCCGGGCGAGTTCAGCGAAACAGGTGAGCGCGACAAGCGCAACCAGCGTGTCGAACCACCACCCGCCCAGCCACAGCGCCCCGCCCGCCACGGCCAGCATGACCGCTGCGGAGGCCACTCGAAGGGGCAGGTCGGAGACCTTAGCGCCCGCCATAGCGCCGCTCCCGCTTGGCAAATTCTGCGCAGGCCTCGCGCAAATGCTCCTCACCAAAGTCCGGCCACAGCACATCCATGAACAGCATTTCGGCATAGGCCGCCTGCCACAGCAGGAAATTGCTCAGCCGCACCTCGCCGCTGGTGCGGATCAGCAGGTCGAGCGGGGGCAGGTCGGCGGTGTCGAGATGCGCCGCGATGCTTTCCTGCGTGATCGCGCCCGCTTCTGCGGCCTTCGCCGCCGCACGAGCAATTTCCTGCTGCGACCCGTAATTCAGCGCCACCGCCAGCGTGCGCGTGCCGCCCGCTGTTTTTGCCAGCGCGTGCTCCAGCTTGGCGACGATATCGGGCGCAAATCCGCGCCAATCGCCAATCAGCTTCAGCTTCACGCCCTGCGCCACCATGTCATCGAGGTTCGCCTCGATAAAGCGGCGCATCAGCTTCATCAGGTCGGATATCTCCTCCTCGTCACGCTTCCAGTTTTCGGAGCTGAACGCGTAGAGCGTGAGGCATTCAATCCCCAGCACCTTGCACGCCTTCACCGCGCGGCGCACCGCCTCCCCCCCCTCGCGGTGGCCGATGGCGCGCGGCAGATGGCGTTTGGCAGCCCATCGGCCATTGCCGTCCATGATGATGGCGACATGGCGGGGGATGGCGGCGACAGCCGTCATAACTGCATGGTTTCCGGGATATCCCGCCCCTTCACTGGGTCAGGATTTCCTTCTCCTTCGCGGCGGCGGCGGCATCCACCTCGGCCACGAATTTGTCGGTCATCTTCTGGACTTCTTCCTCCAGACGCTTGCGCTCGTCTTCGGAAATGTCCTTCTTCTTCTCGTCTTCCTTCAACGCCTCGTTCGCGTCGCGGCGGACATTGCGGATCGCGATCTTGGCGCCTTCGGCATATTTGCCCGCCAGTTTGGCCAGTTCCTTGCGGCGTTCCTGCGTAAGGTCAGGCAACGGCAGGCGAAGCGTCTGCCCGTCGATAATCGGGTTGAGGCCCAGATTGGCGTGGGCAATCCCCTTTTCCACCGCGATCACATTCGCCCGGTCCCACACCTGCACGCTCAGCATCCGTGGTTCGGGCGCGGACACGGTTGCCACCTGATTGAGCGGCATCATCGCGCCGTAAACCTCGACCACTACCGGATCGAGCAGCGCGGTATTGGCGCGGCCCGTGCGCAGGCCCGACAGATCGCTTTTCAGGCTTTCCACCGCGCCGGCCATGCGGCGCTCGACATCGGCCTTGTCATATTTCGGCATCGCTCAACCTTCCTTCTGTACCAGTGTCTGCACGCCCTCGCCCGCCAGCACGCGCGCCAGATTGCCCTTTTCGCGGATCGAGAAGACCACGATGGGAATGGCGTTATCGCGGCACAGCGCCACGGCGCTTGCATCCATAACTTTCAGATTGTCTGCCAGCACCCGGTCGTAACTGACTGTTTCGAAACGGATGGCAGAGGTGTTCTTCTTGGGGTCGCTGTCATAGACACCATCGACGCTGGTGCCCTTGAACAGCGCGTCGCACTTCATTTCCGCCGCGCGCAAGGCGGCGCCGCTATCGGTGGTGAAATAGGGCGCGCCCACACCTGCGGCAAAGATCACCACGCGGCCCTTTTCCAGATGCCGCTCCGCCCGGCGGCGGATGACGGGTTCGCATACCGCGTCCATCTGGATCGCGCTTTGCACGCGGGTCTGCACGCCCAATTGCTCCAGCGCGTTTTGCATGGCCAGCGCGTTCATCACCGTGGCGAGCATGCCCATGTAATCGGCCTGCGCGCGGTCCATGCCCTGCGCCGCGCCCGCCATGCCGCGAAAGATATTGCCGCCGCCGATGACAAGGCAGATCTGCAGACCGGTTTCCTTGGCCGCTTTCACCTCTGCCGCCAGCGCCGCGACCACCGCCGGGTCGATGCCGAACTGCTGGTCGCCCATCAGAACCTCGCCCGACAGCTTGAGCAGGATACGTTTGGTGTTGGGCAACAGCATGGGGACGGCAAATCCTGTCAGGGCGATTTCGTGATGCGCCCTTATAGTCAGCGGGCCTGCCCTGCCAAGGGGCCGCAAAGGAATACACCAAAGGAAAACCCCCGCTCTGCCAGGGCAAAGCGGGGGTGCGTATCCGGTCGGGAAGTGGGCGAAAGATCAGCCCTTGACCGCAGCAGCCACTTCAGCGGCGAAGTCGGTCACTTCCTTCTCGATGCCTTCGCCAAGCTGGAAGCGGACATAGTCCTTCAGCACGATCGGGGTGCCAGCAGCCTTGCCTGCCTGCGCCACG
The DNA here is from genome assembly GCF_037154155.1 of Alteraurantiacibacter lauratis. Classification (NCBI taxonomy): domain Bacteria; kingdom Pseudomonadati; phylum Pseudomonadota; class Alphaproteobacteria; order Sphingomonadales; family Erythrobacteraceae; genus Alteraurantiacibacter; species Alteraurantiacibacter lauratis. Next base: position 87,395 of record NZ_JBANRN010000010.1, read on the forward strand.
ACCTCGGCGATGGGGGTCTTGTTGTCCATCACGAACACCTGGCTGAGCAGGGCATTTTCCTTGGCATATTTTGCCACGGCGCCTTCAACCATCTTGGCCTGCACTTCGGCGGGCTTGCCGGTTTCGGCGGCCTTTTCGGCGGCGATCTTGCGCTCGCGCGCGATCACGTCGGGATCAAGGCCTTCGGCATTCAGCGCCTGCGGGAAAGCAGCGGCGATATGCATCGCAAGCTGCTTGCCCAGCGGTTCGAGCACGTCGGCGCCCGCTTCGGATTCGAGCGCGACCAGCACGCCAATCTTGCCGAGGTTCGGCGCAGCGGCGTTGTGCATGTAAGGCACGACAAGGCCTTTGGACACGGTCACGGTCTTGACCCGGCGCACCTGCTGGTTTTCGCCGATGGTGGCGACATTGTTGGTCAGCTTGTCGGCCACGGTGCCCCCATCGGGATAGGCAGCGGCCTTCAGCGCGTCGACATCGTCAGAGGAAAGGCCCAGCGCGACCTCGGTCGTCTTGCGCACGAAATCCTGGAACTGGTCATTCTTGGCGACGAAGTCGGTTTCCGAATTGACTTCCACGGCCACGCCCTTGGTTCCGGTAACGGCAATGCCCACCAGACCTTCGGCGGCGGTGCGGCTCGACTTCTTCTGCACGGCGGCCAGACCCTTGGCGCGCAGCGCGTCCACGGCGGCTTCGATATCGCCATTGGTTTCTTCCAGCGCCTTCTTGGCATCCATCATGCCGGCACCGGTCATTTCGCGAAGCTTCTTCACGTCAGCGGCGGTAAAAGCCATCTTTGTGTTCCTTCTTCAAATAGTGAGCCGCGCCGGGCCCCGCTGTTGCAAGGCCCGGCGCGCTAAAGGGGAATTGTGACCGGCGGCTTACGCCTGCGCGGACGCTTCCTCGGCTGCGGGCGCGTCTTCGGCCAGCACGGCTTCGGCCGGCGGGGCATCCATTGCGCCCACATCGGCGCCCGAATCCACCACGCCTTCGCCGCGACCCTTCATCGCCGCCTGCGCGATGGCATCGCAATACAGGCGCACAGCGCGGCTGGCGTCATCATTGCCCGGAACGGGGAAGGCAATGCCATTAGGATCGACATTGGTGTCGAGGATGGCCACGACCGGAATGCCCAGCACATTGGCTTCCTTGATCGCCAGTTCTTCCTTGTTGGCGTCGATCACGAACATCACGTCGGGAATGCCGCCCATGTCGCGGATGCCGCCCAGCGACAGTTCCAGCTTGTCCTTTTCACGGGTGAGTTGGAGCACTTCCTTCTTGGTCAGGCCCGACATCCCGCTCGAAAGCTGCTCTTCCAGTGCCTTCAGGCGCTTGATCGACTGGCTGATGGTCTTCCAGTTGGTGAGCATCCCGCCCAGCCAGCGGTGGTTGACGAAGTGCTGGCCGCAAGCGCGCGCGGCCTGGGCAATCGGCTCCTGCGCCTGGCGCTTGGTACCCACGAACAGCACCTTGCCGCCCGAACGGACAGTGGCCTGCACGAAATCGAGAGCGCGTGCGAAGAGCGGCACGGTCTGCGACAGGTCGATGATGTGAACACCGTTGCGGGCGCCGAAGATATACGGCTTCATCCGCGGGTTCCAGCGGTGGGTCTGGTGGCCGAAATGTGCGCCGGCCTCGATCAGTTGCTGCATGGTGACGACAGGTGCCGCCATAGATAATTCCTTTCCGGTTGTGCCTCTGGAAGACGGGGAACCGCACGCGGCGGGCACAGCGTGTTTTCAGGCCCAATTGCGAACGGCACCGGCGATGTGTGCCTTCCATGCGAATTTGCCGTGCGGGACACATCAGAACGATGCATCCTTCGGGACGCCGCGGCCCTTAGCGGTGACGAACGCCAAAAGCTACCCCCAAAATGCCGGTCCGCCGCGCCACGCCAGATGCGAGCCATCCGAATCGCTTGACACCACGAGAACGAAATGAGAACAGGAGAACATAGAGGGAACTTTGGAACATCTGTTCCGGTTGCACGTTAGATTTCCGTCCGGTTCTTGGGAACCGGGCAGGCTGAAAGAGGTCAGGTTTATGGTGGCTGGGCTTGCAATCTCGTTCTTTTTCACCGTGGCAGGCTTTGTTGCCGCCTTGACGGTGGGTCGCAATGTAATGCTGGGGATTGCCCGCAGCCGGGCCATATTGCGTGAACTGGCGGCTCTGGATGCCGCGCATCGACAGGCGCGGCCTGTTCCGCGAACTGATTTCGCGCCGCGCCGCAGCGCACCGCGCGATCGGATCGGCGTGGCCTATCGCCCCGCCCGCTGCGCGGCAGCTACCGCGGCGTTTTCGGTTTCGGCTATTTCGCGGCCGATTGCCGCAGTCGCCTGACGCGAGCATAACGCATGATGCCCACCGGCATCAGCGCCAAATAGACAACGCTGATCAGTGCCAGCGTCCACCACGGCTCGGTCAGTAAGGCGGCAAAGACAAGCCCGCCCAGCGCGATCACGCCCAGCCGCAAATCCTTGCCCGGCCGGATCGAGGTCCAGCTCAATGTGGCGAGATTGGAAATCATCAGAATCGCGATCACGGCCGTCCAGACCGCCACCAGCAACGGCTCGCGGAACACATCATTGCCGCTCGCCAGCCACAGGAAAATCGGGAGAAACGCCAGGCCCGCCCCTACGGGCGCGGGCACGCCGGTAAGAAATCCGGCCGATTTGTGCGGCTGGTCTTCGGTATCGATCTGTGCATTGAAGCGCGCGAGCCGCAGTGCGCAGCAGATCGCAAAGCCAAGCGCGGCAAACCATCCGAAACGCGGCAGATCCTGCAAGGCCCACAGGAACAGAACAAGTGCGGGCGCCATCCCGAAACTGAGCGAATCGGCCAGACTGTCCAGCTCCGCGCCGAAACGCGATTGCGCGTTGAGCAGGCGGGCGATGCGCCCATCCATCGCATCAAGCACGCCGGCCAGCACGATGGCGAACAACGCCTTTTCCCAATCATCGACGATTGCGAAGCGGATGCCGGTAAGGCCCGAACACAAGGCCGCGGCGGTGATCGCATTGGGTATGATTGCCCGCACCGATAATCCACGCGGTTTCACGCGGCGCGCAAATTGGGGCGGATCATCTTCGCTGGCGCGTGGGCCGATCCAGCCTTCCGCGTCCGCTTGAACCTGCGGCTCGTCAGCCCCTGAACCGGCGAGCCCGCTCACAAGCTCACACCTTCGATCAGGGACTGGCGTCCGATCTCAGCGAGCACCGTCTCGCCCGCAATGACCTTCTGCCCCAACAGGACTTTTGAATCCGTGCCCGCCGGAAGATAGACATCCACCCGACTGCCAAATCGGATGAGGCCGATGCGCTGCCCGCTCGCCACAAGATCGCCCGGCTTGACGAAGGGGATGATACGGCGCGCGACCAGCCCGGCGATCTGCGTGAAACCGATCGCCTGCCCATCCGCCTTTTCGATCAGCAGATGCTGGCGTTCGTTCTCTTCGCTCGCCTTGTCGAGATCGGCGTTGAGAAACCGCCCCGGAATATAGACCACCCGCCGAACGGTGCCCGCCACCGGCGCACGGTTGATGTGCACATCGAACACCGACATGAAGATAGAAACACGCGTCACCGGCTCAACGCCCAGCCCGCGCCCGTTCTCGTCATCGCCTTGCAATTCGGGCGGCGGCGGAACCTGCACGATGAGCGACACAAGCCCGTCAGCCGGCGACACGATCAGGTTGCTTCCCTGCGGCACAACGCGTTCGGGATCGCGGAAAAACGCAAAGGTGAAGATCGCAAGGCCAAGCAGCGGCCAGCCGATGATTTCCCAATCGAGCCACAGCAGCACCAGCAGCGCCAGCGCCACGCCAATCAGCCCGAATTTGCGCCCTTCGGGATGGATGGAGGGCCAGCGCCATTGTGCCTCGCCGCGCCCGCGATTGTCTTTCAGTTCTCCGGCCATGCCCTTGCTCTAGGCATTGCAGCCGTACGGCACAAGGCCGCAACTCTGCAAACTGCCCGGCATGATCGACAGGCCGTTGCGCAATGCGGTGTGGGAAAGGCGGTGGCAGACACGGCTGGATTGGCCGCCGCTTTGCTCTGGTCGCCTGCGCTTCGCGCCGGCCCCGCCCTACCGTGCGTCTGCTCCGCAGCCGCTCGACGCTGGTTCCGCGCAAACGCTGCGCCAAACGATTGGTCCTGGCTTCGCGAATTTGGCGGCGGTGGTGGACAGGGCTGGATTCGAACCAGCGTACGCTCTCGCGGGCAGATTTACAGTCTGCTGCCATTAACCACTCGGCCACCTGTCCACCGGTGCCGGAAGCGGGGTAAACCCGCAAGGGATGGGCCTTGTGATAGAGCCCGTTCCAGCCGAGAGGCGCCCCCATGGCGAAGCTGCGCTTGCCTGTCAATGGTCTGGCTGGCAGGAGCGCGCCAACAGCGAAGGATATCGGGCATGAACAGAAAGGGTGAAGGCCGCAAGGGCGACAAACGCGCTCTGCGCGGCCGTGCGGGCCGCAACCAGGGCGGGCGCGGGTCGGGCCGTGCGGGCGGCGGCGCGGTGCGCCTGTGGGGCCGGCACGCGGTCGAGGCTGCGCTGATGAACCCCGCGCGCCAGCACCGCAAGCTGTGGGCCACGCATGACGGCATCGAATCGCTCGACGGCGAATTGCCTGCCGGTTTCCCGCTTGAATATGCCGGGCCAGAGGATCTGGCGCGCATGGTGCCGCGCGATGCGCCGCATCAGGGGCTGGTGCTCGAATGCGAGCCGCTCGAAGACCTGCACCTGTCCGAAGTGCTCGATGCCGAGGACGGGCGCCCCATCGTCGTGCTCGACCAGGTGACCGATCCGCACAATGTCGGAGCCATCCTGCGCTCTGCCGCGGCCTTTGATGCCGCCGCGATCGTCACGCAGGATCGCCACGCCCCGCCCGAAGGCGGCGCGCTGGCAAAGTCAGCTTCGGGCGCGCTGGAAATCGTGCCCTGGGTGCGCGTGGTCAATCTGGCCCGCGCGCTGGAGGAGATGGCCGAGGCCGGTTATTGGCGCATCGGCCTTGCGGGCGAGGCCGAGGCCACTTTCGCATCCGTCCTGCCGGCCGGCCCCGTGGCAATCGTGCTGGGCGCGGAAGGCGACGGGCTGCGCCACAACATTGCCGCGCATTGCGATACGCTGGCGCGCCTGCCGATCAGCAGCGCGATGGAAAGCCTCAACGTCTCGAACGCGGCCGCCATCGCGCTTTACGCCGTTGCCACCCGCGAAAACTGAACCGTTCGTCTTGCGGGCACACCAAAAAGGCCGCCGCTGCACCCGGTGCCTGCGCGCCATTGTGATTACACCCGGAATTCGGGCAAAGCCCCGCGCGGAATTCAGTTCACCGCATCCTTGAGGCCCTTGCCCGCCTTGAACTTGGGCTGGCTGGAAGCAGGGATTTTCATCGGCGCACCGGTGCGCGGATTGCGGCCGGTGGACGCCTTGCGCCGCGCCACCGAGAACGTCCCGAAACCGACAAGGCGCACTTCGTCGCCCTTGGCCAGCGTAGTGGTGATCGCGTCAAATACGCCTTCCACCGCCTTGGTGGCATCGTTACGTGACAAGCCGCTCAATTCCGCGACGGCGCCGATCAATTCGTTTTTGTTCATGGTCCTGAAAACCCCCCTCAATCGTGTTCTCGTTTGCCTTGCTTGTGCAATCGCTCTGCGATGGGCGGGGAATTGAGCGAGTTTTCACACCGATGTCTAGGGGCTAGACCGCCTGTGGCTGGCAAATACTGCAATTTTGGGGGCAAGCGGAACCTTCGCAGCCCAACTGCCCCCTGCCCGACCTTGCTGGCAACGGGCCGCCGGCGATAGCGCTACCAGACGCCGGACGATTCGCTGCGCCGCAAGACCGGCGGCCGCCGCGCGATCAATGCGCTGTGGTGCCGGTGGCAGCGGCGGGCGCTGGCTGGCTGGCCAGATCGTCTGCCTCGGTCCATTCGATCGGCTGCGGCATGGTGGTCAGCGCATGTTCCAGCACCTGATCGACATGCGAAACCGGAATGATCTGAAGCCCCTGCTTCACATTGTCCGGAATCTCGGCCAGGTCCTTCACATTCTCTTCGGGGATCAGCACCGTGGTGATGCCGCCACGCAGCGCCGCCAGCAGCTTCTCCTTCAGCCCGCCAATCGCCAGCACACGTCCGCGCAGCGTCACTTCGCCGGTCATCGCCACATCGGGCCGCACCGGCACGCCGGTGAGCGTGGACACGATCGAGGTGACCATGCCGATCCCGGCAGAGGGGCCGTCCTTGGGCACCGCGCCTTCGGGCAGGTGGATATGCACATTCTTGCGCTGGAAGAGGGACGGCTTGATGCCATAGGCGGGCGCGCGCGCCTTGACGAAGCTGAAGGCGGCGGCGACGCTTTCGTTCATCACCTCGCCCAGCTTGCCCGTGGTGCGCACTTCGCCCTTGCCCGGCGTGGTCACGCTTTCGATGGTCAGCAATTCGCCGCCCACGCTCGTCCAGGCAAGGCCCGTCACCGCGCCCACCTGCGCTTCGGCTTCGGACACGCCGTGCTTGAACTTGCGTACCCCGGCAAAGTCGGCGAGGTTCTCGCTCGTCACGGTCACGGCCGTGTCCTTGCCTTCCAGAATGCGGCGCAGGCTCTTGCGGCACAGGCGCGCAATCTCGCGTTCCAACGTGCGCACCCCGGCTTCGCGGGTGTAATAACGGATGAGGTCGCGCAGGGCCTCCTCGGTCAGGGTGAATTCGCCCGGCTTCAACCCGTGCGCATCAACCTGCTTGGCGATAAGGTGACGCTGCGCAATCTCGACCTTCTCGTCCTCGGTATAGCCTTCCAGCCGGATGATCTCCATCCGGTCGAGCAAGGGCTGCGGCAAGTTGAGGCTGTTCGCGGTGCAGACGAACATGATGTCCGAGAGATCGAGATCGAGTTCCAGATAATGGTCCTGGAACCTGGCGTTCTGTTCCGGATCAAGCACTTCGAGCAGCGCCGAGGCGGGATCGCCGCGGAAATCCTGCCCCAGCTTGTCAATCTCGTCGAGCAGGAACAGCGGATTGGAGGTGCCCGCCTTTCTCAGGTTCGCCACGATCTTGCCCGGCATCGAGCCGATATAGGTGCGGCGGTGACCGCGGATCTCGGCCTCATCGCGCACCCCGCCCAGCGACTGGCGGATGAATTCGCGGCCCGTGGCCTTGGCAATCGATTTGCCCAGACTGGTCTTGCCCACGCCCGGCGGGCCAACAAGACACAGGATCGGACCCTTAAGCTTGTTGGTGCGCGCCTGCACGGCCAGATATTCGATGATCCGGTCCTTCACCTTGTCGAGCGCATAGTGATCGGCATCGAGGATCGCCTGCGCCTTGGCGATATCCTTCTTCAGCTTGCTCTTCTTGCCCCATGGCAGGCCCAGCAGCACGTCGAGATAGTTGCGCACCACGGTCGCCTCGGCGCTCATCGGCTGCATGGTGCGCAGCTTCTTGATCTCGGCATCGGCCTTGGCGCGTGCTTCCTTGGACAGTTTGAGGCTGTCGATCTTCTTCTGCAGCTCGGCAATCTCGTCGCCCTCGCCGTCGCCGCCGCCCAGCTCGCTCTGGATCGCCTTCAACTGTTCATTGAGGTAATATTCGCGCTGCGTCTTTTCCATCTGCCGCTTCACACGGCCGCGGATCTTGCGCTCTACCTGCAAGACGGAAAGTTCGCCCTCCATCGCGGCATAGACGAGTTCGAGCCGCTTGACCGGGTCGGTCTCCGCAAGGATTTCCTGCTTGGTAGACACCTTGGCAGCGAGGTTTCCGGCAATGGCATCGGCCAGCCGCCCGGCATCCTCGATCTGCGCCAGATCGGCTTCGACATCGTCGGGCAGCTTCTTGTTGTGGCGCGCGTAATCCCCGAACTGTTCCAGCGCGGTGCGCACCAGCGCAGTCGCCTCGCTGCCGATCGCGGCGGTTTCGGCCACGGAGCGCACCTGTGCCAGCACCAGATTTTCACTGGGTCGCAACTCAACCAATTCGGCGCGGCTTGTGCCCTCCACCAGCACGCGCACCGTGCCGTCGGGCAGTTTCAGCATTTGCAGCACCTGCGCGACAACGCCCATGGTGAACAGATCGTCCTTGCCCGGATCGTCGCACGCAGGATCAAGCTGCGCGAGGAGGAAGATGTCCTTGTCCCCCTCCATCGCGGCTTCCAGCGCGGCAACCGACATGTCGCGCCCCACGAACAGCGGCACGACCATGCCGGGAAACACGACAATGTCGCGCAAGGGAAGAAGCGGGAGAACGGCGAGCGGGCTGTCAGGTGTTTGTGTCGTCATGCCCCGAATATGGGGAGGCGCATGCGCGGGTGCAACTCAGCGGCGATGCAAGGGTGTGGATGGTGGTGATGGCGGGCTACCAATGCCCCACCCGAAAGCTTAGCCCGGACCAGAACTTCACGGGACCATCCATTATCCCGCGATCGAAGTCCCGGCTTCTCACATCCCCGGCAGCTTGAAGCCCGGCGGCAAGCCCAGCCCCGCCTGCATCTGCTGCATTTCGGCATTCGCCGCGCGGTCGGCCTTGTCGCGGGCGTCGTTGAAAGCAGCGGTGACGAGGTCTTCGAGGATCTGCTTTTCGCTCGGCACCATCAGGCTGTCGTCAATCGCCACGCCCAGAATGCGGCCCTTGGCAGTCGCGCGGATTTTCACGAGGCCGCCGCCGGAGGAGCCTTCGACTTCCACCGAATCGAGCTTCACCTGCGCTTCGTTCATCTGCTTCTGGATGTTTTCCGCCGCCGCCTGCGCGGCCTTGAGCATTTCTTCCATCGATTGCATGGGGGATTACCTTCTCTGACTGTATCGGTTGACTTCGGCCACCTCGCCATCCTCCACCAGTTCCGCGCCGGGAAAGGCGGCGAGCGTGGCGGTGACGAGCGGATGATTGCGGATGCGCGCCTGTTCGGCAGCGCGGGCAGCGAGTTCGCGCTGGCGCAACGAAGGCAAGGCGTTGCCGCTGCCGCGCTGCACCTGCCACGCCTCACCCGTGGCGCGGCGCAAGGCATCGCGGACATCGGCGGTGATGTCGTCGGTGAAATCGGCAGGCGTGGTGAAGATGAGGCGGCCCTGCGCCAGTTCAATCACCTGCACATAATCGCGCATTACCTGCGTCACGCGCAGCAGGCCTTCCTGCTCCACCCGGTCGCACAGGATGCTCCATTCCATCAGCGCATCGGCGGGATCGGCATTTTGCGTGGCAGCAGGCGCATTACCGGCCGCAGTAGCAGAAGCCCCAGCCACCCCGACCCCGCGCGCGGCGGCATCCTTCAGCAGCTTTTCGAGCGATCCGGGATCGGGCAATTCGGCCGCGTGCAGCACGCGCAGCAGCGCCATCTGCGCCGCCATCAGCGGATCGGGGGCTGCGCGCACTTCGTCATGCCCTTTCAGCAGCAATTGCCACAGGCGGTGCACTTGGCCCACGGAAAGCCGCGCGGCCCAGTCGGCCAGTGCCTGCCGCTCCTCCTCCGAAACGCCCGCCGCCTCGCCCTTGGCAAGCTGCGTCAGCGCCACACGGTGTGTCAGTTCCATCAGAGCGCGCATCAGCGCGAGCGGTTCCACCCCCAGCGCGAACTGGTCTTCCACCGCGTCGAGCAGGCCCGCCGGATCGGCATTGAGCAGGCAGGCGAACAGCCGCCTTTGCGCGCCCTTGTCGGCAAGGCCGAGCATTTCGCGCACCTTCGCGGCGGTGACCTGCGTTTGCCCTTCACCGCCATCCATATCGGCATGGGCAATCGCCTGGTCGAGGATGGAAAGCCCGTCGCGCGCAGACCCTTCGGCGGCGGACGCGATCATCGCCAGCGCTTCCGCCTCTGCCCAGACGCCTTCCGCCGTGCAGATGCGGCCGAAATGCTCCGCCAGCAGCGCGGCAGGTATGCGGCGCAGGTCGAACCGCTGGCAGCGCGAGAGGACCGTGACCGGCAGCTTGTCGACTTCGGTGGTGGCAAAGAGGAACTTCACATGCGGCGGCGGTTCCTCAAGAGTCTTGAGCAAGGCGTTGAAAGCATTGCGCGACAGCATGTGCACTTCGTCGATGATGTAGATCTTGAAGCGCGCCGATACGGCGGCATAGCGCACCGCCTCGATAATCTCGCGCACATCGTCGACGCCGGTATTGCTGGCCGCGTCCATCTCGATCACGTCGATATGGCGTCCCTCGGCAATCGCACGGCACGGCTCGCATTGCCCGCACGGATCGATGGTGGGGCCGCCCTGCCCGTCTGGCCCGATGCAGTTCAGCGCCTTGGCAATCAGCCGCGCGGTCGAGGTCTTGCCCACCCCGCGCACCCCCGTCATCAGGAACGCGTGCGCCAGCCGGTCGCGCGCAATCGCATTGGCCAGCGTGCGCACCATCGGTTCCTGCCCCAGAAGCTGGGAGAAGGTTTGCGGACGGTATTTGCGCGCCAGCACGCGGTAGGGCTGTGCGGCGGAATCGGCCGTCTGCGCCAGCTTCGCCGCGGGCACCGAAGCGGCCCCTACCGGAACGGAAGGTGCCGGAATGTCCCCGAACAACGCCGATTGGCCCGCCGCCTCCAGTTCGGCGGCGGAAGGCTGGCTTGCCTCATCTTCCCCCTCGCCCGAAAGCCACGGCGGAGTGTCTTCGTCCGGTGAATCACCCATGCCCATCTAGGTAGGGGAACGCGCCGCGAATGTCATGGCCCCGCGGCGTGAAGGAAACCGGCGATGTGGATGAAATAGGAGCCGGGCGACCCGCTGCCATCTACCTGGGCTGCTGCCTTCCGGCCCTGACCCGGTGAGCAGACGCGAACGTCCACCCGACTCCCGCTTGCGCCTATGGCGCGAAAATGCGGGGAGTTCAACCACCAAGGGGCGCAAAGGCCCGCTTCAGCCAGCCTTACCGGAAATTATCGGCGTAGGCCTGAATCTTCAGGCGCTTGGGCGGCACGATATGCACTACCGCATCAATGCCGTGCTTGGACGCATAGGCTTCTGCCGCCTCACGCGTCGGAAACTTCAGCTGCACCTGCGCCTGCGTGTCGCCGCTGCCCGCCCAGCCCATCAGCGGATCGGGCCGCTTGGCCTGCGCCGGGGCGAAATCGAGAATCCACTGCTCCGTCAGAGCCTTTCCGCTCTGCATGGCGTTTTTCGGGCGTTGATAGATGCGTGCCTGCATGATGGTTCCTTTGCTGATTTCGGGCGCGCAAATCAAGTGCGGTTGAAGGCGTTTTTCGTCTTGAGGCTGGGCTTTTCCGCCCATGGCTCATCGGGCCAACGGTGCTTGGGATAGCGGCCCTTGCCGTCCTTTTGCACATCGCGCCACGATCCGCGCCAGAAACCGGGCAGATCGCGCGTGGCCTGCATAGGCTTGCCGCCCGGATCGGTCAGCTTGAGCAGCAGCGGCGTGGTGCCGATCATCGGATGCGCCTCCAGCCCGAACACCGCCTGCACGCGCACTTCGACGCTGGGCGCATCGTCGCCTTCGTAATCGATGGGGTGATGCGTGCCTGCGGGGCTGGCAAAATCGCGCGGGGCCAGCCGGTCGAGCGTCTGGCGTTCATCCCACGAAAGGCGGTTCAACAGCGCCTCTACCAGCGCGCCCTTTGGCACATCCAGATCGCGCCGCCCGGTGAACAGGGGGGCCAGCCATTCCGCCGCCTCTGCCGCCAGCCGATCGAGCGACAGCGCCTCCAGCCCGGCAAAGCGCGCACGGGCAATCAGACTCCGGGGCAGAAATTCCCCCAAGCGTTCCACCGCCTTGTCCACAAGGATATCCACAATCGCCTTGGCATCGGGCTGCGGATCGGGCCCGCTCGCCAGCGTGATTGCGCCCAGCCGCCTTTCGAGCCGCGCCTCCACCCGGCCTTCGGCGGCGTTCCAGCGTGCGGTATGGCGGCGCTCAATCCTGTGTCCCAGCCATTGCTCAACCTCGGCGGTTTCCAAGGCAATCGCTGCCGTGATCCGCGCCGCGCCTGCGCGCCCTTGCGCATCGCCAATCGCCAGCCATTCGGCGCGGGCCAGTGGCGAAGCGGGATCGAGCGCATAGCCGCGTCCGCCCGCTGAGAGCCAGCTTTCGCCCGACGCGTCGCGCCGCCGTGCCAGATTGTCAGGCAAAGCATGGGCGAGCAGGATGCCGAGCGGCGGTGCATCGCCGCTTCGCCTGCCGACCAGCCCCTCTGCCCGAAGCGCCCAGCCATCCGCCAGCTTCCGCGCGGCATCGGCCCGGCCCGACCGATCGCCATCCCAACGTTGCAGCCGCGCGGCCAGATCCTCGCCGCGCCCGCCCAGCCCGCGTTCCTGCAACAGCAGCGCCAGCCGCGCCGCTTGCCTGCCTGCGCCATATTGCGCGCCGAACAGCAGCATCGCGGCCTGCCACGGCTCCATCGGCAGGCTGGCGATCTGCCGCCCTGTTGCCGTTATGCGCCCGGCTTGGTCGATCGCATCCAGCGCGTGCAGCCGCTCGCGCGCCGCAGCCAGTGCAGGCGCGGGCGGCGGGTCGATCCACGGCAGGCTGCCCGCATCCTCCACCCCCCATTGCGCCAGCGCCAGCACCAGCGGGGCAAGGTCACTCGTCAACATTTCGGGCGGATCGAACGCCTCGCGCCCGGCATGGCCGGCCTCTTCCCACAGGCGATAGGCGACCCCTGGCCCCTGCCGCGCGGCGCGGCCTGCCCTTTGCGCCGCGCTCGCCTGGCTGGCACGGGTGGTGACCAGATGCGTGACGCCCGCCGCCACATCGAACTGCGCCCGCCGCGACAGGCCGCTGTCCACGACGACGCTCACCCCGTCGAGCGTGATCGAGGTTTCGGCAATGCTTGTCGCCAGCACGATGCGGCGCTGGCCCTGCGCATCGCGGCGGATCGCGCGGCGCTGATCGGCGGGTGGCATCTGCCCGTGCAGCGGCAGGATCGGCACATCAGGCAGGCGTTCGCCCAGCCGTTCGCGCACCCGCTCGATCTCCCCCACGCCGGGCAGGAAGGCGAGGACATCGCCCGCCTCTTCCCGCCACGCTGTGAGGATGGCGCTGGCCATCGCCTCATCCAGCCGCTTTTCGGGCGCACTGCCCAGCCAACGGATCGCCAGCGGATAGGCCTTGCCTTCGCTTTCGATCACGGGGGCATTCTCGCCCAGCAGCCGGGCAAAACGCGCGCCGTCCAGCGTGGCGGACATCACCAGCAGCCGCAGATCCTCGCGCAGCACGCCTTGCGATTCCAGCGCCAGCGCAAGGCCCAGATCGCTTTCGAGATGCCGTTCGTGCGCCTCGTCAAACAGCACGGCGGACACGCCCGTCAGCTCCTGATCGGCAAGAATACGGGCAACGAAAATCGCCTCTGTGACCACCAGCAGGCGGGTTTTTGCGGACGTTTTGCTGTCCAGCCGGGTGAGGTAGCCGACCGTGCCGCCCACCTCCTCGCCCAGCATTTCGGCAATGCGTTCCGCCGCTGCACGCGCCGCCACCCGGCGGGGGGAGAGCAGGATGACCTGCCCGCTGCACCATTCCTCGCCCAGCAAGGCCGGCGCTACGCTGGTCGTCTTGCCTGCGCCCGGCGGCGCGATCAGCACGGCGGAATTGCGCGTGCGCAGCGCCGCCAGCAGATCGGGTAGCACAGCTTTGATGGGCAGGTCGGTCACGCCCGCACCCCTCTTGCGGGAATCAGATCAATAACCCCGCGCCACCGCGAATTGCGCGGCTTCCACCATGGCCCGGCGCGCCTCGCTGTCGGGGAAGATCGCCAGCGCATCGCAGGCGCGCTGCGCGAAATGGCGCGCGCGTTCGCGGGTGGCGGCGACCGTGTCATGCTTGTGGATCAGTTCGATTGCATGGGCCAAATCTTCATCCGAATTGGAGAACCCGGCCACGGCGTCACGCCAGAAACGGCGCTCCTCCTCATTCCCGCGCGCATAGGCGAGGATCACCGGCAGCGTCATCTTGCCTTCGCGGAAATCGTCGCCCCGTTCCTTGCCCATTTCGGCAGCGGAGGAATCGTAATCGATCGCATCGTCGACCAGCTGGAACGCCACGCCCAGATTGCGGCCGTAATCGTCAAGCGCGCGCTCCTCCTCCTCGCCGCGTTCGGCCACCACGGCAGCGATGCGGCTGGCAGCGGCAAACAAGGCGGCGGTTTTCGCGCCGATGATGTGGAGATAGCGTTCTTCGCTGGTCTCGATCCGGCGCTGGCTGACCAGTTGATCCACTTCGCCCTGCGCGATGATGGCGCTGGCGCTGGAGAGGATTTTCAGCACTTTCAGGCTGCCATCCTCCACCATCAGTTCAAACGCGCGCGAAAACAGGAAATCGCCCACCAGCACGGTCGCCGGATTGCCGAACACGATATTGGCCGTTTCCCGGCCCCGGCGCGTTTCGCTGCCGTCCACCACATCGTCGTGCAGCAGCGTGGCGGTGTGGATGAATTCAACCGCCGCGGCCAGCTTGTGATGGCGCGTGCCCTGATATCCGATCACCTCCGCCCCGGCGAGCGTGAGCATGGGGCGCATCCGCTTGCCGCCGCCGCTGATGAGATGCCCGGCCAGCGCCGGGATCAGCGGGATTTCGCTCTGCATCCGGTCGAGGATGACCTGGTTGACGCTGTTCATGGCCGCCTGCGTCAGCGACAGGATCGGGGCCAGGCTGGGTGTCGCGGGCGCAGAGCCGCGCGTCAGGGGGACGACATTGCCGTTCATGATGCACAAACCCATGGGCAAAGCGACCCGTCTTGGCAAGTTTGCATTTGCTGCTAGTCAGGGCAGCATGACGCAATCGCCCACCAGCATCCCCCCCAGCAATCGCCCGGCCGCGGCGCCCGATCCGGTTCTGGCCGGATACCGCAAGAGCATCGACAATATCGACGCGGCGCTGATTCACATGCTGGCTGAACGGTTCCGCATCACGCAGGCGGTGGGGGCGCACAAGGCGGCGCACAACCTGCCGCCCAGCGATCCGGGGCGCGAGGCGCGGCAGATCGAACGGCTCCGCGCGCTGGCGGTGGAGGCCGAGCTGGACCCGGAATTCAGCGAAAAGTTCATCCGTTTCGTAATCGACGAGGTGATCCGCCACCACCAGCAGGCGCAGGGGAAATAGGATGCGCGAGGCACAACTGATCGGCGGCTGCCTGTGCGGCGACATCCGCTACGAAATCACCCCGCCTGCGCTATTCGTCAGCCAGTGCTGTTGCAAGGATTGCCAGAAGGCGACCGGCACCGGCCACACCACGATCATCGGCATCCACAAGGACCAGCTGCGCCTGCACGGAACGCCCGCCACCTTCACCAATACGGGCGAGACCGGCGGCAAGGTGACCCGCCATTTCTGCGGGCGCTGCGCGGGGCGGCTCTACACATCGGGCGATTTGCCCGGCGATCACATCATGGTGCAGGCGGGCAGTCTGGATGATCCGGGGCAGGTTTCCCCGCAGAACATCATCTATGTGAAAGACCGCGTGCACTGGGACAAGCTCGACGATACCCTGCCCCAGTTCGAAGGGCTGCCCGACCGGGTGCTGTAACGCCTATTCCGCTTGCGCCCGCGGCAGGCGCAATTTGACGAGCAATCCACCCAGATCCTCGCTCTCGGCCAGTTCCACGCTGCCCTGATAGATTTCCGCCACATCACGCACGATGGCAAGGCCAAGGCCGGTGCCGGGCTTTTCGGTATCGAGCCGCGCGCCGCGACTGAACAATTCGCCGCGTTTTTCGGGCGGGATTCCCATCCCGTCATCCTCCACCCAGATGGTGACAAGGTCGCTGTCCGCGCCCTCCCCCGTCTCCGCATCGACCGTAACGAACACGCTGCCGCCGCCATATTTCGCGGCGTTCTCGATCAGATTGCCGAGAATTTCCTCCAGATCCTGCCGCTCGATCACCACGGCGGCCTCGGCCGAACCGTCAATGTCGAACCGCACCTCAGGATACAGGCGCGATACGGCGCGCTGCACCGCCACCGCGCTGTCCATCACATTGCTGCGCGCAAGGCCCACCGCGCGCCGCCCCGCCGCCCGCGCGCGCGCCAAATGGTGATCGACCTGCCGGCGCATCACCGCCACTTCGCGCAGCACCGTCTCGTCCAGATCAGGCGAGTGGGCGCTGGCTGCGTTGGTCAATACGGTCAGCGGGGTTTTGAGCGCGTGCGCCAGATTGCCCGCATGGGTGCGCGCTTCCTCGGCCTGCCGTTCGGAATGGGCAAGCAGCGCGTTCAGTTCCTCCACCATCGGCTGCACTTCGAGCGGCAGAGGATCGGTCACCCGGTTGACGCCCGATGTGCGGATGCGCGCAATCGCCCGGCGGATGCGGCGCAAGGGGCCAAGGCCATACCAGGTCTGCAGCATCGCCATCAGCAGCAGGCCGATGCCCAGCACCGCGAAAGACCAGGCAAGAATGGCGCGGATTTCGTTCAGGCGCGCATCCAGCTCCTCACGCGATCCGGCCACCACGAATTGCCAGCGCACATCGCTGCCCGGCAGCTGCACCGTGCGCTGGGCGATGCGCAGGCGTTCTTCGGGGAACTGGTCGGAATCGTAGAATATGGGTTCGGCAGCGTTGACATCTTCGCGGATATCCAGCGTGCTGTCCCACAGCGACCGCGAAAGATAGGGCTGATAACCGCCGCCCGAAATCTGCCAGTAAAATCCGCTGTTCGGCTCCAGAAAGCGCTGATCGCCCAGGATGCGGTTGAAGAACACCTCGCCCAGCGGGTCGATCTCGGCCGAGGCGATCATCGCGGTGAGCGATTGCTCCAGCTCGGCATCGAACTGATCGGACACCAGCCGGGTCAATGCGCGATCCAACGCCACCCCGCCAAGGCTCAGCAGGATAAAAATCCACCCCGCCGCGATCAGCATCATGCGGCGCGAAATGCTGCCCGTATGCGGCAAGGGCGCGATCGAAGGCTCGATCACGCCCGGATTGCCATCGCTGGCAGGAGCCTCAGGCCGGATCGTCGAGGCTGTAGCCAAGGCCGCGGATCGTGGTGATGACATCAGCGCCCAGCTTCTTGCGGATGCGCGTCACGAAAACTTCGATCGTGTTCGAATCGCGATCAAAATCCTGATCGTAGATATGCTCGATCAATTCGGTGCGGCTGACCACCTTGCCCTTGTGATGCATCAGATAGGACAGCAGCTTGTATTCCTGCGCGGTCAGTTTCACCGGCTCGCCCGCCTTGGTCACGCGCCCACTGCGCGTGTCGAGCCGCACATCCCCTGCCGTCAGCTCGCTGCTGGCATTGCCCGATGCGCGGCGGATCAGCGCGCGCAGGCGGGCGATCAGCTCCTCTGTCTGGAACGGCTTGGCAAGGTAATCGTCCGCGCCGGCATCGAGGCCCGCGACCTTGTCGCTCCAGCTGTCGCGCGCGGTCAGCACCAGCACGGGGAAATTGCGCTTTTCCCGCCGCCACATGCCCAGCACGGTCAGCCCGTCAATCTCCGGCAGGCCCAGATCGAGCACGACGGCGTCGTAATCCTCGGTCGAGCCCAGGAAGTGCCCGTCCTCGCCATCGGTGGACAGGTCCACCGCATAGCCGTTCTGTTCCAGCGTGTTTTTCAGCTGCTGGCCCAGCGTCGGTTCATCCTCAACAATCAGGATGCGCATCCATTATTCCCCTGTCTTGCGTGCGTGGGATCAATCATCCTGCGCAGCGCCCCAAAACCTTTACCGCGACACGCGCAAAATACGCGCCGTGCGGGCATCCACATCCACCCAGATCACCCGTCCTTCACGAATGAACTTGAGCCGGTAAGCAAGTGCCGCCGGATCATATTCGAAACCGATATATTCGTCGTCCCGCTCCATCTGCGGGATAATGCGGCGTTCGATATCACGAATGGGCATATTGCGCCCGGCCTGCATCTGTTCGCGCGCCCGCGCCTGTTCAGCCCCCGGTCCGTTGGGATTGGGTTGCAGCGAACGCGCCTGCGCCAGGGCGTCCGCGCTGCCCAGCGAACCCAAAGCCGGCCCGGCCAGCAGCGCCACAGCGGCAAGAGATGCGAGAATCCGGTTCATAAGGGCCTTTTGCCTAGTGGCGCTGCTTTGAACAAGGAGTGAATGTAAGCTCCATTGTTCAGAAAGCTTGGGATAAAGCTTAACGGGTCATTTCGTACTTCACGGTCACGGTCACGCCCGATTGCACCTGGCCGGGGCGAACCGGCGTGGTGTCCGCCTCGCTGCGCGCCTGTGCCGTCACCATGATCGGCTGCGGGTAGAAGGGCTGCACATTCTCGCTCACTTCGAGCAGGCGAAGGCCGGTGTATCCGGCAAGCCCTGCATAGCGCATCGCGCGTTCCTGCGCGGTCGCCATTGCCCGCTCACGCGCCTGATCCTGCGCGGCCGCCGGATCGGAGAGGGCAAAGGTGATGCCGCCCAGATCGGTCGCACCCGCCGCCACAAGCGCATCGAGCACTTCGCCCGTGCGATCAATCGCACGCAGTTTTACCTGCACCCGGTTGGTGACGCGGTAACCGGTGAAGCGCTGGAGGCGCGTTGCCTCGTCCCACTCATATTCGGGCTGGAGCGATATGCCGCTGGTCTGGACATCGTCACGCGCCACGCCCGCTGCCTCGATCCGGGCGATCACCGCGTTCATGGCGCGGGCATTGGCGGCCATTGCGGCGGTGGCGCTGCTATTCTGCGTGGTCACACCTGCGTCCAGCAGCACCATGTCGGGGGCGGAAGGCACGGCTTCGGTCACGGCAAGTTCCACCACGGGGCCGTTTACCTGCATCTGCACCTCTGCCGCGGCGGCGGGGACAGCGCCCAGCGAAGCGGCAATGGCGGCGGCGGCAAGCGGATGAGTCATTCGGGTCATGCAAAATCTCCTGCAATCATGGGCGGCGAATGGCCCTCACCGCATTACGCAGGGCTGAACCCTGCGGTTCCTTGCCAGCAACGTTTGCTGCCACTAGGTGCAGCGCCATCATGGCGGAACCACCGATACTTTCCTGGGAAGGTCTGGGCTTGCAGCAAGGCGGCGGCTGGCTGTTCGGCGTGCCGCCGGGGCCGGGGCTGGACCTGCATATCGGCCCGCGTGACCGGCTGGCGCTGATCGGGCGCAACGGCGCTGGCAAGACTACGCTGCTGCGCCTGATTACGGGGCAGATCGAGGGCGACCGCGGCCTGCGCAAGGTGAAGCCGGGCACCAATATCGTCTGGCTTGAGCAGGAACCCGATTTTTCCGCGCACGCGACGCTGATGGACTTCGCGCTCGCGGGCAAGGATGCGCCCGCGCGGCACGAGGTGGAGGCAATTGCCGGGCAGATGGGCATCGCGATGGACACGCCCTCTGCCACGGCCAGCGGCGGGGAGAAACGCCGCGCCGCGCTTGCCCGCGCCTTGGCGCAGGATCCCGATCTGTTGCTGCTTGACGAGCCGACCAACCACCTTGATCTGGCCGCGATCGAATGGCTGGAAAGCTGGCTGGAACGCTTTCGCGGCGCTTTCATCGTCATCAGCCACGACCGCACCTTTCTGAAACGGCTGACGCGCGCGACGCTCTGGCTCGACCGGGGCAATCTGCGGCGCAAGGAAGTCGGCTTTGGCGGCTATGAGGCGTGGGAAGAACAGGTCTATGCCGAAGAAGCGCGCAATGCCGACCGGCTGGACGCCAAGCTGAAGATCGAGGCGCATTGGCTGCAACGCGGCGTGACCGCGCGGCGCAAGCGCAACCAGGGGCGTCTGGCCAAGCTGGGCGAAATGCGCGCGCAGCGCGCCGCGATGATCAACCCGGCGGGCGCGGCCAAGCTCAATCTGGCGAGCGACAGCGAGTTCAAATCCAAATCGGTGATCGTGGCGGAGAATATCTCCAAGAGCTTTGGCGACCGCACCATTATCAAACCCTTCTCGTTGCGCATCCAGCGCGGCGACCGGATCGGCATTGTCGGCAGCAATGGCGCGGGCAAGACCACGCTGCTCAAGATGCTCACCGGCGAGCTTGCGCCCGATAGCGGCAGCGTCACACTGGCCAAGACGCTGTCGGGCGTGATGATCGACCAGCAGAGAAAGCTGCTCGACCCGCAAAAGACCGTGCGGCAGGTGCTGGCCGAAGGCGGCGACTGGATCGATGTGCGCGGGGTGCGCAAGCATGTGCAGGGCTACCTCAAGGATTTCCTGTTCGACCCCTCGGTGGTGGACGCCAAGATCGGGACGTTCTCCGGCGGGGAACGCAGCCGTATCCTGCTGGCGCGCGAATTTGCCCGCACATCCAACCTCTTGGTGCTGGACGAGCCGACCAACGATCTCGACCTTGAAACGCTCGACCTGTTGCAGGAAGTGATTGCAGATTACGACGGCACGGTGCTGATCGTCAGCCACGACCGTGATTTTCTCGACCGCACGGTAACGGTGACGCTGGGCCTTGATGGCAGCGGCACGGTGGATGTCGTCGCCGGCGGTTACGAGGATTGGGCGGCCCGTCGCAAGGAACGCCATGCGGCGGCGGCGAAGGCGAAGAATACCCCCCTCCCGCCTGCAGGAGGGGCCGGGGGTGGGCCTGCACCCGCGCCGCCGCCCCCCCGATCGACCAAGCTCTCCTACAAGGACCAGCGCGATTACGAGCTGCTGCCCGCCCGCATTGAGGAATTGGAGCGACTGATCGCCAATGGCGAAGCCGCGCTGGCCGACCCTGCGTTTTACACCAGCGACCCGAACAAGTTTGCGCGCATTACCAAAAGCCTCGAACTGGCACGCGCCGAAAAGGACGCCGCCGAAGAACGCTGGCTGGAACTGGCGGAAATGGTGGAGGGTTAATCCCCCGTCAGGTGATGCGGTAGAAATCCGCCACCCGGTCGAGCGCCAGTTTCAGCACCAGCTTGCCGCTGCGCGCGGGCCATTCGAGCGATTTTTCCGCCACCGGCAGGCTCTCGCCTGCGCAGACCACGCGCCAGAGAATATCTTCCAGCCCGCGCCCCGCCTGCGCCAGCGCGCCGTGAAAGCGGGTGCGCGCAGCGATAACCCGTTCGGTTACCGACAGCCCCTGATCCGCGCTGCCCTTGATGCGCACCGGATCCCAGCGCATCGTCACATTGGGGCCAAGCTGCGCACGCTCGTAATCGGCGCGCAGCCGCTCGCCCGCATCGAAAAGGCGATCATCGATGTGGCCATGCGCGTGCAGCCACGAGAGCGGGCTTTCGGCAATATTGACGGTGACGCGGCGGTGCCGGCTTGGCCCCGTAGCCCCCGCCCGGCGGCGCGGGCCTTCGGCGGTCAGTTCCCGTTCGACCAGATGCTGTTTCATGGCGGCGAATCTCCCCTGCTGCGATGAAGGCGGGGCTTGCCAGATGGAACAATTTGTAGGAAAGAGGAAACCGTTTCGGTTAAAGGAAAAGACGTCGGCATGATCAATCGCATCCGCGACATCCGCAAGGAAAAGGGTATGACGCTTGCCGAAGTGGCGGCCGCCTGCTCACCGCCCACCACGGCGCAGACGATCGGGCGGCTGGAAACCGGAATGCGCAATCTTTCGCTCGTCTGGATGAACCGGATTGGTGCGGCCTTGGGTGTCGATCCCGAACTTCTGGTGAAGGGCGGCGATGAAACCACGCCCAAGGTCGTTGCCCGGCTGACCGATCAGGGGGCCGAGCCGCTCAGCCAGACGCGCGATGCCATCCTGCCCACGCAATTGGTCGATGACGCGCAGCTTGTCTGCCTGGTGGTCGAATCCCCGCAGGGCGAATACCGCAGCGGCGACCAACTGTGGATGCGGCAGGTGCCGCCCGAACAGGCCGCCGCCATTCTCAACCGCGATGTGCTCGCCCCGCGCAGCGGCGGGCGTTATGCCTTTGGCCGCCTGATCGACCGGCAAGGCAGCATGGTGGCGCTGCTGCCACCCGGCATCGGCCAGCGCCAGATCGTGATCGACCGCCCCGCATGGCTGGCGGTGGCCGAAATGCTGGTGCGCAAGCTCTGACCGCTGGAACGCGACGCCCCGTGAAGCGCCTGCTCTCCATCGCCACGCTCTATCCCAATGCGCATAACCCGCGTTTCGGGACCTTTGTCGCCCGCCAACTGGAGGCCTTGGCTGCGCGCGGGGACTGGGCAGTCGATGTGATCAATCCCATCGGCCTGCCGCCCATTGCCATGGGCCGCTATGCCCCGCTGCTCGATGCCCTGATCAGCGGGGAGGAGAACGGGGTCACGGTTCACCGTCCGCGTTTCACGCTGATCCCGGCGGTGGGCGGGCCGTTCAATCCGCGCATGATCTGCCGCGCCGCGCTGCCGATTGCGGAGCGCTTGCACGCCGCGCAGCCTTTCGATCTGGTGGACGCGCAATTCTTTTACCCCGATGGCCCCGCCGCTGCCGCCATCGCCCGCGCGCTGGGCCTGCCGCTGTCGATCAAGGCGCGCGGCGCGGATATCTCGCACTGGGGGGCCAAACCCTATGCCTTGCGCAAGATGCGCAGCGCCGCCGATCAAGCTGCGGGCCTGCTCGCGGTGAGCCGCGCGCTGGGCAATGACATGGCGACAATCGGACTGCCGGCGGAGAAGATTACCGTCCACTACACCGGGCTTGATCGCAGCCGCTTTCGCCCGCTGGGCCGTGCCGCCTGCCGCACCCGGCTGGCGCGGGAACGCGGCATCCCGGCCGAAGGGCCGCTGCTCGCCAGCGTGGGCGCGCTGATCCCGCGCAAGGGACAGCGCTTTGTCATCGAAGCTCTGCCCGCGCTGCCCGGTGCGCAACTGGCGCTGGTGGGGACGGGGACGGACAAGGTCATGCTGGAGCAATTGGCCCGCAATCTGGGCGTGGCGCAGCGCGTGCATTTCCTCGGCTCGCTTGACCATGCAAGCCTGCCGGTGGTCTTGAGCGCGGCCGATGCCATGGTGCTGCCTTCGGCCAGCGAAGGGCTGGCCAATGCCTGGGTGGAGGCGCTTGCCTGCGGGACCCCGCTGGTCATCACCGACGCAGGCGGCGCGCGCGAATTGGTTGCCGATGACAGCGCAGGCCGGATCGTGGAACGCAATGCCCCCGCAATTGTGCAGGGCGTGCGCGAGGTGCTGGCCGCGGCCATCCCCGCCGAAAAGGTCGCCGCCAACGCTGCACGCTTCAGCTGGGAAGCGAATGCGGCAGCGCTGGCGGAATATTACGCAGGACTTTTGGGTTAGGCCTGGCCGCGCGCCTTCTTTTCCTGCACGTCCACAGCGTCTTCCTTGGGCACGAAGCTGTCCGAGGTGACGCGCAGCCAGATCAGGATTGGCGCAGCCATGTAGATCGAACTGTAGGTGCCGACAAAGATGCCCAGCGTGATGCACGCGGTCAGGCCGAACAGCGTGGAGGGGCCGAAGATCAGCAGCGGGAACAGGGCCGCCAGCAGCGTCAGCGAGGTCATCACCGTGCGCGCCAGCGTCTCGTTCACCGACAGGTCGAGCAGTTCGGGCAGCGGCATCTTGCGGTATTTCTTCAGGTTCTCGCGCACCCGGTCGTACACCACAATATTGTCATTCAGCGAATAGCCGATGATCGCCAGAATGGCCGCGATGATCTGCAGGTTGAATTCCAGCTGGAAGATCGCCAGCATCCCCATGGTTAGCGACACGTCATGGAACAGCGCGAACAGCGCGCCCACGCCAAACTGCCATTCGAACCGGATCCAGATGTATATGGCAATCGCGATCATCGCGAACAGCAGCGCCAGCAGCGCGGTCTGGCGGAATTCACCCGCCACCTTGCCCGATACCGTGTCGTTCGCGTCGCGGCGGACATTGTCGTATTCGGACTGGATAGCGGTAATCACCCGGTTGCCGATTTCCGCCGCCGCACCGGGCGTGTCCTCCACCCCTTCAGGCAGGCGCACACGGATCGACACCGAATTGGCATCGCCAAAGCGCTGGATCACCGGGCTGCCCAGCCCCATGCCGCCAATCAGCGAACGCAGCTCCTCTACCGGAGCCTCGTCCTGGCCCACAAAAGTGACCCGCACTTCCTGTCCGCCGGCGAAGTCCACGCCGTAATTCAGGCCGTTGACATAGACCGCGCCCCAGCTGGCGATCATCAGCAGGATGCTGACGATGTAGAACGGCCAGCGCCATTTGAGAAACTTGATGTTGGTATCGTCGGGGACGAGTTTCAGAAGTCGCATTGGTCTCTCTCCCGGCCCTTACAGGTTCAGATCCGCAGGCCGTGCCTTGCGCAGCCAGCCCGCCACCCACATCCGGGTGAGCGTGACAGCGGTGAACACGGATGTGAACAGGCCGATAATCAGCACCACGGCAAAGCCCTTGACCGGGCCGGAGCCGAACAGGAACAGCAGCACACCGGCAATGAAGTTGGTGGCGTTGGCGTCGTAAATCGCGCGGCTCGCCTCGCGGTAGCCGTTTTCCACCGCCGCGATCACCCGGCGGCCGCGTTTTCGCTCCTCGCGGATGCGTTCGTTGATCAGCACATTGGCATCGACCGCCGCGCCGATGGTGAGAACGAAACCGGCGATGCCCGGCAAGGTCAGCGTGGTGCCGATCATGGCCATGATGCCGAGGATCATCAGAACGTTGAACACCAGGGCAACCGTCGCATAGACGCCAAACCGGCCATAGGCCGCGATCATCAGCAGGATCACCAGCCCGGTGCCGATACCCATCGCGATCATCCCGGTGCGGATAGATTCCGCACCCAGATCCGGCCCCACCGTGCGTTCTTCCACCACGGTCAGGTCAACCGGCAGCGCACCCGATGCCAGCGCGCGCGCCAGCTGCGTCGCCTTTTGCAGGGTGAAGCCGCCCGAAATCTGCGAGGTGCCGCCCAGAATGGGCTCACGGATCACCGGGGCCGACAACACTTCGCCGTCGAGGATGATGGCGAATTGCTGCCCGACATTTTCTGTCGTCAGCTTGGCAAAACGCTGCGCGCCTGCGGCGTCGAAGGTGATCGACACCGCCGGTTCATTGGTCTGCGGATCGAAGGTCTGCTGTGCGTTGGTGAGCGAATCGCCGCGCACCCCGCCAAGGCGGCGCACCGCCAGCACCGTGCCTTCGTAATCGCCGCCCACCGCGCCCGGCACAAGCTCGCTGCCGGGCCGGGGGATGCCCGACTGGATCTGCGCCGGGGTCGCCTGCGTGTCGAGCAGCTTGAATTCCAGCCGCGCGGTCTGCCCCAGCAGCGCCTTCAGTTCTTCGGGATCCTGCAGGCCGGGCACCTGCACCACGATGCGGGTGTCGCCCTGCCGGATGATCGTCGGCTCACGCGTGCCGAGCGAGTCGATACGGCGCCGCACCACGTCGGTGGCGCTGTCCATCGCGGTCGTCACGGCGGTGCGCACACCTGCTTCGGTCTGCGTCAGCACCAGACGGTTGCCGTCGAGCACTTCGAGCGACCATTCACTGGTCAACCCGGTGCCGCTCATCAAGGGCAGGAGGACTTCGCGCGCGGCATCAACCTGTGACGGATCGTCCAGCGTGACAGACAGGCGCTGATCGGCCGTGGAGACATCGCTGAAGCGGATCTGCGGGCGCGCGCTGCTCAGCGCGGCACGCACCGCTTCTTCCATGTTCTCCAGCCGCTGGCGCGCCACCTGCGCCTGATCGGCTTCGAGCAGGATATGGCTGCCGCCGGCAAGGTCGAGGCCGAGGCTGATCGTGGGATTGGGCAGCGAGGACGGCCAGCGGACATTGGTCATCGTGGCCAGCGAAGGCAACGCTGCCAGCGCCGCGATCAGGGTAATGGCCCAAAGGAAGTTCTTCTTCCAGAGCGGAAAATCGAGCATGGTGGCAGCGCTTTCGGCGGAAATTCGTTGTCGATCAGTCGTTGGCGGGCGTGCCGCCGGGGGCCAGCACATCACCGATCATGGTCTTGACCACCTTGACCTTCACGCCCTGCGCGATTTCGGCTTCGACAAAATCGTCGTCCACCTTGGTCACCTTGCCCATGATGCCGCCAGAGGTCACGATCTGGTCGCCGCGCTTGACCGCGCCGATCTTGGCCCGGTGCGCCTTCTGCTGCTTCATTTGCGGGCGGATGATCAGGAACCAGAAGATCAGCACCATGCCGATGATGGGCACAAACCCGATCAGGCCCTGGCCTGCGGAACCGGAACCGGCGGCGAGAAAATCAAGCATGGAACAGCCTCATGATTAACCTGGGGTATGTGGGCATGGATACCTTCGAAAGGCGGTAGATGGCGGCGGACCGCGCCCTTTCAAGACTTGGTCCCAAGTCCGAAGACGCGTGCCGCCCTCTTTCCTCTCGCTTCAAGAGCGCCGCGCCTAGCAGCATTGGCAGGCAAGGGCAATCGAGCGGCTTGCCAAGCCCGAAACCCCTGCCTATAGGCGCGCTTCCACTGGATACGGGACGTAGCGCAGCCTGGTAGCGCATCACACTGGGGGTGTGGGGGTCGCAGGTTCGAATCCTGTCGTCCCGACCAGTGGAATTACCCCCCTGATCAGCCATCACCCCCAAGGCCCGCGGGTCAGCGGGTCGCGTCGAAAGCGAACTCCACGCGCACATCGGCTGCAATACCGCCCGCCGCCTCGCCCGTGCCCACGCCGAACGCGTTGCGATCGACCGTCGCGCTGCCGGTGACAGAGCGCGCATTTCCGCTTCCCCCCAGCGTAAAGGAGATCGTTTGCGGCCGCGTCACGCCCTTGATCGACAGCGTCCCGCGCGCCCGGTAGGAATTGCCGCCGGTTTTCTGCACATCGGTTGAGCGAAACACGGCGGTGGGAAAACTCGATACCGCGAAGAACTCGGCCCCGGCCAGCATCCCGTCCTGCGTCGCATCGCCCAGCGTGGCGCTCGTGAGGTCGATCTCGATCACGATCCGTGATCCGGCCGGGTTGTCCGGGTCCATCGTGATCGCGCCATCCCAGCGACGGAATGTGCCGTTGAGCGCGCTGCCCGCATTGCTGGCGACAAAGCGCAGGGAACCGCCGGGCTGGATATCCCAATCGGGCGGCGGCGCGGCGGCAGCCTCGGTTGCTTCGGGAGCCGGTTCTTCTTCCGCGACCTCGGCTTCGGCTTCTTCCTCCAAGGCTTCGGCCTCGGCAAGTTCGGTTGCCTCCGCCACGGGCACAGCTGCGCCTTCGGCGTCCTCGTGGCTGTGGTCGCCGCCGCCCGGCATCATGGCAAAGGTCGCCCCGCCCGCCACCAGCACGGCGGCAAACAGCACCAGCGCCGCTTTTGCCGACCCGCCCGGCGCCATGCGCGCCAGCACGCCATCGCGGTTGATGAAATGGTGCTTCAGCGCGCCCGCCACATGCAGGGCGAACAGACCGATGCCCAAGAAAGCGAGCAATTCGTGCGTTACTTCCACGCCACCATTGATCGCCGGATCAAGCGGCAGATGCGGCCACGGCACCACCCCGAACAGCATGGTCGGCACATTCAGCGGCGAGGTGGAGACCAGCGCCCAGCCGGTCAGCGGCGCGCCCAGCATGAAGGCATAGAGCAGGACATGCACCGCCTTCGCCACTGCGCCCAGCGGCCCCTTGTCAGCCGCAGGCGGCGGCTTGTGCGTGATGCGCCACGCGATCCGCACCAGCGTGAGCAACAGGATCGATATCCCCAGGCTCTTGTGGAACTGCACCAGCGCAAAAGAGCTGGCATCGTTGCCCATGCCAAAACCGATGGCGAGGTTGACCGCCAGCAAGCCCGCAATGATCCAGTGCAGCAGAATGGCCCCCCGGCTGTAGCGTTCTGCCGGATTCCCCAGATTTGCCACGTGATACGCTCCCAATTTGTCCCGCCTTATCCCCTGATCCGGCGGAGCGATGCAATCAGCCGGGCCCGTTGTCGTCAAGCATAGACTGCGCCCGGTCGATCATATGACCCAGCTCGCCTGACGATCTCCAGATCTTCACGCGGCAGACCGCTGGTCAGGAACTCCTCGCGCTCCAGCACGCGCCGCTCCATCTCCTGCCTGAGGGCGAGCCCTTCGCGCGAGAGTGAAATGGCAATCTCCGGCCCGCCCTTCTTGCGCCGGCTGATCAGCAGCCTGGCCGGTCTCATCGCTCACAAATACAGCGTCTCACCATTCTCGTTGACCGGATTGCGATCGTTTTCGGCGCACTGGAACTCGATCAGCACGCCATGCCGGTCGCGGCGGTAGCTGACCGAAACCTCATATGGCCCCGAAAAGGCCACGGGATCGGTCATCACCATGTCGTTTATCAGCACATCGGGGTCATCGGGCGAGAGGTAGATGCGCTCGACCAGCCGGAACTGGTCGGAATGCTTGCCGCCTTCCCCGACTTCCAGCGCATCGGAAATGCCGATTGTGTCCACCACCAGCGTCTGCCCTTCCCAATGGCCGATCGAATGGCCGTGGAAACTGGGGGTGAATTCGTCGAGCGAGGGATGCCCGCGCCCATCGGTCCAGATCGTGCGGGTCTGCATCCAGGCTTCCTGGTTGATGGTGACGCGGCCCGGCGTGAACAGGAACTCGTAGGGATACTGGGCAAGCTGCATGATCCGCGGCAGGCCCGGCGGGCTGCAATTGGATCGGCTGCGTAGCTCCACCCCGTCATTCGCCTGCACCTGCTCGCGCCACCGCTCCCACCGCTCCCGGTATTCGCCGGTCAAGGGGGGTTGCGGCATCGGCCCGGCGGCCGGATCGCGGCGGTTGAGGAACCAGATCCCGCCCCAATCGGGCAATTGGTCAAGCTCGTGATAGCGGCCCTTGGGGAAACCGGCGCTCTGTTCCGGCGACGCCAGCCCCTGCGCCGGTTCCGAGGTGATCGGCCCCATCTGCGCCTGCGCAGCGCCACCCGCGGCAAGCGACAGCGCGGCAAGCAGGGCGAATCTGCAAAGCCTCAGGCGCTTCATTCGACAGTCCCCAGGACGGTGCCATCGGCCTTGCGCACGCCGACATAGCTGCCGCCGCGCGCGCCGCTGCGCAGCGGGTGGACATAGATCTGCACCCGGTCGCCCTGGCGCAGGCTGGTGCGCGTCCAGCCTTCCTGCGTCAGATTGTTGGGACTGGTCATCTCGATCGACCATTCTTCGGTTTGTCCGCCCGCCTGCACCGTGGCGCGAATGAAGGCGTGCGGGTTCTGCCAGCGGAACTGCACCACCGTGGCATCCAGCACCACGGTGCGGCGCATGTCGAACATCGAATAGGAATGATGCGCCGAAGCAGGCAGCGCCAGCGGAGCGGCGAGAACAGCTGCGCCAATCAGGGCAAGCATGAATTTGCGGATCATCGTCATGGCAGGATCTCCTCCCCCGAAGCTGTCAGAATTGCGGCACATTCACGGGCTGCCCGTTCTTGGGCAGGCCGGAATCGAGCACGGTGCCATCGGCCTTCGTCAGATCGAGGAACAGGCCGCCGGGTGAGCCATCGCGCAGCGGGTTCATGCGCAAGGTTATCCGTTCACCCGAAACCAGCGAATTGCGCCGCCAGCCGTAACGGGCCAGGTTGTTCGGGCTGTTGAGCTCGATGCTCCAGTGGCGGGTGGAATTGCCGCGCCGCTCCTCCAGTTCGATGAAGGCGTGCGGATTGGTCCACTGGAACTCCAGCACCGTGCCCTGCAACGTCATGATCTCGCGCTGGTTGAACATGGCAAAGCTGTGGTGCGACAGCGCAGGGCCGGCCACTGCGGCCAGCACCGCTGCGCCAAGTGCGCCGGCAAAGGTCCGTCTAGTCATCATCGCGCACGCCTTCCACATTGCTCTGGCCCTGCTGTTCCGCCGTATCCCGGCCCAGTTCGGTGCCGGGCAGGTTGGCGTTATAGGCAAGGATGCAGTTGCTCTCGTTGATGTCGGTATAGTCCTGCCGGGTGAACCGCTTGGTCGACCGCCATTCCCCTTCCCACATCTGCGGGTCGGTCATGATGTATTCGATTTCCATCACCGTGCCGTCTTCGAGCAGGCGGATGCGCTCCACGATCTCGAAATCGTAGGACACCGGGATGCCGTAATCGATCCAGTGGTTGTCGGCTTCCATGTATTTGGTGCGGACGACCAGCGTATCGCCTTCGAAATGGCCGATGCTCTCGCCATTGTATCCGGGAACCACGAGGTCCGGATTGCTGAACTCGCGGCCATCAAGGAAGATCGTGCGGACCGAATTGTTGAAGCCGGAAATCATGTAGATCGCGGTCGGCAGCTGGATGAAGGCGTGCGGCCACACCCGCGTCATGATCATCGGCATGCCCGGCGGGTAGCACTGGCCGATTGAATCGCGGTAGGTCTCGTTACGGGCCTGCGCCAGCGGCGCCTCGATCAGCGCCTCGATCCCTTGCGGGCCGAATTGCGGATATGGCGGCCCGAACAGGAAATGCAGGAAGCCATCCGACAGATCGATGAACCAGGTGCCGGTGATATTGATCGGCGCCGGCGGGCGCGGCGCGTTGAGATTGGCCGGGGCCAGCGCGCCCAGATAGCCCGGATGCTTGGGCACCATCTGGTTCAGCCGGTCCTCGCTCAACGGCACATACTGGCGGACGACTTCCGGTTGCCGGGGCGCGTCACTTTCCTGCGCCATCGCCGGCATGGCGCAGATCGCCCCCGCAAGCGCGAGCAGAGCCGCGCCAGATCTGTTTGCTTTCTTCAATTCCCTCTCCCCCCATTGCAAGGCACGATACCTGACCGTTTTGATGAGATCAAACTGGTCGGGCAGCGGACCTATTGCCCCCTTCGTCAGCCTTGGGCCACTCGGCCCGCAACGTCAGAAAACATAACGCAGCGAAATGGGTGCGGAGCGGGGCGCGCGACCTCTTTCCTACAGCCTTGCCGGCCGTTCATGCGCGCTATCCCAATCGCAGCACAAGGACCCCTCCCCCATGGCCCTCATCGAATCCCTGATCGGCCCCATCGCGTCCATCATTGACAAGGTCATCCCCGACAAGGCGGCGCGCGACCGCGCCAAGCTCGAACTGCTCACGCTCGAAGGGACGCAGGAATTGAAGCAGATCGAAACGCGCATGGCCGCCATTCTGGCCGAGGCGCAATCGCCCGATCCCTGGACCAGCCGCGCGCGGCCCAGCTTCCTTTATGTCATCTACGCGATGATCCTGTTTGCCATGCCGATGGGCGTGCTGTCCGCCTTTCGCCCGCAGGCGGCACTGGATATTGCGGCGGGCATGAACGCCTATCTCAACGGCCTGCCCGAACCGCTCTATGCCCTGTTTGGCACCGGCTATCTTGGCTACACCGCTGCGCGGCAATGGGGAAAGATCAAGGGCGTGGAATAACCGGCCGAAACCGCGGCGCGGCTTGCCAAGCGGGCCGCGCCGCCGCTACCACGCAGCACCATGAGCAATATCGTCTTTGTCCTCAACGGCCCCAATCTCAACCTTCTCGGCACAAGGGAGCCGGAAATCTACGGCTCTGCCACGCTGGATGATATCGCCGCCATGCTGGAAGATCGCGGCCGCGAACTGGGGCTGGACATCGATGTGCGGCAATCCAACCACGAAGGCCATCTGATCGACTGGATGCACGAGGCGCAGGCGGTGGGCGCGCGCGCCATCCTCATCAACCCCGGCGCCTATACCCATACCTCGATCGCGCTGCTCGACGCGGCCAAGTCCATCACCACCCCGGTGATCGAGGTGCATCTGTCCGATCCGCATACGCGCGAGGAATTTCGCCACATCTCCTATATCGGCATGGCGGCAGTCCAGACCGTTAAGGGACTTGGCCCCAACAGCTATCTGGTGGCGCTCGACGCTGCGGCACAGCTGTAAGTCACAAGACCGTAACTCTTGCCATGATCGCCCACTGCTTCTAGCGGGAAGCCAACAGATCAACCCAGCAAGAGGTTCGCATGGCCGAGAACAGGGGCTCCACCGCGCGCAAGGGCGCGATGAACATTGACGCTGCGCTGGTGCGCGAGCTGGCGGATATGCTGGCCGAAACCGGTCTCACCGAAATCGAGGTGGAGGACGGCGACCGCAAGATCCGCGTTTCGCGCGGGGCGGTTGCCGCCGCTGCCGCACCGGTGGCCGTGGCTGCTCCCGCTGCTGCCGCCGCGCCTGCCCCCGCCGCCCCTGCCCCGGCCACCGCGCCCGCTGCTGCTGCGCCCGCTGCTGCTGCGCCCGATATGTCCAAGGCCGTGAAATCGCCCATGGTCGGCACCGCCTATCTCACGCCCGAACCGGGCGCTGCGCCGTTCATTTCGGTGGGCGACACGGTAAAGGCCGGGGCCACGCTGCTGATTGTCGAGGCGATGAAAGTAATGAACCCGATCACCGCCCCGCGCGATGGCACCGTTACAGATGTGCTGATCGAAAACGGCCAGCCGGTCGAATACGACCAGCCGCTGGTGGTAATTGCCTGAGGCCGGGACGGGAGAGAGAACAGCCATGGGTATCAGCCGCATCCTGATCGCCAATCGCGGCGAAATCGCGCTGCGCATCCACCGCGCGGCGCACGAAATGGGGATCGAAACGGTGGCAGTGCATTCCACCGCCGATGCCGATGCCATGCATGTGCGGCTGGCCGACCATGCCGTGTGCATCGGCCCGCCTTCTGCTGCCGACAGCTATCTCAACACCGCCGCGATCATTTCGGCGGCTGAAATTACCGGCGCGGATGCGATCCATCCCGGTTACGGCTTCCTGTCCGAAAACGCGCAATTTGCCGAAATCGTCGAAGCGCATGGCATTACCTGGATCGGGCCGAAGCCTGAACATATCCGCACCATGGGCGACAAGGTCGAAGCCAAGCGCACCGCCGGCGCGCTCGGCCTGCCGCTGGTGCCGGGGTCTGATGGCGCGGTAAGCGATTTTGACGAGATGCGCCGCGTGGCGGCCGAAATCGGCTATCCGGTGCTGGCCAAGGCTGCCGCGGGCGGCGGCGGGCGCGGGATGAAGGTGATCCCCAGCGAAGGCGAGCTGGAAGAGCTGGTCAAGCAGGCCATGGCGGAAGCCAAGGCCGCGTTTGGCGATGACCGGATGTATCTGGAAAAATATCTCGGCAATCCGCGCCATATCGAATTCCAGATCTTTGGCGATGGCAAGGGCAACGCGATCCATCTGGGCGAGCGCGACTGCTCGCTGCAACGCCGCCACCAGAAGGTGCTGGAAGAAGCCCCCAGCCCCGTCATCACCCCCGAAGAGCGCGACCGGATGGGCGGCATCGTGGCAAAGGCGATGGCCGATATGGGTTATCGCGGTGCGGGCACGATCGAATTCCTGTGGGAAAATGGGCATTTCTACTTCATCGAAATGAACACCCGCCTGCAGGTGGAACATCCCGTTACCGAAGCGATTACCGGGGTCGATCTGGTGCGCGAACAGATCCGCATTGCCGAAGGCAAACCGCTGAGCGTGACGCAGGACGAATTGCGCTTCACCGGCCATGCGATCGAATGCCGCATCAACGCCGAAGACCCGTTTACCTTCACCCCCAGCCCCGGCAAGATTACCGCCTATCACCCGGCGGGCGGGATGCATGTGCGCGTCGATAGCGGGCTTTATGCCGGCTATTCGATCCCGCCCTATTACGACAGCATGATCGCCAAGCTGATCGTCTATGGCCGCACCCGCGAAGGCTGCATCATGCGGCTGAAGCGCGCGCTGGAGGAAATGGTGGTCGAAGGGGTCAAGACCTCGATCCCCTTGCACGCCGAACTGATCCAGCAGCCCGACATTCTGAGCGGCGACTATTCGATCAAGTGGCTGGAGGAATATCTGGCCAAGCGCGAAGGATAGGCGCGGAAAACAGGGCTGTCCTACAGCCGCGTGCCGCCATCAGGCTGCGCGCGGCTCTTTCCCAATGTCGGTTCCGGCTTTGAAGTGGATACGCAAAGTGTCAACTTCGCAAAACGCGCCAATTTCGCAGCAATGGCAGTGATTTGCGCTGCAAACTGCGCATCGTCACGATGTCAATTTCGTAAGCTTCGGGGCAATCCTACTCGCCCCCCACCCGCGCATATTCCAGCGCAAAGCTGGGATCGCATTCATAGGGGTAGACATATTGCCCCGGCCGCGCCGTCCAGGTGAGGTAACGCGCCCCGTCGGTTTCCAGCACGGCCGGATCGCTGAACCACTGCGTCGCGTTCAGCCGCGTGCCGTCATCCGACTTGCGGTATCGTTCGACCATCACGATCCCGTCGGTATGGTCGAGGCCGTTATTGGTGATGGTGCTGGCGGCGATGCGGCGGGTTTCGATCACCAGATCATCGCCTTCCCAGCGGCCCACCGAATAGCCGACCTTGGACAGGGGGACATTATCCGGCACGGCGCGCCCGTCCATGTGGATCAGCCGCACCTGATCGAAATATTCGTATTTGAACACGATCAGGCTGGGCGTCTGGTGCACTTCAAAGGGAAACGGCCCCTGCACGCCATAAACGATGCTTGGCGGCAGGCAGACACGGTCAATCGCCATCTCCTGTTCGGCATTCCATTGCGCCGCATGGGCGGCGGCTTCGGGCGTCAACACCAGCCCGCCAAATTCCCCGCGTGGAAACTCGGCCGCGCCCGCATCCTCGATCAAGACGGCATCGGCGGGAAGCTTTGCCAGCAGATCGGGCATCCGGATCGAGGTGTCAGTCACGAAATCCGGCCCCCAGAAGCCAGACAAATCGGGCACGCCATCCTGCGCGGCCACCGGCATCGCCAGCACCAGCGCGGCGGCGAAGAGGGCGGCCTTAATCATCGTTTGTGCTGAAGGGTGCCGCGCCGATCGCGCGCCCGTCTGCCCCCGTGGCGCTGCGCAGCCGCATGTAATTGCGCCCGTCGCGGCTGGGCCATCCGTCGATCACCACGCGGTCGCCGGCTTGCAGGCTGTCGCGCGTCCAGCCGCGCCGTTGCAGCACCACCGGCGCATTGGTTTCCACCCGCCATTCGTGCGCGCGGCCATCTTCGCCGCGGACATTCAGCACGATGGTGGCGTGCGGGTTGGTGAAACGGAACGAGGCCACCGTGCCGTCGATCCGGATCTGGCGCGTCTCGTCAAAGAACACGGCAAAGGAATGGTGCGCCGCAGAGGCGATGGGAACCACCATTGCCGCAATCACCACGGCAAGCCGAATGGCCTTGTCTTTCACCCAAAACCTCTCCCCATTCGTTATGAACAATAACTATCAGGGTGAGAGGGGCCGCGTCAATCCAACGGCACACCCGGTTCGTGCTTGGCCGTGCGGATAGTAAGGCTGGTCTTGACGCTGGCGACATTGGGCGCAGGCGTCAGGTGGCTGGTGAGGAATTCCTGAAAGCTTTGCAGGTCGTGCGCCACGATTTTCAGGATGAAGTCGATCTCGCCATTCAGCATATGGCATTCGCGCACCTGCGGCAGCGCCCTGATGTGGTTTTCAAAGGCACGAAGATCCTCCTCCGCCTGGCTGCGCAGCGACACCATGGCGAAAACGGTGATGGCAAAGCCCAGCTTGGAAGGATCCAGATCGGCGTGATAGCCCCGGATCACGCCCGCTTCTTCCAGCGCACGCACACGGCGCAGGCAGGGCGGCGCGGTCAAATCGACGCGGCTGGCCAGTTCCACATTGGTAACGCGCCCCTCCGCCTGCAAAACTGCGAGGATCTTCCGGTCAATCGCGTCCATGGTTGGCATGGGGTTTTCCTGTATCGAATCAGTGCAATCAGGGCTTGGTGCGACATGATAGGCGCGCAATCGGTCGGATTGTGGAAATATTATTGTGTATGACCGCAATTGTCCCGCTTTGCAACGCGGCGCGAAGCGGTCATGCGCCTTAACCTTCTGCCGTCTATGGCAAGGCTGCGGGTAATCACGCCCGCACTCAAGCCGGATTCGCGCGCCACGCTGTCTTATGTCCATGCAGGTTGATGATCGCCTTGCCACGGTGCTGCGTGCCCCCCCTTCGGGCGACAGGGCCGCGCGCACCCAATACCGGCAGGTGATCGACCTTTTGGGCAGCCGCCCTGCCGCGCCGGGCGATATGTCACCCGCCCAATACCGCAGCCTTGCCGCGCGGGTGGAACTGGTTCCTGCCGATGAATGGCAGCGGCGCGTAATCGAACCGGCGCTGGCGGGCCATAACCCGCACTTGCTGGCCTATCTCGGCTGGCGGCGGCTGGACGAGCTTGCGCGCCTTATCCCCGATGCGGAACGCGCACGGATCCTGCGCGAACCGGGCCAACGGCTGCGCAACCGGCACCTTGTGGCGCATCTGGCGGTTGGGGATGTGCGCAGCGCGGCTGCCGCCATGGCCATAGCGCAGCTGGACGAGGCCGAATGGCTTGATCTGGTGCCGCGCCTGCCGGTGATGGCGCGCGGGTTCTTGCGGCACCGGCGTGACCTACCACCATCGGTTGCGCGTTTGCTGGGCTCGCTCGGCGTCACCGACATGACGCTGCCTGCGCCCGATGGAACGCCTGTGCCGGGGGAGATAGCGCCCCATACAGAGGCCCCCGCACAGGCCCCGACACCGGCACCGGCCCCTGGGCCGGGAACCTTCCCGCCTGCCGAACGCGACGGCATCCGCGCGCTGCTGCACCGGATAGAGGCCTTTCGCGAAGGCCGCCTGCGCAGCGCCGAGGAGAGCCGCCTGCCGCTGGGCGATCTGGAAGGAGAAGACGGCGGACCAGCTTCCACGTCCGGAAACCCGATGATCGACCGCTTCGATTTCCGGACGGGTGTTGACGGAAGAATTGCCGCGGCCGATGCCGACATCGCCCCGCTGCTGGTAGGGATGCTGCTGAGCCGCGAGGGGCCGGGCGTGCTGGCAGTGCTGGATCAAGGCGCCGCCAGCGCGTTCGACCTGCGCCAGCCGCTGCGCGCGGCCCGGCTGGAAATCGATGCGGCCAGCGCAGTCAGCGGCACATGGCGGATCGATGCGGAGCCTGAATTTACGCCGGTTACGGGTCATTTCGCCGGGTATCGCGGGCGCGCCCGGCGTTGGCAGGAACCGCTGCCGCTTGCCGCTGCGCCGCCTGCAACGGCAGACCTGTCCCCCGATAGCGGCGAAGACCGCATCCGCCAGACGCTCCACGAATTGCGCACTCCGGTAAACGCCATTCAGGGCTTTGCAGAGGTGATCCAGCAGCAGGTGTTCGGCCCCGCACCCAACGCCTATCGCGCGCTGGCCGCCGGAATCGCGGTGGACGCGGCAAAGCTGCTCGCCGCGTTTGAGGAGGTCGATCGGCTCGCTCGCCTGGAATCGGGCGCGCTGGCGCTGGCGCAGGGCGATGCCGATTTGCACGAAGCGGTGGCCGAAACGCTGCGGCGGCTGGAAGGCGTGCTGCGCCCGCGCGGCGCGGCCATTGCCCTTCAGGCGACGGGTGACGCTTTCCCAACCCCGTTGGCGCGCGAGGAATTGCTGCTGCTGGTCTGGCGCATCTTGGCAACGCTGGCCGGCGCGGTGGCACCGGGCGAGCATCTGCACGCGCAGCTTGAGCCAACGGCGCAGCCATCCTCCCCCGCCGTAACGCTCACCTGCAATCTGCCCCGATCCATCGCCGCGCAGGACGATCCCTTTGCCCCGATGCGAAAGGACAAGAGCCAGTTGCTCAGCGCCACGATGTTCGGGACCGGATTCGCGCTGCGCCTTGCCCGCGCAGAGGCCGAGGCAGCGGGAGGTTCCTTGGAAATTTGCGCGGATAATCTGGCGTTAACCCTGCCCCTATTGACCGCGCCGGAGCAGGCCCATAGCACCGCCGAAAGGGGTGAAGACGCGGCCTGAACCTGCCTCAGCGCGCGCGAGCAAGGGGAATGGACATTGCGCAGTCTGGTCGAAAGACCGCCAAGCCGTGCCCGTGCCCGCTTTCGGGACGGGTTCGGCACGCGCTTTGTGCTGACCATCGACACCGAGGAGGAGTTTGACTGGGATAAGCCGCTGGGCCGCGACACCTATGGCCTTGATCATTTGCCGCGCCTCGCCAAGTTCCAGCAATTCTGCGAGAACAACGGCGTGTCGCCTGTCTGGCTGATCGACTGGCCGGTTGCCAATTCGCCGCGTGCCGCCGAAATCCTCAAGCCCGCGCTGGCATCGGGCACCGCCGAGGTGGGCGTGCAGTTGCACCCCTGGGTAAACCCGCCTTTTGCCGAGGATATGACGCAAGCCAACAGCTATTCGGGCAATCTGCCCGCCGATCTGGAGGAAGCGAAGTTCTCCGCCCTGCGCGATGCGATCGAACGCAATTTCGGGATAAGCCCGATCAGCTACCGCGCCGGGCGTTACGGCGTGGGAGCGGCAAGCGCGGCCATGCTGGCGCGCCATGGCATCGCCATCGACACCTCGGTGCGCCCCTTGTTCGATTATTCGAGCACAGGCGGCCCGGATTTTCGCGGCTTTCCGCTTCATCCCTACTGGCTGGATGACGAGCGCACACTGCTCGAACTGCCGCTCACCACGATCTATTGGGGGCTGCTGCGGCGGCAGGGGGACGCGATCTTTCCCCGGCTGTGGCGCCTGCCGCAACTGCGCGGCGTGCTGGCGCGGCTGGGGCTGCTCGAACGCATTCCGCTGACACCCGAAGGGATCAGCGCCGAAGAAGCGATCCGCGGCATTGACATTGCGCTGGACGACGGGTTGCCGTTGCTGGTCTTTTCGTTCCATTCGCCGTCGCTGCGCCCCGGCCATACGCCCTATGTGCGTAGCGAGAGCGATCTTGATCGGCTGTATGATTGGTGGCGCACGGTGTTCGCCTATCTCGACCGGCGGGGCGTGGCCCCTGCTTCGCTGCGCGAGGTGATGACGCAGGTTGTGCGGGACTAACTTGCCACTCGCCCGATTGGCGGCTAGTCCACGCCGCGCGGACCGGGGGCAAGCCTTCCGGACATGGTGCCGGGCCTGTAGCTCAGCGGTTAGAGCTGGCCGCTCATAACGGCTAGGTCGCGGGTTCGAATCCTGCCGGGCCCACCACCCCCGCATGCAAGCGTGCCGCCCCCAGGCAATCGGGCGGCGCGCGGAAGATCGGTTCCCGTGTCGGGGAGTAGCGCAGCCTGGTAGCGCATCTGCTTTGGGAGCAGAGGGTCGCAGGTTCGAATCCTGTCTCCCCGACCACTTTTTCAATCATTTATGCGCGCCTCCGTGTAACTGGTTTACAGGTGTTTTACAGCGAAACCCTTTGGATACGGTCTGCAATCGCAACGACGGCCCTCGCCTGATCGACATACTTGACCCGAATTGAAGCCACATCCTTCGTAGTCCAACCAAGGATATCGGCTACCTCCTGATCCGTCAGACCAGCCATGATGCAGCGAGTAGCGAACGTCCCGCGAAGATCGTGAAAGTTGACTTCGATACCGGAAGCCCGCTTGGCATCATTGAAGCGCGATCCGAAACCGGAGGCCGTCCAAGATTGCCAACTCTGGTTAGACAAGACCGTTTGTGGCAGCGGCTTTCGCTTTTTCTCCGATTTTGTAGCCATCTCGACCGAGTGACGATCCTTGATCCTTTGCAGTATCGCCTTGGCCTCCGGGGTCAGCGGCACCACAATTTTCGCTTTGCCTCGGCTCTTGCTGGTCTTCCAGATGATTGCATGTTCGCCCACTGCGTCCCAAGGCAATTTGATGAGGTCTCCGCGTCGCAGCCCTGTGCAAGCCGCAAGTTCGACAGCTTCTCGAACTTCGATGCTGGCGTGGGGCATGAAAAGATCAAAGTGGCTCTGCTCCCAGATTAGAGCGGAGCGGTCGTGATCATACAGCTTGTTGATGCCCTTTGCTCGATTGTTCGTCAGAAGCCCGCGATCAATCGCCCACGACAGCAGGCGAGATAGAACCTGAATTGCCATATCGGCACTTCGGGGCTTGTTAGCCCAGCGGTCTCGCCAATTCAGAATATCTCCTCGCACTCGCCTATCTTCGAAGATGATGAGGCGAGCTTGGCCAAATTCTTGTTCGATGCGCCCGAGCCACATTTCCCAAGTCGGCTTGGTAGTTTTGGCCAATCTCTGCCATTCCGGACTTCGGCGATAGGCAGCAATCAAGCCTGCAACGGTATCGCTTCTTTCAGCGGGCAGTCTCTCGGATCGTGCTTTAGCAATGGCGTCGATCAGCTCTGATGTGAGCTTAGGCTTAGGGTCTAAACCCAATCAGCCTCTTGAAATTCAGTGCGTGTATTGATTCAGAGTGTCTCCGCTGAAGCAGGAGA
>NZ_JBANRN010000011.1:0-115433 GCF_037154155.1 Alteraurantiacibacter lauratis
GTCTCCTGCTTCAGCGGAGACACTCTGAATCAATACACGCACTGAATTTCAAGAGGCTGATTGGGTTTAGACCCTAGAGGAGTTTCTTAGCCCTTGAGACTCGTCCTGAACCAGAGTGTCATGTAGATCTGCGAGCAGATCAGAGAAAATATCTCTGCTTCTTACGGCAGGTATGTAATGAAATCGGATTTTATTCAGAAACCTGCCCATCGTTGTACTTGGGATATCTTCTGAATAGCTGTCTTGAGGTTTGTCCTCGTATCTATTCCATGTGCGCTTGAGCGCAAATTGAGGAGGAAGGGATCGCCATCCTAGAAAATTATTGAAATGGACTTTTATCCAGATGGTCATGCGGCCCTTGGCAGATCGAGCCTCATTTTCACGATCACGATTTAGGTCTCTCAAAAATTCAAAATCGCTATGAGGTTCGACCTCATCATTGAAAAAAAGATTTAGAGCTTTGAGGAGATTCGATTTACCTGAGTCATTTGATCCAGTGATTACATTTACATCTTGACAATTCGTCAAAGATATTGAGTAAATTGATCGAAAATAATTTATATCTACCCGATCAATGATCTGCATCTGAATTCCTCCGCGTGTGAACGACAATCTTCGTGGTTTGATATGTGCTGTTGGTCAAGGGGATGGGGTTTGTTACCCCCTTTCCTACACCCCCCAATCCATACCTCTCTCGCAGCCAAACCCCTTTGCGCTGCGAGGCCATCCATGTCCGTTTCCCCCTATTCCCTCCCCGTCACGCCGGTCGCTTCCCAAGAGCATGTCACCTTTCACCGCGCCTGGGTGGGCCATGTCGACGCTGGCCGCATCGGCGCTGCGATAAACCGGCCTGCCGCTCCGCTGCTTGAGGCCGAGACGCCCGCATCCAACCCCCTTACGCCTGCCGAGGATACGCTCACCCGCGTTGCGCGGATGGAGATCGCGGTTTTGGGGCGGCTTTCGCCTGCGGTGCGCGCTCTGGTGGAGGAGCGGGCGCAGGCGGCGCGGATGGCGGCGCGGCGCGCGGAGCAGGTGGCCATGCTGCGGCAGGCAGCGG
The DNA here is from genome assembly GCF_037154155.1 of Alteraurantiacibacter lauratis. NCBI lineage: Bacteria > Pseudomonadati > Pseudomonadota > Alphaproteobacteria > Sphingomonadales > Erythrobacteraceae > Alteraurantiacibacter > Alteraurantiacibacter lauratis. Next base: position 1,058 of record NZ_JBANRN010000011.1, read on the forward strand.
CGGCAGGGTAGGGGCTGCTCCCTCACTTGGCCCTCAAGCGCCCCTACCGCCCGCTCGATAACCCCCCCCTAACTGCTGTCCCTGCGGGACGTCTGCGACTCCCCCGCACGGGGAGGGGGACTTGGTGGTGCCTCACTCCCTCTGTGCCTCTGCGCCCCTGTGAGCGCCCACTCCCGAAAAAAGGATCACCCTCCATGCCGACCGAATCCGAAACCCCCGCCACCAAACTCCCCGCCAAGGCCCGGCCTGTGCGCCGCAACGAATGGACACGCGGCAAGATGGTGACTTTCCTGCGCGAACTGGCCGCCACGCAGAGCGTCTCACACGCCGCGCGCGCGGTGGGGATGAGCCGGGCGAGCGCCTATGCCTTGCGCAACCGGCTGAAGAAGACGCCGTTTGACCTCGGCTGGGAAGTCGCGCTGGAAATGGGCTTTGGCCAATTGGCGCAGGCGGTGATGGACCGCGCGCTGAACGGGGTGGAGGAGCAGCGCTTCTACCACGGCGAGCTGGTGGGCACGGTGCGCCGGTTCGACAATCGGCTGGCGCAATGGGTGCTGGCCAATCCGTGGCGTGTGGGGCGCAACCAGATGGCGCGCGAATACACCTCCGATGCGTTCGAACGGCTGCTGGAGCGGATCGAGAGCGCGGGTCTTGCGTGGGAACCGGAGGAGCCGGTGCCGGGGCGCGAGGTCGATCTGTTTGCCGACCGCGACGCGGCGGAGGAGGCCGAGGCGCGCTTTGCCCGGTCAGAAAGCTGGTATGCCGCGCAGGCGGAGGAGGAAATGAAGCGCGGCAGCCGTGGATGATTGTGGCGCATGATTGTTGCGCGAAGGTGTAAGAAGATTTTTGCTTTTTCGCTGTGTCGTCTGTGCGGGAATTGCTGAAAAAGGGGATGAAAATCAGCCGGTTACACCTTGTTGCGAAGTGGACGCAGAGTCCAGCGTGTCAAGGTCGTGTTGGATTTGGGGGAGGGCGGGAAGGGCGATCAGTCTTCCAGCAGCTCCAGCTCCACCGTGCCGTGGCCTGCGCGGACAAGGCCCAGCTCCTCGGCGGCGGCGCGGCTGACATCGATCAGGCGGCCACGCGTGAACGGTCCGCGGTCGGTGATGCGCACCACGACAGAGGCGCCGTTGGCGGGGTTGGTCACCCGCACGCGCGAGCCGAAGGGCAGGGTGCGGTGCGCGGCGGTGAGCGCGCGGTTGTCGAAGCGCTCCCCGCTGGCGGTGCGCTGGCCGTGGAACCGGTCGGCGTAGAAGCTGGCAATGCCAGAGCCGAGCGGGGTGCCGAGCGGGGTGGCGGCGGGGGCTTCGGCAACGGGCAGGTCAGCTTGCGGGATGGCGAGGGCTGCCTGCTCGGAGGGCTGGAAGGTCGGGCCATGCTCCGCCGTGGTGGGCTGGCTGGCGGCGACAGGCACAGCCATCGCGCTGGCAGCGACCGCATCGGGCGCGGTCTGCGCCCGGCCCGCATCGGCCAGCGTCAGGCCCAGCGCCAAGCTGGCGGCAAGGCCAAGGGCGATGCGCGTGATCGCGCGGCCACTGGCAAGGGAGGGTTTGAGGCCCGTCATGGGGGTGCCTTTAGGCGGCGGAGGTGCAGGATGCCATAAGGCGCGCTTCATCCTGCCCCTTTCCGGCCACAATTGGCCGCATTCCGGGGGAGAATCGGGGCTGTGTGTTGGGCTTCGACAAGGGAGAGTGCCGAAACGGAAATGGGGCCGGCATTGCTGCCGACCCCACTCTCACCGGCGTGTGGGCCTCGCTGCTGCGAAACACTTCACGCCCGGCCTTCGCGGCTTGGCAAGCCATGCCGCATCATCGCCCGGCGCTCGCGCCGGTGCCGGATTGACCTTTAGGCCGGGTATGGTCGGCGGACCTTTCCCTTGCCCTTGGGGCTCTCCGCGACCGGTGCCTTGCGGTCCTGCCACCTTGGCGTGGCCTTCACCCTGGCGGTGGTGGCCTTTGCATCGGGGGCCGGGGCTTCAACTCCGGTCGTTGTCAAGGGTAAGCGCGGTTACGAAGCTTGCAGAATGCCGGTATGTCCCTCTCAGGCGCATCCCTGCTGTCCTACAGGCGCCGCAATGTGCTTTGCCCTTGTCTCGTCAGCTGTTGCGGGCGCCGGTTCCTTCCGATTGCCGGAGCAATCTTTCGGTCGGCGTACCGTTTCGGCTTCCGATATGTGGAGAATGCGCCTGCGATCTGAGTCGAGCAAGGTGGCAGCGTTGCACTTATCCACTTTTGCCAAAATGGCCAGTGGACAAGGGTGGATAAGTCAACGCTTCACCGCAAGGCAGGGCAATTCAGCGCTTGCGGTCGCGGCTGGCGAGCAGCCGCAGGCGCAAGGCGTTCAGCTTGATGAAGCCCGCCGCATCCTTCTGGTCATAGGCGCCGGCATCGTCTTCGAAGGTGACATGCGCCTCGGAATACAGCGAATGGGGCGACTTGCGGCCGACCACGCTGGCAAGGCCCTTGTAAAGCTTCAGGCGCACCGTTCCGGTGACCTTGGCTTGGCTGTGGTCGATCGCGGCCTGCAGCATCTCGCGCTCCGGGCTGAACCAGAAGCCGTTGTAGATGAGTTCGGCATAGCGCGGCATCAGCTCGTCCTTGAGATGGGCGGCGCCGCGGTCGAGCGTGATCTGTTCGATGCCGCGATGGGCGCGGGCATAGATCTCGCCGCCGGGGGTCTCGTACATCCCCCGGCTCTTCATGCCGACGAAGCGATTCTCGACAAGGTCCAGCCGGCCAATGCCGTGCTTGCGGCCAAGGTCGTTGAGGGCAGCCAGCAGGGTCGCCGGACTCATCGCCTCGCCGTTCAGCGCCACGCCATCGCCGCGTTCAAATTCGATGGTGATGTATTCGGGCTGGTCTGGCGCGTCTTCCGGGTTGACCGTGCGCGAGTAGACATAGTCGGGTGTCTCTTCCCACGGATCTTCCAGCACCTTGCCTTCGGACGAGGTGTGGAGCAGGTTCGCATCGGTGGAGAAGGGGCTTTCGCCGCGCTTGTCTTTGGGCACCATGATCTGGTGCGCTTCGGCCCAGGCGATCAGCGCGGTGCGGCTGGTCAGATCCCATTCGCGCCACGGGGCGATCACCTTGATATCGGGATCGAGCGCATAGGCCGACAGTTCGAAGCGCACCTGATCGTTGCCTTTGCCGGTTGCGCCGTGGGCAATGGCATCGGCGCCGGTTGCGTGCGCGATTTCGACCAGCCGTTTGGAGATCAGCGGGCGGGCGATGGAGGTGCCCAGCAAGTAGTCGCCTTCATAGCGGGCATTGGCGCGCATCATCGGAAAGACGAAGTCGCGCACGAACTCCTCGCGCAGGTCTTCGATGAAGATGTGCTCATCCGGAATGCCCATCGCGCGCGCCTTGGTGCGGGCGGGTTCAATCTCCTCGCCCTGGCCCAGATCGGCGGTGAAGGTCACGACCTCCAACCCGCGCTCCACGGAGAGCCACTTGGCGATGACGCTGGTGTCGAGGCCGCCGGAATAGGCAAGGACAACACGCTTGATATCGGACATGGCAGCAGGCACTCCGCTAGGGTATCAACAGTCGGGCGGGCGGCTAGCAGGCGCAAGCCTCGCGTGCAACGGTTGCTAGCAGTGCGAAAGCAGACTTGCCTCCGACTCCTCGATGTAGCCCCGCGTCAGCGGCAAGGCATGACGGTTCCTCACATATTGGATCTGGTAATTGCACATCGCGCCGCATTCAAAACTGGTTGCGGCTCCCGCCAGATAGAAGGTCCAGAGCCGGAAGAACCGCTCGTCGAACAGCGCCACGATCTCGTCGCGATGGGCCAGCGTCCGGGTATACCAGTGACGGATGGTCTTGGCGTAATGCAGCCGCAGCATCTCCACATCGGCCGCGATCAGCCGCACTTTCTCGCTCGCCGCCACGGTTTCCGACAGCGCCGGGATATAGCCGCCGGGGAAGATCCACTTGTCGGTGAACGCATCGGTGCGCCCCGGCCCGCCCATCCGGCCAATCGTGTGGAGCAGCATCACGCCGTCATCCTTGAGCATCGTGGCGCAGGCGCGGAAGAAGGTTTCGAACTGCGGCACGCCGACATGCTCGAACATGCCGACCGACACGATCCGGTCGTATTGCACTTCGCGGGCGGCCAGATCGCGGTAATCGACCAGCTCGAAAGTGACCTTGTCGGCCACACCTGCCGCTGTCGCCCTCTCGTGGGCGAGGGCGAGCTGTTCCTGCGACAGCGTAATACCGTGCACGGTCACGCCGGCGCGGCTCGCCAGGAAAATCGCCATCCCGCCCCAGCCACAGCCAATATCGAGCACGCGAAGGCCCGGCTCCAGCTTCAGCTTGGCGGCGATATGCGCCAGCTTGGCCTCCTGCGCCTGCTCCAGCGTCATGTTGTCGCGCGGGAAGTAGGCACAGGAATATTGCATGTGATCGGCATCGAGCATCAGCCGGTAAAGCGCATTGCCGATATCATAGTGGTGCGCGACATTGCGACGCGACGAACCTGGCTTGTTCACCGCACGGATCGCGGCCTTCACCTTGCCGGTCAGCGCGCGCAAGGGGCTGGGCGGGGCGAGGCGGCCCTTCTTCTCCCACGGGTTGTTGGCCCGCACGAGCGACAGGAAATCCATGATGTCGCCGCCCTCCACGCTGAAGCGGCCATCCATATAGGCCTCCCCCAGGCCCAGCCGCGGATCGAGCAGCACATCGCGCGCGACGCGGGTATCGGCAAGGCGCAAGGCAAGGTCAGGAAAGCCCGGTGTAGGTGTGCCATGCGTGGTGCTGGTGCCACTGGCATGGTGCAGCGTGATTGTGCCCTGGGTGAGCAGGCGGGCAACGAGCTTGTCGAGCAGCTTTTCGGACGAAGTCATCCTGCCAGCCTAGGGCAGAGCGCGGTGGGTTTCTACCCGCATACTGAGCGGCGAGCTGATCGCACCATGGGGGTGTCTGGTCGATTGGTCCTCTCACCATTGCAGCAGCGCGGCCTGTATGCGTTCAGCACTGGTGGCCTGTTGAACGGGCAGCCACCGGCATTCTCGCACTTGCAGCATTGCCCATGCACTGCTAATCGCCGCGCCATTCCACCGGACCCGGCCAAGCCGGGTGGCTCGGCCCGGCGCCTATCCCCGGGACAACCTTTCCTGACCGGCATTCATGCATCACATCGTTATCGCCGCGCCGTTCCGGCGCCGATACGGGCAGGCCGGTCGTGCATTGTGCAGTCAGGTTTTTTGCATGTTCGATCTTTCCGTGCTGCGGCGCGAATGGTTTTCCAATCCCCGGCGGGACATCCTTGCCGGGATCGTTGTGGCGCTGGCGTTGATTCCCGAGGCGATTGGCTTCTCGATCATCGCGGGGGTCGATCCGCGCGTGGGGCTGTATGCCTCATTCTCTATCGCTGTGATTATATCGCTGGTGGGTGGGCGGCCCGGCATGATTTCAGCCGCGACGGCTGCCATTGCTGTCCTTATTCTGCCTCTCGTGCGCGATCACGGGGTTGAGTACCTTTTTGCCGCCACCGTGTTGATGGGCTTGATCCAGTTAATCGCAGGCTTCCTGCGGCTCCATCTGCTGATGCAATATGTCTCGCGCTCGGTTATCACCGGCTTTGTCAACGCGCTGGCGATCCTGATCTTCATGGCGCAATTACCTGAATTGATTGGCGTCCCGGTGCTGACCTATGCGCTGGTCGCCGGCGGCCTCGCGATCATTTATCTGTTTCCCTACCTGACACGGGCTGTGCCTTCGCCATTGGTCGCGATCGCCGTGCTGACGGCGTTGGCCTTCTATGCCGGGTTCGATGTGCGCACGGTGGGCGATATGGGGCAATTGCCGGACTCGCTGCCCAGCTTTCTGATCCCCGACGTCCCCTTCACGCTGGAAACCTTGCAGATTATCCTGCCCTATTCGGCAACGATGGCGGCCGTCGGCCTGCTCGAATCGATGATGACCGCACAGATCGTGGACGACTTGACCGACACGCCTTCAAACAAGCAGCGCGAGATGAAGGGGCAGGGGATTGCCAATTTCGTTACAGGCTTCTTCGGCGGCATGGGCGGCTGCGCGATGATCGGGCAATCGGTTATCAACGTGAAATCGGGCGGCGAGACGCGCCTGTCGACCTTTGTGTCGGGCGTTTTCTTGCTGTTCCTTATTGTCGTCTTGGGGCCAGTCGTGGCCATTATTCCGATGGCGGCGCTGGTGGCGGTGATGGTCATGGTGTCGATCGGCACTTTCTCGTGGCGCTCGATCCGCGACATCCGCCATCATCCGTGGCAGTCCTCGGTGGTGATGATTGCGACGGTGATCATCACAGTCTGGACGCACGACCTGGCGCAAGGCGTGGGTGCAGGGGTGATCTTGTCCGGCCTGTTCTTTGCCAGCAAGGTCAAGCGCATCTTCAGCGTGGAATCGCAGCTGTCGCAGGATGGGCTGACGCGCCACTACCGCGTATCGGGGCAGGTGTTCTTCGCCAGTTCAGAAAGCTTTGTGGATGCCTTCGATTTCAAGGAAGTGCTCGACCGGGTGGTGATCGACGTGTCCCAAGCGCATTTCTGGGATATTTCGGCGGTCGGAACGCTCGACAAGGCGATTATGAAATTCCGGCGCGAAGGCACCGACGTCAAGGTGGTCGGCCTCAACGAAGCCAGCGCCTCCATGATTGATCGCTATGCCCTACACGACAAGCCGGGCGCCCAAGAGCAGCTTGGCGCGCATTGAGAGGAGCAAGCCAATGGAACACGTCCTCGCCTGTATCGACGCATCGAGCTACGCTGACAGCGTCTGTGATCTGGCCGCCTGGGCTTCGAAGCGCCTCGCCATGCCGGTTGAACTTCTCCATGTGGTCCAGCGCAGCGATGCGGTGGCCGCGCGCGGCGACCTATCCGGGGCTATTGGCCTCGGGGTCAAATCCAGCCTGATGGAGGAACTCGTCAATCTGGAAGCGGCGGACGCACGGCTCAAGATCGAAAGGGGCCGCCTTTTGCTGGCAGCGGGCGAAAAGCGACTGCGCGAGAAGGGCGCCTTCGATGTGCGCACCTTGCACCGCCACGGTGGTATCGTCGAAACCATTCTTGAGCGCGAGCAAGATGCGCGAGTTGTCGTGATCGGCAAGCGCGGCGCCGGCCATGAATATGCGACCGGCCATATCGGATCGAAACTGGAACGGGTGGTACGCGGCAGCGCCAAGCCGGTGCTGGTCGCCCCGCGCGAATATGCCGAGCCGCGCCGCATCGTCTTTGCCTATGACGCCAGCCCCGCTGCGCAGCGGGCGCTTGGCCGCCTGGTGGAATCGCCGTTGTTTGCGGCAATTCCTGTTAACATCGTGATGGCTGACAGCGACAACGAGGCCCACCGACGCGCGCTGAGCGACGCCGCCGCGCAGCTGGACGACGGGCGTGAGGTCACGATGACGCTGGAAAGCGGCAAACCCGAAAACATCATCACTCGCGTTGTCGGGCAGACCCAGGGGGCGATGCTGGTAATGGGCGCTTATGGCCACTCACCCATCCGCACGCTGATAGTTGGCAGCACGACCACCGCCATGATCCGCACAACGCACGTGCCGGTGCTGCTGGTGCGCTGACATGGCGATCGATTGTGCCGCGTTTCGCGAACTGTTGGAGCGCAGGCTCGCAGAGATCGCGGAGGAGGATCGCCTGAGTGCGGGCGATCGCGGCCCGGTCGCCCTCGATCAGGAGAGCGTCGGCCGACTTTCACGGATCGACGCCATGCAAATGCAGGCGATGGCGCTTGCCCAGCAACGCCGTCGCGCAACCGAGCGCATTGCCATTCATTCAGCCCTTGAGCGAATTGAAGGCGGCGAATTTGGCTTTTGCCTGTCCTGCGGAGACGCAATTGCCGAAGCGCGGCTGCGGCTCAATCCGACTGTGGTTAAATGCCTGGGGTGCGCTTCGAGCCCCGATTAAGCCAGACCTGCTGCTCTATTCCGCCGCCTGTTTCAGCGCGGGGTCAAGGTGCCAGACGGGCGGTTCCTCCGCCGCGCGCAGGCGGGCGCTTTCCTCGTAGACATATTCGCCCGTCATTGGGATTGCGGCGCGATCCTTCACATACTGGATCTGCCAATTGACCAGCGTGCCGTTGCGGAAAGACTGCTCCGCCCCCGCCAGATAGAACAGCCACATCTTGTAGAACTGTTCGTCATACATTTCGGTGATTTCCTCGCGGTGCATCACGGTGCGCTTGTACCATTCTTCCAGCGTGTAGGAGTAGTGGAAGCGCATCGCCTCCACATCCATCACTTGCCAGCCATAGCGTTCGGACTGGGTCACCAGCTCGCTCAGCGCCGGGATATAGCCGCCGGGGAAGATGTATTTTCGCGTCCAGGCATCGGTAAAGCCGGGAGGGCCAGCACGCCCGCAGCAATGGCTGAACATCACCCCATCAGGGGCGAGCAGCTTGTTCGTGTGCTCGAAGAATTGCGGATAATGCGGCGTGCCCACATGTTCCAGCAGGCCGACCGAGCTGATCCGGTCGAACGTGCCTTCGACATCGCGGTAATCCATCAGCGCGAACTTGACCTTGTCGTCCACCCCGGCGGCTTTCGCGCGTTCCTTGCAGAAGGCGATCTGATCGGGCGCCAGCGCCACGCCCAGCACTTCGCAGCCGTAATGCTTGTTGAGGTAGAGCGCAAAGCCGCCCCAGCCGCAGCCGATATCGAGCACGCGCATCGGCCGGTCCATTTCGCGCGCCTTCTGCATATACAGCTTGGCCGCCATATGCGCCTTCTTGTCGCGCTGCGCCTGTTCCAGGCTGGTCTTGGCCGGGTCCGCATCGCGGTAATAGGCCATGGTGTATTGCCGGTCCTCGTCGAGGAACAGCTCGTACAGGCGGCGGGTGAGGTTATAGGTATGTTCGGCGTTTTTGCGCGCCTTGCCTTTCAGATTGATCGAATCCGCCTTGGCTGCGGCCTTCTGAATCAGGCGCTTTACCGGCCCCTGCGGTTGCAACGCCTTGTCCCCGATCGCCTTGGACTGGGCGGTGACGAACAGGATCATGTCGCGGATATCGTGCGGCGGCTCCACTTCCAGCCAGCCCCACATGAATGCCTCGCCAGCGCCCACCTGCGGATAGCGGGCGATGTGGTTGGCGGCTTTAGAATTGGTCAGACGGATGCGAATGGGCGCGTCGCCGCTTTCCGCAGTGCCGCCGCCGGGGCCATATTGGTAGACCTTGCCATCATGGTCGGTGATGATCAGCTGCCCTGCGCGGATCAGCTTGCGCAGCATCTTGTCCAAAAGCCACATGGCCGGTTCCGTCTCCCTCCTGTTGGTTCCGGCTGCAAGGTTTGCAGGGTGACGGGAACGAGTCAATGCAGGGGCGGGTGCGGGTGCCGGTCAGATTCCTGCATACCATTGGTAGCCGTTGTGATCCTCCCAATAGCCGCCTTTGCCAAGTCCGATGCCGTCGAGACTGGCGACCAATTCGATGCCGGTCAGATATTTGGGATGCTTGTAACCCAATTGCCGTTCGATCCGCATACGCAGGGGCGCGCCATTGCGTTCAGGAAGCGGCCGGCCATTCAACAGATGCGCGATAATTGTCTGCGGGTGCATGGCATCATCCATGTCGCAGCTTTCGTAATAGGGGCCGCTGCGCAGGGCATCGGCGCAGCGAAAGACGGCAAAGCGCGCCCCGGACTTCACGCCTGCCAGTGCGAGGACTTCGGACAATTGCGGCCCGGTCCATTCGCCGATCGCGCTCCACCCCTCTACACAATCGTGCCGGGTGATCTGCGTGCGCTGCGGCAGGGCGCGCAGATCGTCGAGCGAGAGCGACAGCGGGGTTTCGACAAGGCCCGTTATGGCAAGACGCCAATCGACAAAGCCGGTGTCGCGTGCGGCGTTGTATTCGGGCGTGCCGACTTGGGTTGTGCCATTGCCGCGAAAGAAAGGGCTGATATCGGCGCTGGTGTATTCGGGCGCCATGGTAATCCGGCCCATGCCAAGTGCGCGATGGATGCCGCGGTGCCAGTTTTCCGCTCCGTCCACCAGCGCACCGAACAGGCGGCTTTCGTCCACCTTGTTGCACCCGGCGAGGAAGGCCGCGCCCGCCGCGACCAGAAAGTTACGCCGCCGCATCGTCTTGCCCTCCGAAAATCATGTCGCGCAAGTGTTTTGCGGGGCCGGACAGCAGCACCAGCGCCACATGCAGCAGCAGGAACGCCATCAGCGCCCATGCGCAGATAAAGTGGATCGACCGCGCACTCTGCCGCCCGCCGAATATGTCGAGCAGCCACGGTGCCGCCGCGTTCATGCCGGGGCTGATTGCCATGCCGGTGAAGATCATCAGCGGAAGGAGCAGGAAGATCACCTTGGAATAGGCGACCTTTTGCAAGAAATTGAAATTGGCCCCGGCGTGATCGAATTGCAGGCGCAGATGGGCGGCAATGTCTGCGCGAATATTGGTAATCCGCCATTCCGAAATGCGCGTGAACAGGTCGCGCACGAAATGCCCGTTTGCCAGCGACACCGCCATGTAAAGCGTCAGGTTCAGCGCGAACACCCAGGCGAACAGCACGTGCCAGTCGCGCGCAATCGCCAGGCTGTAGTAATCGGGAATCGTCATCCATCCCGGAAAGCGCGGCACCGCCAGCCAGGCCTGATCGGGCGAAAATCCCCACTTGCCCCAATAAAGATAGCGGTGCGCGTTCGAGATGTTCAGGCCGGACATGAACAGGATCACCACGCTGGCAAGGTTCACCCAGTGCCAGATGCGCGTTGCAAGCGCGTGCCGCTTGCGCGGTTTCCGGCCGGTCGAGGCATTTTCGTCTTCGGAAACAGCGGCTTGATCCCGAATTGCAGATGCATCCGTGGCCATTTCAACCCCTTCTGGCCTTTTCAGCGGCAGCCCGATAGCGGCACGCACCGCCAACTATACTTATTCATGCCGCGAAGATAAGCTGGCAGATGCGAATAAAACCTATTCGATGGGCGCATCAATGATCGCCGAATGGATGCAAACCTTTGTGGCCGTGGCCGAAGCCGGCAGTTTCTCCGCCGCAGCCCACAGCCTGGGCGTGACGCAATCGACCGTGTCCAAGCAGGTGGCCGCGCTCGAAAGCCATCTCGAAGCCCGCCTTTTCCAGCGCACTACCCGGTCGCTGACGCTGACCGAGGAAGGGCAGAGATTCTACGATGCTGCCAAACAGGCGCTGGCGGCGATTGACGAGGCCAAGGCGCTGATCAGCGCTGCGCCGCAGGCCAAGGGACTCGTGCACGTGACCTGTCCGCAATCCCTGGCGGAGCGCAAGGTGGCGGCGATGGTCAAGCAGTTCCTCGATTGCCACCCCGGCATTTCCGTCGAACTGGTCATTTCCGACCGGGCGCTCAATCTTGTGTCCGACAATCTGGATATGGGCATCCGCGTAGGGCAATTGGTGGATTCGCAATTGATCGCGCGGCGTATCGGCGTGGCCCGGCGGATGCTGGCCGCATCGCCGGACTATCTGGCGCGTGCGGGGGTGCCTGTTATCCCGGCTGACCTGAAAGATCATGATTGTGTGCTGTTTTCGTTGCTGGGCGCAGGCAATGAATGGCACTTCACCGGCGGGCGCAGCGTTCGCGTGAACGGGCGCCTGCGCGCCAATTGCCCCAGCACGCTGCGCGCCGCCGCGCTGGCGGGGGCGGGCATTGTGCAAAGCGCACGCTGGCTGTTCGAGGACGATCTTGCGACAGGTCGCTTGCTGCCGGTCCTGCCGGATTTTGAACCTGAACCCATGCCCATCCATGCCGTGCTTCCCAGCGGGCACCATATCTCGGCTCGCACACGGTAATTTCTGGATTTCCTCGCTGCGTGCTTTGCGCAAGACCCCCTGTGCCGGCCCGGTTGATCCGGAAAGCGATCATTTCCCGCCCGTATCAGCCCGCACCGGCATCTCCCGACCGGGCCAGATACAGCACATCGCGCGGCTGCGACAGCAGGTGCTGGCCGGAATCGATGTAGAGTGCCTGTCCGCTTGCGAGCGGAGCGGTAGCGAGGAACAGCGCGGCATTGGCAATTTCGTCCGCGCCGGTGCGGCGGGCGAGCGGGTTCATGCGATGCGAAATCTCGGCTTCCGCGTCGGTCTGGTCATGGCTGGGCAGGATCGCGCCGGGAGCAAGGCGATATACCCTGTCCGCGCCCCTGCACGACATCCCCAGCATGACCGCGGCCGCATCGGCGGCGTGCTTGCTCATCGTATAGCTGAAGAAGTCCGGATTGGGATTGCGCAGCTTCTGGTCGGTTAGCTGAATCACGCGCCGACCCGCCTTGCTGCGTGCCTGGGCAAGAAAGGCCTGCGCCATGCGCACCGGGGTAACCGCGTTCACCGCCATCGCTTCGGCATTCACAAGCGGGTCGAGCGCGTCGAAGCGGTCTTCGGCAAAGGTGGAGGCGTTGTTCACCAGCACGCGCCAATCGGGCAGGCGGGCGGCTAGCGCCTCCACCATCGCCACTGCCGCATCGCCATCGGCCAGATCGCATTGCACCGTCTCGGCCGAAGGAAGCGCCCGTGCCAGCCCCTTTGCCGCTGCACCCGACGCGCGGTAATGCAGCACCACATGCCAGCCCGCCTCGCCAAAGGCACGGGCGATGGCAGCCCCCAATCGGTGGGCAGCGCCGGTGACCAATACCGATTTTTCGTGGGGCTCCAGAGACATATGTCTTTCCGTCATAGCCTCCAGACACGCGCTGGCGACAGCTCAACCAAATTTCGGACAAAGTCATTGTGCGATGACTGACCCGGCAATAGGATAGGGCAAAAGGGCGGCGCGACCATACAGTCTTTGTGTGGCGGCGCGGCTTTGGGGAGAAAGGGACTTTCATCATGAAGCTTTTGCCGTTGGTGTCCGCTGTGGCGGCGCTGGCCCTGTGCAACCTGTCTGCAGCCGCACCGGCGCTGGCGCAGAATGCAGCCCCGCCGCCGCCGACACGCCCGGCCATGGCCCCGCCATTTCAGGGCGGGCCGCTTGCCGAAGGGCCGTGGGATTTGGCCACGCAGCATGGGCCAATCCGCGCCGAAGTGGTCGCGCGCGGCCTTGCCAATCCGTGGGGCTTCGTCTTCACGCCCGATGGCGACATGCTGGTCACCGAACGGCCCGGCCGCCTGCGCGTGATCCGGGATGGCGTGCTCGATCCCAATCCGATTGGCGGCCTGCCCGCAATGTATACGCTGGGCATTGCGGGCCTAAACGACATTGCGCTGCATCCCGATTTTGCCAGCAACCGGCTGATCTATTTTGCCTATTCGGGCAATAATCCGGCGAACGAGAATGAACAGGCGCTGATGGTCGCCCGTGCGCGCTGGGATGGCGGAGCGAGCCTGACCGGCTGGGAAATAATTTTTACCGCCGCGCCGTGGTATGGCGCGATGACGCAGCCTGAGCGGTGCTGCGGGCAGGGCCCGGCCTTTGGCAGCTTTGGCGGGCGCATCCTGTTCGATGCCGATGGCTATCTGTTCATTACCAGCGGGGATCGCAATTACGGCGAATTGGTGACCGATACGGCCAGCCATTTCGGCAAGATCCTGCGGCTGAACGATGATGGAAGCGTTCCGCCAGGCAATCCGTGGGTGGGGCGTGAGGGCCATGCGCCCGAAGTGTGGTCAACCGGCCACCGCAACCCGCTCGGCCTCACCATCAACCCCTTCACCGGCGAGATGTGGGAAAGCGAATTCGGCCCGCGCGGCGGGGACGAAGTCAACCGCATCATGCGCGGGGGCGATTACGGCTGGATGGCCGTGACGCAGGGCTTCCATTACAACGGGCAGCAACAGGAAGCGATTCGCGGCGTGGCGGGAAAGGTTGATCCGGTGCTTGCCTTCGGCCCGCCCTCGCTCAATCCCGGCAACCTTACCTTCTACAGCGGCGATCTGTTCCCAGAATGGCGCGGCGATATGTTCCTCGCCAGCTTTACCCAAGGCGTGCTGCGCTATGAAACCGATGCGACCGGGCATCCGATCGGGCGGCCGGAACATCTGCTGCGCGAACTGGGCCAGCGCTGGCGCGATGTGCGCACGGGGCCGGACGGTGCGCTCTATCTGCTCACCGATCAGGCTGATGGCGCGGTCATCCGGGTGACGCCGGGGGGCTGAGCTTCCCGCTCAGTCTATCCTTGTGCTTTCGGGCACATTCGCGCGCAGTTCCTCCAGCCATACGGTGGCTACCGCGTCGCTGGGCGCGCGCCAGTCCCCGCGCGGGGACAGCGCGCCGCCGCCCGACACTTTGGGCCCGTTGGGGATCGCGCTGCGCTTGAACTGCGTGGTCTGGAAGAAGCGCCAGAGGAATTTCTCCAGCCAGTGCCGGATCGTCGGCAGGTCATATTCGGTGCGCGCGTTTTCGGGGAAGAAGGGCGGCCATTCACCTGCCGCCGCATCGCGCCAGGCGTGCCAGGCAAGGAACGCGACCTTGGACGGCTTCTGGCCCCAGCGCATGATGTGGTGCAGGAAAAAGTCGTTGAGCGCATAGGGGCCAACCGTGCCTTCAGTGCTCTGTACCGCGCCGTCTGCGCCCACCGGCACCAGTTCGGGGCTGATTTCGGTATCGACGATGGCTTGCAGCACTTCGTCGGTATCGTGGCTGAACTGTTCGGACCGGATCGCCCAGCGAATGAGGTGCTGGATCAGCGTCTTGGGAACGCCGGCATTCACCGCGTAATGGCTCATATGGTCGCCCACGCCATAGGTGCACCAGCCCAGCGCCAATTCGGACAGGTCGCCCGTGCCGATCACAAAGCCCTTGTGCTGGCTGGCAAGGCGGAACAGGTAATCGGTGCGAAGGCCCGCCTGCACATTCTCGAAAGTCAGGTCATATACCGGCTCGCCATCAGCAAAGGCGTGGCCGATATCGCGCAGCATCAGCGTGGCGGCGGGGCGGATATCGATTTCCTCGGCCGTGATGCCAAAGGCCTGCATCAGCTTCCACGCATTGCCCCTGGTGTGATCGGTCGTGCCGAATCCGGGCATGGTGTAACCACGGATCATCGTGCGCGGCAGGCCCAGCCGGTCGCAGCATTTGGCCGCCACGATCAGCGCGTGGGTGGAATCGAGCCCGCCCGATATGCCGATCACCAGGCTTTCGGGCCGCGTTGCTTCCATCCGGCGCATCAGTCCGTCGACCTGGATGTTGAAGCCTTCGTAACAATCCTCGTCCAGCTTGTGCAGCCGGTCGGGCACGAAGGGGAAGCGCGCGAGCGGGCGGATCAGGCCGATATCGCCACGCGCCGGATGGTGGATCAGCGGCACGGTGCGGAACCGGTCAGCCGGACGGCCTGCGGCCTCTATCGCATCGTCAAAGGTCTTGTTGCGGATGCGGTCGCCCATGATCGCGGTGCAATCTACATCGGCCACCGCCAGTTCGGGGTGCAGGGCAAAGCGTTCGCTTTCAGCCAGCAGGGTGCCCATTTCATAGATGAAGCCTTGCCCGTCCCACGCATGGTCGGTGGTGCTCTCGCCGTGCCCGGCGGCGGAATAGACATAGGCGCAAGAGGTGCGCGCCGAATGGCTGCGCGCCAGCAGGTGCCGCTTGTCCGCCTTGCCGATGACGATGTTCGAGGCGGACAGATTGGCGCAGACCGTGGCGCCTGCCAGCGTGCCTTCGATCGAGGGCGGGGCAGGGCTCCACATGTCCTCGCAAATCTCGATATGCAGGCGAAAATCGGCAATCGCGCTGCTTTGAAAGATCAGGTCGGTGCCGAAGGGAAAGCTGCGACCTGCCGCCTGCATCATCGCGCCCCTGACATGGCGGCCGTGCGCGAACCAGCGCTTTTCATAGAATTCGCGGTAATTGGGGAGGTAACTTTTGGGCACTGCGCCCGCAATTTCGCCCGCGGCGATCACAATCGCGCAATTGTACAGCTGCCCCTGCGCCATCAGCGGCGCGCCGATCACCAGAATCGGCGTCAGATCGCGGCTCGCCTCAGCAATGTCGGCCAGCGCGCTGTGCACCATTTCCAGAAAGGCGGTCTGCATCACCAGATCATCGAGGATGTAAGAGGTGAGGCACATTTCCGGATAGACGAGCAGATCGACATGGGCGTCGTGCGCCCGGCGCGCCTCGGCCAGGATCGCGTCGCGGTTGAAGGCGATATCGGCCGTGCGCACATCAGGCGTGCTGGTCGCGACGCGGACAAAGCCGTGCGTGTGCGCTGCGAAAAAGGGGTGCGTGGCGGTCTGTTCGGCGGCGGTGTTCATCGCGGGATCGTCATCCAGAAAGGGGGGAGTGGCGGGCGGGGCGGGCTCCAGCCAGTCGGCCGGATCGCAAATGCCCAATTCGGCAAGGCGGCGTTGAACAGGCGGGCGGGGGATCTTGCCTTTGACTTCCCAGCCATAGACAGTGCGGCTGGGCCAGCCATCGGGCGCGCCGTAGACCGCGCCAAATTCCTCCGCTGAAAGGGGGGGCACCTGACGCTCGCGCCAGGCGCGGATTTTCTGACCAGCCTTGTGCATGGACAGCAAGGTATCCCAAAAGGATACTTGGCACAAGCAATCAATCGCGCTTGCCTTGCCGATGGCGCGGGCGCAGATCGGCGGCGATGACTGCCCCTTGGCCCCGCAGCTTTGCCCCGCTTCGCCACGGCGCCTTCGCGCTGATGATGGGCGGCGTGCTGCTGACCAATCTGGGCCATTCGGTGCAAGGCGTTGGCGCAGCCTGGCACCTGACCGCCAGCGGCGCACCTGCGGATGTTGTGGCGCTGGTGCAGACCGCGCTCAACCTGCCGATCCTGCTGTTGGCGCTGCCCGCCGGCGCGTGGGCGGATATGTATGACAAGCGGCGCATCATCATCGGTGCCCATCTCACCATGCTGGCGGGATGCGCCTTGTTGATCGCCTTGACAGGCCTGGGCATGGCGAGCGCAGCCCCGGTGATCGTGCTGACCGGAGCAATCGCCTGCGCAGCAGCCTGTTTTGGCCCGGCAATGGGCGCGTCGATCCGCAGCGCCGTTCCGGCAGGAGAGCTTGCGGTGGCTGTGGCGCTCAACATCCTGATATTCAACGCCGCGCGCGCCATTGGCCCCGCGCTGGGCGGCGGAATCGTGAGCGCGGGCGGGGCGCAGACGGCCTTTGTCGGGGCGGCAGTCTTTTATGCCACCGCCTTGGCGATCTACACCAAATGGCGCGGCGCTTCCCCTCCGCCCGAAGCGCGGCTCAGGCTGGCGGCGATGATCACACAGGGGCTGCGCGCCGCCGCGCTATCGCGCGAGCTTCGCACGATCCTGTCTCGCGCCTTTCTGTTCACCCTTGCGGGCGCTGCCGCCTGGGCGCTGATGCCGCTGGTGTCGGCGCAGATGCTGGGGCGGGGCGCATCGACCTATGGCCTGCTTCTCGGCGCACTGGGGCTGGGTGCGGTGATCGGCGCAGCCAGCGCGACATGGCTGCGCCAACGCCTGAGCGCCGAAGCGATCACCGGCGGCGCAGGTCTTGTTTACGGGGCAGCTTGCCTTGGCGTCGCCGCCGCGCCCGGCCTTGTCCCCATGCTGGCGTTGCTGGTGGTGGCGGGCGCGGGCTGGGTGCAGGCGTTGTCGGGCTTTTCGGTGTCGAGCCAGCTGTGGGCGCCGCGCCACGCCGTGGGCCGCATCGTCGCCATGGCGAGCGCGCTGACCTTTGGCGGTCTGGCGCTGGGGAGCTGGCTGTGGGGCCATGTCGCGCAGGATTTCGGCGTCGCGACCGCATTGGCCGCATCGGGTGCGGCGATGCTGCTTCTGCCGCTGCTCGGCCGGGTGCTGCCCATGCCCGCGCATGAACAGGATTAGGCCGCCGCGCGATTCCCGCCGATGGGCAGCTTGGCCCGAACAGTCGCCTTCGCCAGATCCAACCCATAGAGCTTGGCGGCATTGCCGCCGACAATCCCGCGCACCTGATCGGCTTGCATATGGCCCATATGCTCGGCGATCTTGGCAACCGAATTGGGCCAGATCGAATCGGGATGCGGATAGTCGCTGGCCCACAGCAGGTTTTCCGGGCCCCAGAAATCGGTCAGCGCCATCGTCGTCGCGCTTTGCTGGAAGGTGCCGTAAACCTGCCGCTTGAACAATTCGGACGGCTTCATCTGGTGCGGGATGCCGCCCTTGTCGTCCCAGTAGTCGGCGCATTCCCACAGGCGGTGGTGACGGTAATCCAGCTCCTCCACCACCCACGGAACCCAGCCTGCGCCGCATTCGGCAATCACGATTTTCAGGCCCGGATGCTTTTCCAGGATGCCCCAGGCGAACAGGTCGACGAACGGGTCGAGGAACTGTTCGATGAACATCTTGGCGTGGAGGAAGGTCGCGCCGGGCGATCCCTTGTACTTGTCGAACGCCTTGGTCACGCCGGGGAATACGGTGACATGGAAGGACAGGACAATCCCGCATTCTTCCAGCAAACGCCACAGCCGGTTCCAGCGTGCATCTTCCAACCGAGGTTCGCACACCGCGATTTGGAGGTTCGCCTGCCGGCATTTGCCGCCCTTCGCCAGCCTTTCCAGCTCGGCCAGCGCCGCTTCGGGATGCGGGGGCAGCATGGCCACGCCCAGCAGGCGGTCGGGCGCGGCGGTGCAAAAATCCTCATACAGCCAGTCGTTATAGGCGGCATAGCAGGCGCGCATGAATGCCTCGTCCGGCGTAACGATGGAGGTGACCGGGCCGAAGATCACATGCGCCCACACCTGGTCGCGGTCCATATCGGCAAGTCGCAGATGCGGGTGGCCGGCGCGCAGTTCGGAAAGGTCCTCGATCCCACCGCGATCATAGGCGGTATGGATCGGCTTCGGCCCCTTGAAGGGCAAGGGGCGGCCCGACCAGAAGCCCCAGCTTTGCCCGTCCGCCATCCACAGCGCGCTGCCGTTTTCCTGTTCCACCGGGCGCGGGGTGCGCTCGCCCCAGCTGGATGCCATGCGCTGCGTCCACACATCGGCGGGCAGCATGTTGAGGTCGAGATGGTCGTCGCAGGAAACCAGCGCGGTTTCGATCATGGGGCTCTCCCGGATGGCAGAAAGGGGCGCTGCGGCCCGTTGACTTTGTCCATAACGAATCGGGCAGGGATTGGCCATGCCTTACAAAGGCTGTTGTGCCCCAAACAACAATGCCGCCCTTCCGCTGCCAGGAAGGACGGCATCGCTTGTCCCGCGAAGGGGGAGCGGGACGGTGGCTGTCGCGCCATCCGGGTATTTGTGCCCCGGAATTGCAGCGATTTTGTGGCCTTTGGGGGCAGATTTGCCCGCGCGGTCGCACTTTGCCTTAGCGGCAGCGCGCTTCACCGCGATCGATCTCGCGTCCCAGCAGGCCGCCCAGCGCTGCGCCGAGAATCGTGCCCGTGGCGCGTTCGCCGCGCGTGTCAATTGCCCGGCCGACCAGCGCGCCGCCGGCCGCACCCACGATCAGGCCGGTGGTGCCGTTGCTGCGCTGGCAGTAATAGCGGCCGTCATTCCCGCGCCAGACGCGGTCCTGCCGGGTGATGCGGCGCGGCTCGATGTAACGGCCGCGGTCGTCGTAGATGCGGCGGTTGTCGCGGCGGTAATCGCGGCGATCGGCGACATGGTAATACTGCGCCTGCGGATGGTTGTCGCGATAACCGTGCGCCGGGGCCCAGCTGGGCGGACCAGCCATGGCAGGCGCAGCCGGAATCGCCAGCATCGCGGCGGCGAATGTGAGAATGGTCTTGCGCATTGTTCGGTCCTTTCGTTTCCGTCTGGATATGAGTGGCAATGACCGTTCTCGTTCATTGTTCCCCAACCGGGGATGAACGGATTGTTGTCTTTTCAAAGGCAGGACAGGCCGTTGTGTGGGCGCGACGAAGCGTCAGCGGCCTGCCAGAATATCTGCGACCTGCCCGCGCAACTTGTCTGCCAGCGCAGGCACGGCGACGATGGCGCGCAGCGTGTCGGCGCGGTCCTGTCGCGGGTGGCCCCAGATGGCGCCAAAGCAGCGTGCAACTGTCATGCTGCCCTGTCCCTGCTCGACGAGATGCAGCACATCGCCCGCTTGCGCCGTGCCTTCTTCCAGCACGCGAAAATACCAGCCACACCGTGCGGTCTGCACGATCCGGCGCACCATTTTGGGGTCGCCAAAGCGGTGAGCAATCTTCCAGCAGGGCTGGCGCGGCTGGCTCACCTCGATCAGCGCGGTGCCAAGGCGGAAACGGTCGCCGATATGCACCTGCATTTCGTCCTGTCCGTGGACGGCGATATTGCTGCCAAAGCTGCCGGGTTCGGCCAGCAGGGGATGATCGCCCAGCTCGCCGCGCCAGAAGGCCATGTGGTCGAGGGGGTAGAGATGCAGCGCCATGTCCGGCCCGCCATGATGCTTGCGGTCGGCCTGCGCATCGCCTGCAACACCTGTCTGCGTGATCCGCACCGGGCCAGCCAGCGGCTGTTTGGCAATCGCGCTCGCCTCCTCGCCGCGAAAGGGAACCGGCTGCCCGGCACAGATCGCGCGGACGACAGGGTTCATGCGGGATCCTTCTGCATCGTCACCGCCATCCAGTCGCGCAGCACCTTGTCGAGCCCGCCATCCTGATAGGTGCGCGCCTCCACGATTCGCCAGCCGGGCACGGCGAGGTATGCTGCGCGCAAGGCGTCTGCGGTTGGGAAATTGTAGAGGCGGCCGAACATGTCGCGCGCGTCGCCCTCTCCCAGCTTGAAATTCGCAAAGTGCCAGCCGCCGGGCTTCAGCGCACGGGCAATGCGCGCCAGAACATCGGGCAGGCCTGCGCCCGGCTGGTGGTGGATTGAGGCATGGCACCACACGGCGTCATATTCGGCCTCGGCCTCCAGCTCGTCAAAGGTCATCACCGCAACCGGCATATCCAACCGTTCCTGCGCGCGCCGGGCCATGCTGGCAGAACCATCGGTGGGCACCACCGCAAAGCCCCGCCGGATCATATGCTCGGCATCGCGCCCTGCGCCGCATCCCAGTTCCAGTATCCGGGCACCGGGCAAGAGCCTGTTCAAGAAGGTATCGAGATCGCGCGAGGGTCCGTCGCGCCCGCTGATCGTGTAGCGCGGGGCTTCCCGGTTGTAGAAGGCGAGGGTATCGGGGTCGCTCATGCTGCCGCAGGATGAAGCCTGCGCGGGGCAGGTGCAAGCAGCTTAGGACAAGCGCGCAATGAAACTCGATCTGGTGGATGTGTTCGGCAGTGGCCCGCTTGGCGGCAATCCGCTGGCGGTGGTCCATGGCGCGGACGCTTTGGGCGATGCGGCCATGCTGCGGCTGACGCAGTGGCTTGGCTTTTCGGAAACCACCTTTCTCCTGCCGCCCTCCGATCCGGCGGCCGATTACCGCGTGCGCATCTTCTACCCAGCAGGTGAATTGCCCTTTGCCGGGCATCCGACTTTGGGAAGCGCCTTTGCGTGGCTGATGGCAGGAGGGCAGACTCGGCGCGAGGGTATGGTAGTGCAGCAATGCGGGGCCGGACTGGTTGAGGTGCGGGTGGATGGAAACACTCTCGCCTTCGCGGCACCGCCTTTCACCCGATACGGCCCGTTGGCATCCGACGAATTGGCCGCAGCAGCACAGATTGCCGGGGTCGAAACGGGCAACGTGGTGGAGGCTGTTCACATCGCCAACGGGCCCAACTGGCAATTGCTGCGGCTCGCCTCGGCCGAGGAATTGCTAGTCGCCAAGCCCGCCGCACGCGCACCGGCAGGCACCGATATCGGCCTTGCCGCACCGGGCGCGCCGGGATCGGGGGTGGATTGGGAGGTGCGGGCCTTCTTCGCCAATCAACACGGGCAGGTGGTCGAAGATCCGGTAACCGGCAGTTTCAACGCGGGTCTGGCGATGCACTTGTTTGCCAGCGGACTGACTCAAGGCCGCTATGTCGCGGGGCAAGGGCGGATGACCGGCGCGGACGGGCGGGTGCTGTGTGAACAGGACGCCAGCGGGAAGGTATGGATCGGCGGCCGATGCCGCATGGTCGCCGCAGGCGCGCAATTATCCTAAAGCGGCCTGCTTTTCCTCGGCCAGCCGGTCCAGCTCGGCGCGGCTTTTGCGTTCGGCGGTGGTCTTTAGCTGCCCGCATGCCGCATCGATGTCGCGCCCGCGTGGGGTGCGCACGGGCGCGGAAATGCCCGCTTCGAACACGATATCGGAAAAGCGCTTTATCCGTTCGGGGGTCGAACATTCATAGGGTGCGCCGGGCCAGGGGTTGAACGGGATAAGATTGACCTTGGCGGGCAGCTTGTATTTGCGGATCAGGCGGACCAGTTCGCGCGCGTCTTCGTCGCTGTCGTTCTTGTCCTTCAGCATCACATATTCAAAGGTGATGCGCCGCGCGTTGGAGGCACCCGGATAGGCGGCGCAGGCGGCGAGCAGTTCCTCGATGCCGTATTTGCGGTTGATCGGCACGATCTCGTCGCGGATTTCCTTGGTCACCGCGTGCAGCGACACGGCAAGATTGACGCCGATTTCCTCGCCGCAGCGCGCCATCATCGGCACAACGCCGCTGGTGGACAAGGTGATGCGCCGCTTGGATAGGGCAAGGCCATCGCCGTCCATCACCAGTTGCAGCGCGCCTTTCACATTGTCGAAATTGTAGAGCGGCTCGCCCATGCCCATCATCACGATATTGGTGAGCAGGCGGCCATCGGAGGTGTATTCCGCCTCGCTCTCCTCATCGGGCATGTCCATCCGACCGCGCGGCCATTCGCCCAGCGCGTCGCGCGCCAGCATCACCTGGCCCACAATTTCGCCCGGCGTCAGATTGCGGACAAGCCGCATCGTGCCCGTGTGGCAGAACCGGCAATTGAGCGTGCAGCCAACCTGGCTGGAGACGCACAAAGTGCCACGATCGGCATCGGGGATGAACACCATCTCGTAATCATGGCCATCATCGGTGCGCAGCAGCCATTTGCGCGTGCCATCGACCGAATCCTGCGCCTCGACAATCTGCGGGCGGCCAATCACAAAGCGTTCGGCCAGCCACGGGCGCATGGGTTTGGCGATATCGGTCATCGCCTCGAAATCGGTCACGCCGCGGTGATACAGCCAGTGGAACACCTGCTTGGCACGCAGCTTGGCAGCCCTTGCATCCAGCCCGGCGGCTTCGAACAGTTCGGCGATGCGCTTTTTCGGCAGGCCGATAAGGTCAATGCGGCCATCTTCGCGCGGCGTGATATCGCGCGCGACGGGAACCGGATCGATCTGTCCGGGGATCGGCATGAGGGCGGTGTCTGTCATGATTGCGGCGGCCTATAGCGTAAAGGCAGAGGCTTATCCAGAGCGGGCGCAGCCGACCGTGGCCGCGTCGATAGCGGTAGCCGCACCTGCCAGCACATAGCGGTCAGTGAACAGCCGCCCCTGCCGGTCGCGCCCGCTCACCGTCATGCTGCCCGCTGAACGCATCGCCGCCACGATGCGCGCATCCATCTGCCGGTCGGCGGCAAAGACATCGCGGCCTTGTCCCGCAAGTTGAAACCGCTCACCACTCACCACCAGTCGCGCCCCGTCTTGCCCGGCGATGGCACGCGAAAGGCGGATATGGACCTGCCCGCGCACCTGCCGGTCGGGCCAATGGCTGACGGTGGCAAACCCCGCCGCAGATGCGCTTCCCTCGGCCTGCGCAATGGCATAGCAGCGTGGCACCTGCGGATCGCGAAACGCGCCCCATTGGCCGAATACGCCAAGGCTGTCACGCGCCAGAACCGGCGCAGAGAGGAGGCAGGACCCGATCACGGGAAGGGCGAGGCGGCGCAGGTTCAATCCTGCTCTCCGATAAAATCGATCCATGCCACCACATCATTGTCCGTCGCCAGGAACAGGCCCGCCTGCACCTCTTGCGGTTGCTGCTCGGCCCAACGCACGGCTTCCGACAGGGGGCCATAGAACAGCGTCTGCGCGCCGCCGCCTTCAGCCTCGCTGTCGAGGAAATACAGGCGCACGCTCGCCTCGGCATAGGTGCCGCGCATCAGTCGCGCTCCCGCTTCGCGCTGTCGAGTAGCGCGGCAGCGCGCTTTGCATCCGCCTGCCGCGCCGCTTTCGCGGCTTTGCCTTCGCCGTAAGCCGCACGGTTGCCATCCGCAATGCGAGCCTTGTCGGCGCGGGCCTTTGCCTTGCGGGCGAGGCGCAGATTGACCACTTCGGCCATCAGGCGGACACCCTTTCAGGATAGGTGATGGCGATCACTTCCCATTCCTTCTCCCCACCCGGCAGGCGCACCGTGCGCACATCGCCCACGCTGGCGCCGCGCAATGCGCGTGCAATCGGCGCGCTCCACCCGATGCGACCGGCGCTGGCATCCTGTTCGTGGTCGCCCACAATGGTCAGGGTGCGCTCCTGATCGTCCTCGTCGGCAATGGTGACGACCGCGCCAAAGAACACCCGGCTTTTGTCCGGCTGCTGCGCGGGATCGACCACCTTGGCGTGCTTCATCACCTTGGCGAGAAAAGCCAGCTCCCGGTCAATCTCGCGCATCCGTTTGCGCCCATAAAGGTAATCGCCGTTCTCGCTGCGGTCACCATTGCCCGCCGCCCAGCTGACGATTTCGACAATTGCCGGGCGTTCGGTGCCCAGCAAATGGTCATACCGCGCTTTAAGCGCCGCCAGCCCTGCGGGCGTGATCGGGTTGGTTTGCCCCCTGTCCATGCCGGATCAACGCAGAAACTGGCTGATCCGGCGGCTGCGGTTGTTCGATTGATCGGGATAGAGATGCTCATACACCACCGCGTTTTCCAGCACGCGGTGGACGTAGGTGCGCGTTTCGGAAAAGCCGATCTTCTCGATCCATTCGACCCAGCTGATCGCGCCGGTGCGCGGATCGCCGTTTTCGCGCAGCCAGCGGTTCACATTGCCCGGCCCGGCATTATAGGCGGCTGCCGCCAGCGGATAGGAGCCATTATAGGTGCGCAGCAGCCGTTCGATATGGTTCGATCCGATCTGCATCGAATAGGTCGGATCGTCGATCAGCCGGCTTGCGGAATAGGAGAGGTTCGCGCGGCGCGATTCTTCCTGCGCGGTGGCGGGCATGAACTGCATCAGGCCCCGCGCGCCGGCATGGCTGATCGCGTTCTGGGCGAATTGGCTTTCCTGCCGCGCGATCGCGTGGATCATCGTGAAATAGGTGCCGGGCGGATGTTGCAGGCGGGGGAATCCGATCGCGGTGAAGCCGTCCAGCCCGTCTGCCCCGGCGGCATCGGCCAGGTTCACCGCCAGGTCGCGGCGGCCGATCTCGCGCGCCAGCTCGGCCACCAGCAGGTGGCCTTCCACGCCTTCGGCCTGTTCGGCAATCGCGCGGTAGAAGCGAATGCCCACGCTCCACGGCGCATCGCGCGCCACTTCGGATACGGCGCGGGTAATCGGCTGGGCGCGGAAGGCGGCGCGCGCCTCCTCCGAGATTTCGGCCTGCGGCATGGCGGCAAAGCTCGGCATGGGGCGGCCCAGCGCTTCCAGCGCCAACTGGCCATAGAACCGGTCGGCATATTGCGCCGCCATTTCGTAATACCGGTTGGCCCCTGCCGTATCGCCGGCGCGCGCCGCGGCGTGGCCTGCCCACCAGAAGCCCTTGGAGCGCGTCTGCGGCGTGCGTGCGGCCGCGCCATAACGGTAGAACAGCGGCGCAGCGGCGGCGGCATCGCCCTGTTCCCACAAGGCCTTGGTGCCGCCCAGCCACATCAACGAGGTGTAATCGTCGCGCAAGCGGAACGAGCCTTGCGAAATGTCTTCGTCCGGCGCGAAGGCATCGTCAACGCTGGCCGCGATGCGCACGGCATTGCGGTTGTCGGCCAACCGCGCCACGGCGAGGAGTTCGCCTATCCAGGCGGCAGGATCGCGCGGGCGCGCAGCCAGCGGCGCGCGGTTGGCCAGCATCGCAATCGCTTCGCCCTGCCGGCCCTTCTGCCGCAATTCGCGGCTGCGGTTGTAGAGGTATCCGGGATCGGTCAGCGCAGCCGGATCGCCTGTCGCCCCGTCACCGCCCTGCAGGATCGACAGCCTGGCCTGAAACACCGGCCGCCGTGCCTCGCTGGTGCGTGCGATTTGGCGCGCGGCAGCAGCAGCATCGCGTTGCCACAGCAAGGCGTCCATCCGCACATCGTGATCATCCTGCGTGAAATTCGCCCCGTAAGTTGCCGCGATCGTGGCCTCTGCCACTTCGCTCATTTCCCCGCCGCGCCAAGCCTCGTGCGCCAGCGCAGCCGCGCCTGCCGCATCGCGCCCGGCCAGGGCCAGCGCGTAATGCGCGCGCGCGAAATTGCCGAGCGGGGGGAAACGGTCGAAATAGGCCAGCACGGCCTCATTGCTCACGAATTCGCGCGTCAGCCGCTGTTCGGCGCGGGTGCGCAGCGTGATTTCATCGGGAAAACCGGGATTGGCGAGGAGGAAGCTGGAATAGCGTTCGAACGGCAACTGCGCATTGCGATCTTCGTATAGTGCCTGCCAGCGATTGATCTCCCCCGCCATCGGCCCCGGCCCCTGCGCCACCAGGCTGGCGCGGGCATTGTCCCATTCGGCCGCATCCTGCGCGCCTGCTGCTGCGGGCAGCGCGACTGCGCCAGCCAGGACAAGAACGGGTGCAAAAGCAAGGAAAGAGGCACGAGTCATGCTGGACATTCTGGCGGCCTCCTCCTTATCAGGCCCTGAACGCGGTGGGCGGCAATCGCACCGGCCCGCCATGAGTCCCGTTTTTGCCGGGACATTGCAAGAGGTATGACCATGTTCTCAGGCTCGATTCCCGCTTTGGCGACTCCTTTTCGCGACGGAGCGTTTGACGAGGAAGCCTTCCGCCGTTTTGTCGACTGGCAGATCGAAAACGGTTCCTCCGCACTGGTGCCCTGCGGCACGACGGGCGAATCCGCCACGATCGACAATGATGAACATCACGCGATCATCCGCGCTTGCGCCGAACAGGCTGCCGGCCGCGTGCCGGTGATTGCCGGCGCGGGCAGCAACGATACGCAAACCGCGCTGTGGCACATCAAGGAAGCGCAGATTGCCGGGGCGGATGCGGTGCTGCTGGTTGCGCCTTATTATAACAGGCCCAGTCAGGCGGGGCTGCTGGCGCATTACAGCTATCTGGCCGAACGCAGCGAATTGCCCATCGTGCTCTATAACGTGCCCGGCCGCACGGTGACTGATCTTCTGCCCGATACGGTGATCGAACTGCACCGCCGTTTCCCGGACAAGATCGTCAGCATCAAGGATGCGAGCGGCGATCTGAGCCGCGTGGTCACGCACCGCATGGGGGCGGGGCCGGATTTCAACCAATTGTCGGGCGATGATCCCTTGGCGCTGGCGGGCTATGTCTTGGGGCAGCGCGGCTGCATCTCTGTCACCGCCAATGTCGCGCCGCGCCTGTGCGCCGATTTCCACGCCGCCGCATTGGCGGGCGATTACGATACCGCGCGCGCGCTGAATGAACGGCTCTATCCGCTGCACCGCGCGATGTTCGCCGATGCCAGCCCCGCGCCGGCCAAATATGCGCTCAGCCGCCTGCACGACTGGTTTTCGCCCGAAGTGCGCTTGCCTTTGGTCGCCTGTTCGGATGCGGCGAAGGCGGCGGTGGACGCGGCGATGGAAGCGCTGGGGCTGGTCTAGTCACCGCGATTTGCATTTGCGCGCAGAACGCCTACATCGCCCGCCACCATGGCCCGTCCCAAACCCGTCACCTTCGACAAGAAGAAGATCGTCGCCGAGAACCGCAAGGCGCGGTTCAATTACACGATCGAGGATGTGTTCGAAGCGGGGCTCGCGCTGACTGGCACCGAGGTGAAGTCCTTGCGCGGCGGCGAAGGCACGATTGCCGAAAGCTATGCCGAGGTGCGCGACGGGCAGGTGTGGCTGATCAATGCCAACATCCCCGAATTCAGCCACGGCAACCGGTTCAACCATGAACCGAAGCGGATGCGCAAACTGCTGCTCCACGCGCGCGAGATCGACAAGATGGTCGGCGCGGTGGAGCGCAAGGGCATGACGCTGGTGCCGCTGTCGGTTTATTTCAACTCGCGCGGGCGGGCCAAGGTGGAGCTGGCGCTGGCCAAGGGCAAGCAGACGCATGACAAGCGCGCCGCGATAAAGGAGCGCGACTGGAAGCGCGACAAGGCGCGCCTGATGCGCGAAAAGTCCTGAAGCCTGCAAATCTGCCGGAACGATGCAGGCGGCAAAATCACTCTGGCCGCTGTTAAGCGCCTGTTCGTCGTTCTGACGCTATTCGTCACTATATTGGCTGCGCAAAAGGTGTATGGCACGGCCGCGAGGTGGCAACAGCGTTAATGGCGACAGGCAAGCTCAAGACATGGCTGAAGGGCCAGCGGCCGAAGATGCCGACGCGCGAGGAGATGGTGCGCAACAAATATCTTGCGCCCATCGCTCACCGCTTTGGTCATTCGGAACTGTGGCGTTTCACCCGTCGCTCGGTGCCGCGCGGGGTGGCGCTGGGCCTGTTTGCCGGGTTTATCATTCCGCTGGGGCAGATTTTTCTTGCCGCCTTTCTGGCGCTGCCGTTGCGGGCCAATGTGCCGGTGGCAGCGCTCATCACCTTTGTGACCAACCCCTTCACCCTGCCTTTCTGGCTGGTGATTGCCAACAAGGTCGGACGCTTCATGCTCAAACTGGATGCGGCGGCGGGCGGCACCGCCACGGCAGAGATTTCCAGCGGAAGGTGGAGCGATTTCGGCTGGTTTCAGGTGCTGGAAGGCGTGGGCGCCACCGCATTCGGCTTTGTCGTGCTGTCTATCGTCAGCGCAGCTCTCGGCTACTTCCTGTCCGGCGTGCTGTGGCGTTTTCTGGTGGCGCGCAAATGGACCAGGCGACCGGGCCGGACGAAAGTGCTAAAGCCCGCTGAATGAGCGGCTGGCAGCGAATGCACAATCACCAAAGGGCGGCGCGATGAACGGCCCGAAATCCGCAAACCGCGCGCGGCCTCGCTCCAGCGTGCTGACCGATTCGCTGTCGGTTGCCGCTGCCGTGCTTGCCAGCATTGCCGCGATTCAACTCGTCAGCGGCAGTTCGGTAGTGACGCTGGCCTTTGCCGGCGGGTTGACCGTGCTGGGGCTGATCGTCTTTGCCGCCTCGCGCTTTCAGGCGGCGCCATCGGCGCAGATTGAACCGGCACTGCCAGATTGGACCGTGACGGTCGCTGCGATCGAGCAACCGGGCGTGGCAGTGGCGATTACGGACAGGGCGAATCGACTCGTCTGCGCCAATGCCGCCTATGAGAGCTGGTTCGGCTCCGCCTTTGCGCCGCCGCGCCTGCCGGTCGATGCGCCATCTGCCGAACTGCTGGCGCGCATGGCGCGCGCGGCCTGGCGCGACGGCAGCAGCGGCGAGGTCACCACGCTGACGGCCGAGGACCGGTCGTGGACAGCCGAAGCGGTGCGCAGCGGCCGCGCGGATGATTACCTGATCTGGCGCTTTACCGCGATCCTGCGCCACGAACCGCTGGTGGCGATCACGCGACAGGTGACTGGCGCCTTTGGCCGGATGCTGAGCGCTGCGGGGATCGCGGCCGCGCTTGTAGGGGCCGATGGCGCGGTCCGGGCGGCTAATCCTGCCTTTGCGCGGCGCGCGGGCGGCGACGAGACCGCCAGTATGGTGGGCATGGACTTTGCCGCACTGCTGCTGACGGATGAACGCGACCGTATCTTTTACGCTCGCGAAGGGCGAAAGGGGGCCGCGCAAACGCTTATCCACGTGCCCTTGGCCGATCCGCAGGAATTCGCACCCGGCAGCGAGGCCGCGACGCAGGAGCCGGTTCTGATGCTGCTGTTCGACGCCGGAACCGCGCTGGGTGGGTTGGCCGGTGACAGGGGCGGGCAGGCGCCGCA
Organism: Alteraurantiacibacter lauratis; assembly: GCF_037154155.1. Classification (NCBI taxonomy): domain Bacteria; kingdom Pseudomonadati; phylum Pseudomonadota; class Alphaproteobacteria; order Sphingomonadales; family Erythrobacteraceae; genus Alteraurantiacibacter; species Alteraurantiacibacter lauratis. The sequence goes on from NZ_JBANRN010000011.1 coordinate 30,762, forward strand.
GCTCGAAGCCTTGCTCGAACAGTTGCCGCTCGGCCTCGCCATGACTGACCGCGACGGACATTTCCTGTTCGCAAACCCGGCCTTCATGCGCGCCGCTGGGATCGAGGGGCGCCCGCTGCCGCCTTACCCGTCCGATCTGGTGATCGCGCGCGACAAGACGGCCATGTCCGACGCGGTGCGCCGTTTCGGGCAAGGCCCGGCCAGCAGCGGCGATATCGCCGTGCGCCTGCGCAGCGAACCGGACGAGCCTGTCAGCCTCGGCCTTGCCGGAGTGCGCGGGCTGGGCGAGGCGGCGGTGCTGCTGAGCCTGGCCGACACCAGCGAGGAAACGCGTCTCAGGCGGCAGGTCGCGCAGGCGACCAAGATGCAGGCCGTGGGGCAATTGGCCGGCGGCGTGGCGCATGATTTCAACAATGTGCTCACTGCCATCATCGGCTATTGCGACCTGATGCTGCTGCGCCATACGCCGGGCGACAGCGATTACGACGATATCCAGCAGATCAAGGCCAATTCGAACCGCGCCGCCAGCCTGACGCGGCAATTGCTGGCCTTCAGCCGCCAGCAGACGCTGCAGCCCGAAACGCTGCAACTGCCCGATATCCTGTCGGAAGTGTCGCAGTTGCTCAAGCGGCTGCTGGGTGCGAAAATCACGCTGAAAGTGCATCACGATCGCAATCTGGGCCCGGTGCGCGCCGATCCGCGCCAGTTGGAGCAGGTTATCATCAATCTGGCGGTGAATGCGCGCGATGCTATACAGGCCAAGGGCGGCGGCGAGAGCGCGACCGGGACGCTTACCTTCAGCACGCGCCGGGTCGAAGCGCAGGATATCCGCCGCATGGGCAGCGAGATCGTGCCTGCTGGCGATTACACCGTGCTGGTGGCCGAGGATACCGGCGGCGGCATTCCGCCTGCGGTGATGAGCAAGATTTTCGAGCCGTTCTTCACCACCAAGGAGCTGGGCAAGGGCACCGGCCTTGGCCTGTCCACCGTATACGGCATCGTCAAGCAATCGGGCGGCTTCATCTTTGCCAGCAACGCCAAGGCGCCCGACGGGCAGGTGAAGGGCGCGCGCTTCACGATCTACCTGCCGGTACACAATGTGACCGAGGATGAACTGGCGAAGGCAGAGGCCGAGGAGGCGGCTCGCGATTGGTCGGGCGGCGGGCGCATCCTGCTGGTCGAGGACGAGGACATGGTGCGCGCGGTAGCCGAACGCGCATTGGCGCGGCAGGGATACGACATCGTGACCGCCAGCGATGGCGACGAGGGGCTGGAACTGGTGCGCGGCGGCGAGAAGTTCGATCTGGTGGTCAGCGATGTCGTGATGCCCGCGATGGATGGCCCCGCAATGGCGCGCGAGATCCGCAAATTGCAGCCGCGCCTGCCGATCCTGTTCATGTCCGGCTATGCCGAGGAGCAGCTGCGCAACCAGATTGATATCGAGGCAATGCATTTCATGCCCAAGCCCTTCAGCGTGCAGCAGATCGCCGACAAGGTCGCAGGTATTCTGGCAGGCAAGGCGCGCGGCGGCTGACTCCGTCGGGATGAGGGAGGCACGGCTGTTCATCTGCCAGTCAGTCAGATGCCTCGATAGCATGCGACACAGGCGCTAAAGGGTTGAGGGGAAATGGGATTATGATGCTTCGAAAGCTGGCCCTTGCCGCAGTGGCAACCGGCGCACTGGCGGCCCACGCCGCCGCGCAGGACGCGAACCTTGCCGATCCCGCGGATGAGCAGACCGCGCAGGGCGATGTCGCGGTGACGATCTACAATAACGGGCAGAGCCTTGTGCAGGATGTTCGGCAATTGAACATTGCGGCTGGCCGTTCGGTCGTGCCTTTCCCCGATGTGTCGGCCATGATCCGCCCCGAAACGCTCAGCTTCAACGCCGCCAATGCCGGCATTGTGGAGCAGAACTTCGATTTCGATCTGCTCACGCCGCAAAAGCTGATGGAAAAGGCGGTGGGGCAGGAAGTCACGATTATCCGTACGAATCCGGCGACCGGCGCGGAAACCACGCAGCGGGCCGAAGTGCTCTCGGTCATGGGCGGGGTCGTCATCCGCGTGAACGGGCGGATCGAGGTGCTGCGCGATGATGGCCTTCCTGTGCGGGTGATCTTTGACCGGATTCCGGCCAATCTGCGCGCGCGGCCCACGCTTTCGGTCACGCTCGACAGCACGCGCAGTGGCACGCGTCCGGCTTCGATCCGCTATCTGACCGAAGGGTTGAGCTGGTCGGCCGACTATGTTGCGCTGTTCAACGAACAGAGCGGCGCGGTGGACATGCAGGGTTGGGTAACGCTGACCAACACCACCGGCACCACATTCCACCAGGCGAACACGCTGCTGGTCGCGGGCAATCCCAACCGCGGCTTCGCGCAGCCATCCTATTCGTCGCAGCCCCGGCGCGACATGGTGCGCCCCGGCACCGAGACGCCGGAGCGCGAGCGGCTGGGCGATTTCTACCTCTATCCCATTGCCGGGCGCACCACGATTGCCAACAACCAGACCAAGCAGGTCAGCTTTCTCGATGTGCAGGGCGTGCCCGCGCGGCGCGTTTACAGCCGCGCAGTGGGCTGGCTGGCGAGCGATAGCGGCCCGGTCAATGCGTCTGCCGCGATCAGCTTTTCGACAAGCCGGGAAGGCGGGCTGGGCGATGCGCTCCCCGCAGGCACGGTGCGCTTTTACCAGCGCGATGCGCAGGGCAATCCGCAATTCGTGGGTGAGAACGGCATTGGCCATACGCCCATGGGCAGCCTGCTTTCGCTTCGCACTGGTGACGCCTTCGATGTGTTCGTGCAGGCCGAGGTGGAAAGCCGCAACCGCATCACTGCGGCAGAATATGAACGCAGCGCCCGTTTCCGCGTCATCACCGATGGCGAAGCGACCCGCGAGGTCGAGGTCGAGCGCGTGGTCGAATATTACCAGACGACGATGCGCTACACTTTCACCAATGCCAAACCCGAAGCGGTCGAGGTGGAACTGACGCAGGGCGGCCTCGATTACGGCTGGTGGGCGCGCGATTTTCGCGTGACGGCCGAAGATGTGCCGGGCGAGCAGATCAATGCCGGCAACCGCCTCTACCGCGTCAGCGTGCCCGCCAATGGCAGCCGCGTGGTGCGCGTCACCTATCAGACGAAGTATTGAGGCGGAGGGTAGGGCGGTGCGCCGCATCCTCCCGCTGCTGTTGGCCGGGATAGCCCTTTCGGCGCAGCCCGCGACCGCGCAGCAGCGCGTTGCCGTGGACGCCTCCGCCCCGCAGGCGCTGGCGGTAACCGTTTACCGCGATCCGAACCGGGGCGAAGGGCAGGCGATGGATCGCGACTGGCCGCAAGGCTTCGCGATGATTTCGGAAACGCGGCAAGTCACGCTGCCGCCGGGCGAATCGACCATCCGCTTTACCGGCGTAGCTGAAGGGATGGTCGCCGTCTCCGCCATCGTCACCGGCCTGCCCGGCGGCACGATCGAGAAGAACCGGAATGCCGACCTGCTCAGCCCCGCTGCCTTGGTCGACGGGACGCTGGGCAACCGCGTGCGCGTGACGCGAACCAATCCCGCCACGGGCGAGGAGCGCGCGGAAAGCGCAGTGATCCGCACCCGCGCGGATGGCGGGCTGGTGCTGCAAACCGATGCCGGCTTCGAAGCGGTGCGCTGCGCCGGTGTGCCCGAACGCCTGTCTTTCGACGCGGCACCTGCGGGCCTGTCTGCGCAGCCGGTGTTCTCGATCGACACGCGTGACGAGGCGGGCGGAACCTATACCGTGACGCTCACCTATCTTGCCTGGGGGTTCGACTGGCAGGCCAACTATGTCGCCACCTTGCAGGAGGGGCGGGGCAGCAACGACGTGCACCTGCGCTTGGTGAGCTGGCTCACGATTCTCAACGACAACGGCCAGAGCTTTGAAAATGCGGAGCTTATGGCCGTAGCAGGCACGCTGAATGTCGTGAGCGATTTTGAGGAGCTGAGCGATCCGCCAGAGGCGCGGCGTTTGGCGCTTACCTGCTATCCGCTGGGCAGCACGGCGGCAGGATCGCCTGTGCCATCCTATGACAAGGGCGGCTGGGGTGCGGTTCCGCCGCCGCAAATGGCTGCCCCGATGATGATGCGGATGGAAGCGGTGACCATTGACAGCATCACGGCGCAGGACATCGGGTGGCTCGCTACAGAGGAGCAGTTGGGAGATCTGAAACTCTACCGCGTTCCTGAACGGCTCACCGTGGCGGCACAGGGGCTGAAGCAGATTGCCTTCCTCGATCGGGATGCGGTGCGGGGGCGCTATGTCTACGAAGTCTCCTGTACGCCATGGGGCGAGATGAGCGAGTTTGGCGACACGCTGATCCTGTTTTCGACCGTGAATGATCGCGAACACGGCCTTGGCGTGGCGCTGCCATCCGGCCCGCTGGCGCTTTTCGAACCCGGCCCGGCGGGCGAATTGCTGGTGGGGCAGGAAAACCTACGCGATTATGCCAGCGGGCAGGATGTGGAATTCTCGGTCGGCTCCTCCGCGCAGGTCATGCACCAGTGCGAACGGCTGACTGCGCATGATCCGGGTGACGCCAAGGGCGGCTGGACGCGGATGCGCGCCACGCTCACCAATGCCAATCCGCATTCTGTGACGGTGCGGGTGGCGGCGGGCTTCCCTTCGGACTGGGCCTTCCGCCGGTTCGGCAGTGCGTTGAAGGATGGGCAGCGAATCACCGAAGTGACCGTTCCGGCAAACGGACGGCGCGAAGTGACCTGGGACGTGCGCCCCGCCACCGCACAATAACGCCGATTTCTGCCCTTTTGCGGTTGTCATGCGGAATTTTCGTTCTCCCCTTGTTCTTATGGAACAAAGCAGATACAACGCATTCCAGTTGGAAAGTTGATCGCAACTCTTGTTAACCGGAAGGGGGCCGTGTCATGGCTGCAAGTCTGAAACTGGTAGAGGAATCCAAGGTGGACCGTCAGAAGGCTCTCGACGCAGCTCTCGCGCAGATTGACCGCGCATTTGGCAAGGGTTCGGCCATGCGGCTGGGCCAGAAGGAAGCGATGCAGGTGGAAGCGATTTCTACCGGCTCGCTGGGCCTCGATATTGCGCTGGGTGTGGGCGGCCTGCCCAAGGGCCGCGTGATCGAGGTCTATGGCCCCGAAAGCTCCGGCAAGACCACGCTGGCACTGCATGTGATTGCCGAAGCGCAGAAGGCGGGCGGTACCGCGGCCTTCGTCGATGCCGAACACGCGCTCGATCCGGTCTATGCCAAGAAGCTGGGCGTCAATATTGACGAACTGATCGTCTCGCAGCCCGATACCGGCGAACAGGCGCTGGAAATTACCGACACGCTGGTGCGTTCCAACGCCATCGATGTGCTGGTGGTCGATTCGGTTGCCGCGCTGGTGCCCCGTGCCGAGATCGAAGGCGAAATGGGCGACAGCCATGTCGGCCTGCAGGCCCGCCTGATGAGCCAGAGCCTGCGCAAGCTGACCGGCTCGATCAGCCGTTCCAAGTGCATGGTGATCTTCATCAACCAGCTGCGCATGAAGATCGGCGTGATGTACGGCAATCCGGAAACCACCACCGGCGGCAATGCGCTCAAGTTCTACGCCTCGGTTCGGCTCGACATTCGCCGCACCGGCCAGATCAAGGACCGCGACGATATTATCGGCAACACGACTCGTGTGAAGGTGGTGAAGAACAAGGTCGCGCCGCCGTTCAAGCAGGTCGAATTCGACATCATGTATGGCGAAGGCATCTCCAAGATCGGCGAGATTCTCGATCTCGGCGTGAAGGCGGGTCTGGTGGAGAAGTCCGGCTCGTGGTTCAGCTATGATTCGATCCGGATCGGGCAGGGCCGCGAAAATGCCAAGCAGTTCCTGAGGGATAATCCCGAAGTCTGCGAACGTCTGGAAGCCGCTATCCGCACCCGCACCGACAAGGTGGCCGAAGAAATGATGACCGGCCCCGATGCCGAGGATGACGCATTGGAGGATTGATTTTGGACGCCGGGCTTTTCGGCGTTGGCAAACGGAAAGGGCCGGTGTTCCTCGCGGAGTGCCGGCCTTTTGCATGGTAACAGGCTTTCCCGGCGCGCTTGCGGCGACCTCGCTTGGCCCCTATTTCCCAAACCTATAACGGCAAACCAGCAAGGGGCGGGGATGGACAAGAGCGATTGGCAAGGCGGGCAGGGGCAGACCTGGGCTGCGGAATGGCGGCGCACCGACCGCAGCTTCACTGCCGTCACCGAAAAGCTGCTTCAGCGCCTTCGCGGTCTGGCCTTTGCGCAGGTGCTGGATATCGGATGCGGCGCGGGCGAATTGGCGCTGGCGGTGGCGCGGGCGCGTGCCCCGGCGCGCGTCATCGGCGTCGATATCTCGCCCCATCTCGTCGCTACCGCACGCGATCGCGGTGCCAACCTTGCCAATGCCGCGTTCGAATTGGCCGACGCCGCGCAGTGGGAGGCGCCGCAAGGCTTTGCCCCGCAATTGCTGATATCCCGCCACGGGGTCATGTTTTTCGAAGATCCCGTGGCCGCATTCGGCCATCTGGCGGCGCTTGCGGACAGCGGCGCACATCTGCTGTTTTCGTGCTTCCGCTCTCCGGCAGAGAACCCCTTCTTTACTGATGTCGCGCGCCTGTTGCCGCAACCTTTGCCACCGGCGCCGCCCGAAGCGCCCGGCCCCTTTGCCTTTGCCGACCGGGCGCGCGTGGCCTCCATTCTCCAAGGCTCCGGGTGGGAGGCGGTTGCCATCGATCCGTTCGATTTTCCCATGATTGTCGGCGCGGGCGACGATCCTGTCAGCGATGCGGTCGACTACTTCGCCAGTATCGGCCCCGCAGCCAAGGCGGCGCAGGCCATGACGGACGAGGAACGCGCCGCCTTCTTCGAGCGGGTGGGCCAGCTTGCCCGCGCCAACCTTGCCGATGGGCTCGTCGCCATGCCGGCTGCGGGGTGGATCGTTTCGGCGCGCAAGGCCTGAGCCGCTGCGGAGCCAGAAAGCGCCACTCATGCAACCGCCCGATTACAGAGCGCATCTTAATCCGCTTGTCCCGCGCGCGCGCACAAACTAATCGCAACTGCCATGCAATCCACCAACGACATCCGCCGGGCCTTTCTCGATTATTTCGCGGCCAACGATCACCAGGTCATGCCTTCGGCTCCGCTGGTGCCGTATAATGACCCGACGCTCATGTTCGTGAATGCGGGCATGGTGCCGTTCAAGAACGTGTTCACGGGGCTGGAAACCCCGCCTGCTCCGCGCGCGGCCAGCAGCCAGAAATGCGTGCGCGCCGGCGGCAAGCACAACGATCTGGACAATGTCGGTTATACCGCGCGGCACCTGACGCTGTTCGAAATGCTCGGCAATTTCAGCTTCGGCGACTATTTCAAGGAACGCGCGATCGAGCTTGCCTGGGGCATGGTGACCAAGGAACTGGGCCTCGACAAGGATCGTCTGTGCGTCACCGTCTATCACACCGATGACGAGGCGGCTGGCTTCTGGAAGAAGATCGCCGGTCTGCCCGAAGACCGCATCATCCGCATCGCCACGAAGGACAATTTCTGGGCCATGGGCGCGGATGGCCCGTGCGGCCCGTGTTCGGAAATCTTCTGGGATCACGGTCCCGCAATTGCCGGTGGCCCTCCGGGTTCGCCCGATGAGGATGGCGACCGCTTCGTCGAGATCTGGAACCTCGTCTTCATGCAGCATGTGCAGGAAGCCGACCAGATCGTTGGCGATCTGCCGCGCCCCAGCATCGATACGGGCATGGGGCTGGAACGCATCGCCACGGTGATGCAGGGTGTGCATTCGGTGTTCGAGACAGACACCTTCCGCGCGCTGATCGCTGCGAGCGAGGACAAGAGCGGCGCCAAGGCCGAGGGGGACAAGGCCGCCAGCCACCGCGTTATTGCCGATCATCTGCGCTCGACCAGCTTCCTGATTGCCGACGGCGTGCTGCCCAGCAATGAAGGCCGCGGCTATGTCCTGCGCCGGATCATGCGCCGCGCCATGCGCCACGCGCACCTGCTGGGCGCGGCCGAGCCGCTGATGCACCGCCTGGTGCCCGCGCTGGTGCAGGAAATGGGGCAGGCCTATCCGGAATTGCCGCGCGCCCAAGCCCTGATCGAGGAAGTGCTGGAGCGCGAGGAAACCCGCTTCCGCCAGACGCTCGACAAGGGCCTCAGGCTGCTGGACGAGGAAACCGCCAGCCTTGGCGAAGGCGACAGCCTGCCGGGCCAGACCGCGTTCAAGCTCTACGACACCTACGGCTTCCCTTATGACCTGACCGAAGACGCGCTGCGTGCGCGCGGCATTGGCGTGGACAAGGCCGGGTTCGACGCCGCCATGGCGCAGCAGAAGGCCGCCGCCCGCGCCGCGTGGAAGGGCAGCGGCGCGTCGGCCGACAGCGAAGTGTGGTTCGACATTGCCGAACGCGAAGGCGCGACCGAATTTACAGGTTATGCCAGCACCGAAGGCGAAGGCCGCGTGGTGGCGCTGGTTGTCGATGGCAAGGAAGTGGCCCGCGCCGACAGCGGGCAGGATGTGGTCGTCATCACCAACCAGACGCCGTTTTACGGTGAAAGCGGCGGGCAGACCGGCGATACCGGGCGCATTACGGGTGACAAGCGCCTGGAATTGGAGGTGGTGGACACATCCAAGCCGCTCGGCCGTCTGCATGCGCATCACGGCCGGATCACGCACGGATCGGTGGAAGTGGGCGACACAGTGCACCTGAAGGTCGATGCCGAACGGCGCGACCGCATCCGCGCCAACCATTCCGCCACGCACTTGCTGCACGCGGCGCTGCGCAACCGGCTGGGCGATCATGTGACGCAGAAGGGCAGTCTTGTCGCGGATGATCGGCTGCGGTTTGATTTCAGCCATCCCAAGCCTCTGACAGCGGAGGATATTGCCGCAATCGAGGCCGAGGTGAACGCCGAAATCCGCCACAATGCCGAAGTCACCACCCGTTTGATGAGCCCCGACGACGCGATTGCCGCAGGTGCGATGGCGCTGTTTGGCGAGAAATACGGCGAGGAAGTGCGCGTGCTGAGCATGGGCCGCAGCAATGCCGGGGGCACCGGGCGGCATTATTCGGTCGAACTGTGCGGCGGCACCCATGTGCGCGCCACAGGCGATATCGGCCTGCTGCGGATCGTGTCCGAAAGCGCGGTGTCGAGCGGGGTGCGCCGGATCGAGGCGCTGACGGGTGAGGCTGCGCGGCAGTGGGTCGTAGGGCGCGAGGAAACGCTGAAGGCGGTAGCCGCCACGCTGCGCACCGCGCCTGACGAGGTGCTTGAACGCGTCGCCGCGCTGGTGGACGAACGGCGCAATCTGGAGCGTGAACTGGCCGAGGCGAAAAAGGCGCTGGCGCTGGGCGGCGGTGGCGGCGCGGCCCCGGCGGCGGACGAGGAAGTCGGCGGAGTGAAATTCTCCGGACAGGTGCTCCATGGGCTCGATCCCAAGGAACTGCGCGGGCTTCTCGACCAGGCGAAGAAGCGCATGGGCAGCGGGGTTGCCGCAATTTGCGCGGTGAACGAAGGCAAGGCGGCCTTTGCTGCTGCGGTTACCGAAGATCTGACATCGCGCTTTTCCGCTGTCGATCTTGTGCGTGCGGGTGTGGAAGCGCTGGGCGGCAAGGGCGGCGGCGGCCGACCCGATATGGCGCAGGGCGGCGGACCCGATGGTGACAAGGCGGAAGCCGCGATTGCAGCCGCGAAGGCCTTGCTGGCGTGAGGCGATGGGCGGCTCTCGCCGTGATGGCGGGGGCGGTCTTGGGCGGATTTGCCCCTGCGGTTGAAGCGCAGGACATCGCGGCGTCCGCGCCGCGCATTTCCCGTCCGCCGCCGCCTCCACCGGCTGCCCCGCCATCGCTGCTGTTCACGGAAGACCGGTTCGATGTCACCGGCGCAGGGTTACTTGATCTGGGTAATCTTGACGCGGTGCTAAGTCCCTTCGCCAGTAATTTTGGTGATGGGCTGGACGGGTTGCCGCTGGAATTGACAGTCGACGCCACAGGCGCGGTGACAGCCTGCACGGCAGGATGCTCTTCTCTCCTGGAGGCGGCTGGGCAGGCGCTGTGCGCGCATGCTCTGGCACATGGCCGCTTCGTGCAAAATCCGCTGCTGGCGCTGGATTACACGGCCGCGACCTATCGCCTGATCGTGCGTTACCAAAGCGACCGCGCCCAGTCGGGACGACGCAGCTTCTATGTCAGCACCGGCTTTCCTTATCAGGGCATGGCGGTGCGGTTTGGGTTTTTCCCACTGCCGCCGGCGGAAGAGAGCCTGCGCGTAGCCGATGTGGCATTGGCTGGAATGGAATATCCGCTTGCTGCCCTGCGCGAAGGGTTGGAGGGCCGGGCCGCGGTGCTGGTGACCTTCCGGGAAAGCGGGCGGGTGGCAAGCTGTCGCCCGATGTTCTCCAGCAATACGGCGCGCCTTGCCTATGAAACCTGCTTTTAAGTGCGCCGCGTGGCCCGGTTGAACAGCCCGCCCGACAACCGCCCCTTTGTATTCGCCACGCGGTGGTTGCTGGCGGAATAGCTCCCTAGCGTTTCATCCCCGAAGCGCGTCGGGTATCGCCTTCGCTGCCGCGCGGCGTGTTGTCCATATCGCGGCGGTCGCGGCCCTTATCCGGGCCGGCGTCTGCCACTTCGCGCAAATCAGCCTTGGTCTTGGCCGGCTGATCTTCAGGCTTGGCGGGGTTGGTCATGTTGCATCTCCTTCCTCCAACCAATGCGCAAGACGAGCAATAGTGCCCGGCCAAAGCCCGCGTTTACACCTCTGGCTTGGCTGACAGGCTGCGCAGGCGCGGCTTTTCGTCCAGGCCGCCTTCGCGCATGATCCGCTCGCGCATTTCGTCCCGCTTTTCGTGGATGCTGGCGATCACCGGGCCCATAGCCACGCCCAGTTCGGTAAGCGCAGCTTCGGACAATTGCAGGCTGCTTTCCAGCGTTTCGGGCACGGCAACGCTCGCCCCGTTGCGATAGAGTTCGGCGGCGTGCACACTGTCGCGCGCACGGGCGATGATGGGCAGATCCGGGTTGGCGGCACGCAGGCGGCGCACGATGCGCTGGGCCAGAACGTGTTCGTCCATGGTCAGGATCACGGCGGGGCAGCCCGGCATCACCAACCGGTCGAGCACATCGCCGCGTGCGGCATTGGCAAACAGCGCCTTGTATCCTTCGCGCCGCGCCTTCTCCACCATGTCGGGATCCGAATCGATCGCGACATAGGCCTGTCCGTGGCGATCGAGCATCTGCGCCACCAGCCGGCCCACGCGACCAAGACCGATCACGATCACGCGCGGAATATCGTCCTTCTCCCCCGTTTCATCGGGAGGCGGGGCCGGCTCCACCCGGCGGCCCATCATATTGCCCAGTTTGGCCAGCAGCGGGGTAACGGTGAGGCCGATTGCGGTGACGATCTGCCAGAATTGCGCGGTGGCCGCATCCACCAGCATCGCCTGCGTGGCGGCGGCGAGTACGATCAGCGTGGTTTCCGATGGGCTGGCCATCATGATGCCGGTTTCGGTGGCGGTGCCGCGCCGCGCGCCCATCAGCCGCAGCAGCACCCCCGTCACGGTGGCCTTCAGCAACAGGACGCCGATCACCGCGCCGGTAATGGCCCACAGATTGGCCCAAATGTTGCCCAGATCGATCCCCATTCCGATGGTGATGAGGAACACGCCCAGTGCCAGACCCTTGAAGGGGGCAATGATGCCTTCGACCTCGGTATGGTATTCGGTTTCCGCGATCAGCAGGCCCGCGACCAGCGCACCGACAATCGGCGAAAGACCCACCGCCGTAGTGGCAAGGCTGGCCCCGATAACTACCAGCAGGCTGGCGGCAAGGAAGAGCTCCGGGCTTTTGGTGCGCGCGGCAAGCGCAAACAGGCGTGGCAGCGCATAGCGCCCGCCGACCATCATCACTGCGATCACCAGTGCGCCTTGCCACAGGGTGTCGAACAGGCCGGTCCAGCCATCCGCCTGGGCATAGGGGGCAAGCGCGGCGAGGACGAAGATGATCGGCACGATCATGATATCCTCGAACAACAGCATCGACAGCGCCGCGCGGCCGACCGGCGTGGTCGTGCCGGCGATTGGCAGCACCAGCGCGGTTGAGGAAAAGGCCAGCGCCAGCCCCAGCGCTAGCGCGCCGGTGGGGGACATTCCGGTCAGGTTGAGGATCGCAGCCAGCAACCCGCCGATCACGATCAGTTCCAGCGCGCCCAGACCGAATACCAGCCGCCGTAAATCCCACAGGCGGTTGAAGCTGAGTTCCAGCCCGATCGTGAACAGCAGCAGCACAATGCCAAATTCGGCAAAGGGAGTGAGGCTTTCGGCATCGGTAATGGTGACGTGGGCCAGCCAGGGCTGCGCATCGACCAGCCGCCCCAGCCCATAGGGCCCCACCAGCAGGCCGACCATGATGAAGCCGATGATCGGGGTGATCCGGAACCGGGCGAACAGCGGAATGATAATCCCGGCCGCGCCCAGAATCACGAGGGCATCGGCCATAAGGGGCGAAATCGGGGCTGCGTGCATGGGCAAGGTATGTCAGAGCCTTGCGCGCGGCGGCAATCCCGTTTGTTGCGCAATGCACATTTAGCCCGGCGCCCCGAAACGGTGCCTGAATCAGAACGGGGCCGGCGTCGATGCCAGCCCCGTCCGAAATCATCGATATGACCCTGCGATCAGCCGAGGCCTTGCGCGGCCATTTCCTCCTCCAGCGCAACGCGGATGGCTTCGAAGAACTGCTCGGTCGTCATCCAAGCCTGATCGGGGCCGATCAGCAAGGCCAGATCCTTGGTCATCTTGCCGTCTTCCACGCACTTGATGCAGACCCGTTCCAGCGTTTCGGCAAAGGCCACCACATCGGGCGTGTTGTCGAAACGGCCGCGATAGATCAGGCCGCGCGTCCAGGCGAAGATGCTGGCGATGGGGTTGGTGCTGGTCGCTTTGCCCTGCTGGTGTTGGCGGTAATGGCGGGTGACGGTGCCGTGCGCGGCTTCGGCTTCCACGGTCTTGCCATCGGGCGTCATCAGCACCGATGTCATCAGGCCGAGGCTGCCGAAACCCTGTGCAACCACGTCCGACTGCACATCGCCGTCGTAATTCTTGCACGCCCACACGAACTTGCCGCTCCACTTGAGCGCGGAGGCGACCATGTCGTCGATCAGGCGGTGTTCGTAGATGATGCCCAGTTCCTCGAACTTCTCCTTGAAGCCTTCGGTGTTGAACACTTCCTCGAACAGGTCCTTGAAGCGGCCGTCATAGGCCTTGATGATCGTGTTCTTGGTCGACAGGTAAACCGGCCAGCCGCGGTCGATGCCGTAATTGAAGCTGGCGCGGGCGAAATCGCGGATCGATTCGTCGAGATTGTACATCGACATGGCCACGCCCGGCGCCTTGAACTGATAGACTTCGCGGTCGATGACCTGCCCGTCTTCCCCTTCAAAGACGAGGCGCAGCGTGCCTGCACCCGGCACCTTGAAATCGGTGGCGCGGTACTGGTCGCCAAAGGCGTGGCGGCCCACCACGATCGGGTGCGTCCAGCCGGGCACGAGGCGCGGCACGTTGGAAATCACGATCGGTTCGCGGAAGATCGTGCCGCCCAGAATGTTGCGGATCGTGCCGTTGGGGCTCTTCCACATCTGCTTGAGGCCGAATTCGGCCACGCGCGCCTCGTCCGGGGTGATGGTGGCGCATTTCACGCCCACGCCATACTGCTTGATCGCATTGGCGGCATCGATGGTGATCTGGTCGTCGGTCTCGTCGCGCTTTTGCACCGAGAGGTCGAAATACTTCAGGTCGACGTCGAGATAGGGAAGGATCAGCCGCTCGCGAATCCATTCCCAGATGATCCGCGTCATTTCGTCGCCATCGATTTCGACAATCGGATTCAATACTTTGATCTTGGCCATCCCGGCGTTCCTTTGGCTGAGTGGTTACCCTCTGCAAGGGCTTGCCGGGGTCTTAGCAGGGGAACGGTCAGGTGCAAGAGAGCGGCGGATTCGATTCGGACATGGCAATGCGCATGCTGTCCATCAGCAGCACGGCAAAGGCGGGGAGGGCGCGGAGCAGAGCCATTCCGGCATGATGGCCCAGCGGGCTTTCCGCAAGGCTGCGGGCAAGGCGCGCCACGCGCACCGGGCGGGCGGCGGCGCGGGCAAAGGCCCGCTGAAACACGGGTGCGGCCATCCCTGCCATCCAGCACGCTGTAGCGATGCGCAATTCCCGCGCGGTCGGCCATCCGCCGGAATAGGGCGCGCTGGTACGGATCGGCGATCTGCGTTTCGGCCCAGACGCGTTAATGCCCCTCGATCAGACCGGATGGCAGCGCCGTGGCGAGCGCTTCAATGCACGGGATGGGGCGCGAAACTGCCATGCTGGCAGCATAGCAGGCCGCAATGGCAGCGATAGTTCCTAAAGGGCGGTAGTTTCGTGCGGATCCGGCGTGAAAGCGGCTGGCGTCAGCTGCGGGAAAGGAGGCCGGTGGTGGGCGTAGCAAGGATTGAACTTGCGACCCCTACGATGTCAACATAGTGCTCTACCACTGAGCTATACGCCCGCACCATCCGGCTTGGCCTTGCAGAGTGATCCGCCAGGCAGGGGCGCCAGATAGCGCCGCGACCCGCTCCTTGCAAGTCCCTTGGCAGCCGTTCAGACGCGGACGGCGGCCGCGTCTTCGAATATGCGTTCCACTTCCAGCACGAGGTCGCGCAGGTGGAAGGGCTTGGACAGCATCTTGGCGTGCGGCGCATCGCGGCTGGCGCGCAGTGTGACGGCGGCAAAGCCGGTGATGAACATCACCTTGGTGGAGGGGCTGATCTCGTTGCAATGCTGCGCCAGTTCGATCCCGTCCATTTCGGGCATCACGATATCCGACAGCAGCAGATCGAAGATTTCGGTCTTGAGATGGGGCAGCGCTTCCTCACCGCTGGACACGGCGACAACCGAATAGCCTGCATTTTCCAGCGCGCGAGTGATGTAGCCGCGCATGGCCGCATCATCTTCGGCCAGCAGGATTCGGATCATGGAGTGCCCCCTTTATTGGTTTGCTTGGGCTTGCCCTAAACCAGAAAGGCGTAAATTTCTCGTGCCGATTTCGCAGTGGCCCCGTTTGAAACACCAATCTTTGACTTCGTGCACGCTTGCGGCCAGCAAGGGCACATGAAGCGCAGCACAGGGCAGGACGCAGATCCGAGTCGAACATTGAACCGCGCCGGCAACCGGGCGGAAAGCCAAACGGGGGGGGCGGCCCAGCGGGGCGGATATGTCCCCGGCCTGCCGGGTACGCCTGCCTTCACGCTGACCAATGCCTCAGCCCCCGCCATTCCCGTGTTGATCAGCGTGCCTCATGCGGGACGCGTCTACCCCGCCGAGCTGCTTTCCGCGCTGCGCCATCCCGCCGATGCTCCGCTGCGGCTGGAGGATCGGCTGGTGGACCAGATCGCCGTGCGCCTTGCCGATGCGACCGGGGCCGCGCTGCTGGTGGCTCATGCACCGCGCGCGATGATCGATCTGAACCGCGCGCCTGACGATATGGACTGGGACATGGTGGCGAGTGGGGGCGCGCGCCCCTTTGCGCGAATGGGCGCCGGGCGGCGCGCACGCACTGGGCTGGGTCTGGTGCCGCGCCGTTTGGCCGGATTGGGGGAGCTTTGGCACGAACGGCTCCCGCGTGAGGAGCTGGAAGCGCGGATAAGCGCGGTGCACACGCCCTATCACGCCGCGCTGGCGCATACGCTCGAAGCTCTACGTGACACCTGGGGCGCCGCGCTGTTGCTGGATCTCCACTCGATGCCACCGCTCGGCCCCAAAACCGGGGCCGAGGCAGCGGCGGATTTTGTCGTGGGCGACAGGTTTGGTGCATCCTGCGCAGCGCATCTCAGCCAAGCGGCGCTGCGGTATCTGGACCAAGCGGGCTGGCGGGCGGCGCACAACAGGCCTTATGCCGGCGGATATGTGCTGGATCGTCACGCTGCGCCGCAAAGAGGCATCCATGCCATGCAGGTGGAAATCTGCCGCGCGGTCTATCTCGATGCGCAATTGCAGGAATTGGGCGAGGGCATCGATGCGGTAGCCGCTTCGCTGTCTGCCATGGTGCTGCGCATGGCAGCCGAACTTGTCCCCATGCCGCGCGGATTTGCGCAAGCGGCGGAATAGCCGAAAAAATGCCGCCTCGCGCTTTACGGCACGAGGCGGCCAAGGTTCAGGGAGGAAGTGCACGAGATGTGCACTTGCCCGGCAAGCCATGAGGGGAGCCTGCCCGGCAATTGATAGGTAGGCAAAACCTTAACCGGTTTCAAGACCCGCAGCCTTGCCCTCTCACCCGCATACGAAAAAGGCCGCTCCGGCTGCCCGGAACGGCCTTCCGTTATTGGATATTGCTTGCTTACGCCTGCGCGGGGGCCGCGTTGAACATCTCGGCCGGGGCCGGGCCCTTGCCCTGCGCGCCCTGCTTGGCGAAAATTTCGCGCATCAGGTCAAGCGACAGCAGATGCGAATAGAGCAACGGCAACAGACCGCTCTCGTTCCACTTGCGAAGCTGGTCGCCGCGCAGTTCGCGCAGCTTTTCCTGGTTCACCATCTTGAAGCCGCGATAGACGAAGGGCTGGCCGCTGCCGTCCAGACGATTGATCGCGACTTCGCCGTCCATCAGCAGATCGGCCTTGGCGAGTTCATCCATGAAGGTGCGCGTCTTGAGCCCGGCTTCCTCGAACTTCTGGCAGAAATCGAGCAATTGCTGCGTGTGCTGGCTCGGCTGGCCATCGGCGGTGAACAGCGGCTGACCTTCGTCGAAGGGGCCAACCAGATTGCTGGTGGGATCAAAGCACAACGACAGATTGTCGGTGTTCTGCTCCAGCTTGACCAGCAGGAAGGGGTAGCGGCGGATATAGGCCGGGACATAGGCCGCTTCGATCGGCGCGCCTTCATCGTCGAAAAAGACGTTCACCCCTTCGTTCAGGCCCATCAGCGCCAGCGGCACCGGGTTGTCGCCGGTGGAGAACACGATGGGGAAATGGCGCTGCGCCTGCGGGAATTCTTCCACGGTCAGGGGAATGGCGTTGACGCCGGCGACCCAGCTCGCCTTGTCTACCGAAATGGCCTTCCAGGTGCCGTGCTCGGTGCTGTTGAGCGGGGCAAGGTCGTTATACATGATGGGCAAACCGGGTTTCGGCGCGCTGGCCATTCTTCATCCCTCCAAAACAGGTCGTCTTTGTGATCGGAGGCCGAAAGTGCCGCCGTGCTGCGCGGGGGCTTTAGTGGCTGGCGGGCGCGGGCGCAAGCGGCACCAGCTTGCCCGGATTGAGCAGCCCTTGCGGGTCGAGCGCCTGCTTTACATTGCGCAGGATGGCCAAATGCACCGGATCAGCCAGCCGCGCCAGTTCGCCCACCTTCATCTGGCCGATGCCGTGTTCGGCGCTGATCGACCCGCCCCACTCAGTGACCAGATCGTGCACGAAGTGGCTGATTTCCTTGCCTTGGGTGGCTTCCCATTCGCCGCGCTGCGCCCCAGCCGGGGCAAGCACGTGGTAATGCACATTGCCATCGCCCAAATGGCCGAATGCGACCGCGGTGCAGCCGGGAAAGCGGGCCTCGACCTGCGGCAGCGTTTCGGCCACGAAATCGGCCATTTTGGCCACCGGCACCGAGATATCATGCTGCATTGCCGGGCCGATGGCGCGTTCGGCTGGCGCAATTTCGTCGCGCAGTGCCCAGAATTCCTCGGCCTGCGCCTCGTTCATGGCGATGGCGGCGTCCTCCACCAGCCCCGCTTCGAATGCGCTTTCCAGCAAGGCCTGCGCGCGGTCGGCCAGCGTGGCCGCGCTGGCGCTGTCTGCCACCAGTTCGATCAGCGCGTTCCAATCATGCGCCTGCGCCAGCGGGGCGCGGGCGCGGGGATTGTGGGCGAGCACGGCATTCAGCGAATGGCGCGGCATGACCTCGAAACCTTCCAGCGCCTCGCCCGCCATCTTCTCGGCATGGATCAGCAGGCGGCGTGCGGTGCGCACATCGGGCAATCCCGCCCACATCACCACCCGGTCGGCCAAGGCGGGCAGCAGCCGCAAGGTGGCAGCGGTCACAATGCCCAGCGTGCCTTCCGAACCGATCAGCAACTGCTTGAGGTCAAAACCGCGATTGTCCTTCTTGAGCGGAACCAGCGCATCGAACACCGACCCGTCGGCCAGCACTGCCTCCAGCCCCAGCACCTGCGCGCGCATCGATCCGTGGCGCAGCACCTGCGTTCCGCCGGCATTGGTGGCAATCAGCCCGCCGATCGTGGCCGATCCCTTGCCGCCCAGCGTCAGCGGGAAGCGCAGGCCGTGCGGCGCGACCGCTTCGTGCAGCGTCTGCAGGATAACGCCTGCTTCGCACACCGCTTCGCGGGCATCGGGATCGAGCCGGGTGATGCGGTTCATCCGCCTGAGCGACAGCACCAGCGCGTCGCCGCTGGCATCGGGCGTGGCCCCGCCCGACATTCCCGAATTCCCGCCCTGCGGCACGATCGGTACGCCATATTCGCGCGCCAGCTTGACCAGGGCCGCAACTTCCGCCGTCGAGGCAGGCGAGGCCATGCCAATGGCCCGACCGGTGTAGCGCCCGCGCCAATCGGTCAGCCAGGGATCGACCAGTTCGGGATCGGTAGTGAAGCCGCGTTCGCCCAGAAGGCTGCGGGCAGCGGCACAAAAATCGTCATTCCTGCTCATGGCCTGCGCTCATGCCAGCACGCCTGCGCGCTTGCAAAGGGCAATTGGGCGGTATTGCGGCAAACCGCGCCGGGGTTAAGGCGCTATTCAACCTGCGCCGCTATGGCTGGGTCATCCGCCGGTCATGAGGGTCTGGCGGAACTGCGAGCACTGCGACTGTGAAAACTCGGCTACAGACAACCCTTTTGGGAACCGCGCTTGCGCTCGGCCTGGTGGCGGGCGGCGGGCCCCTGATGGCGCGCGAGGGGAGGGGCGGCCCCGTGCTTTCGCTCGACGGCATTGCCACGCCGCCTTTGCGCGTGCTGGAAGATGCCCGCGAACCTTCCCCGCTCGGTCAGGTGCGTATCCAGCAGCGCGTGATCGTGCGCATTGCCCCCAGCACACGGGCAGAGGAGGAGCGCTTTGCCGCGCTTCGGGCGCGCCAGTCCACGCCAACCCCCCAATCGCCACCCTACCGCGAAGTGCCGCATGACGGATGCGTGCGGGTGGACAATATCGTGGGCGTTCAGCCAACACGCGACAACCGCCTGCTGCTGTTCATGGAAAACCGCAATGTGCTGGCGGCGGAACTGGATCGGGCCTGCGCGGCGCAGGCCTTCTATTCGGGCTTCTATGTCGAGCGGGCCAGCGATGGTCGTCTGTGCGTGCGGCGCGACCATCTGCAATCGCGCGCGGGCGCGTCCTGTGCGATGGAGCAGTTGACCCGGCTGGTTCCCGCGGGCGAGTAAAGGGCGCGCACCGCCACCTTTCCTTGACTTTTTCGCCGTGCAGTGCAAGGGGCGCGGCGAGTTGTGGCAAGCCTTTCACGGGCTCCATTCACCGCCCAGCCACAAGCCGGGCCCTTTACCGGACATACAACCGCCTATGACATTTGCCGATCTCGGCCTTTCCGAAGAATTGCTGCGGGCCGTCTCTGACGCCGGCTATACCGAGCCGACCGCAATCCAGGCCGAGGCGATCCCCCAAGTGCTGATGATGCGCGACCTGATCGCCATCGCGCAGACCGGCACCGGCAAGACGGCCAGCTTCGTGCTGCCGATGATCGACATTCTCGCCAATGGCCGCCGCCGTGCGCGGA
Organism: Alteraurantiacibacter lauratis; assembly: GCF_037154155.1. Lineage (NCBI taxonomy): Bacteria > Pseudomonadati > Pseudomonadota > Alphaproteobacteria > Sphingomonadales > Erythrobacteraceae > Alteraurantiacibacter > Alteraurantiacibacter lauratis. Next base: position 50,535 of record NZ_JBANRN010000011.1, read on the forward strand.
TGCCGCGCAGCCTCATTCTGGAGCCGACGCGCGAACTGGCGATGCAGGTGGCCGAGAATTTCGAGAAATACGGGAAGAACCACGACCTCAAGATGGCGCTGCTGATCGGCGGCGTGCAGATGGGCGATCAGGTGAAGGCGCTGGAATCGGGCGTCGATGTGCTTATCGCCACGCCGGGCCGGTTGATGGACCTTTTCGAACGCGGCAAAATCCTGTTGACGGGCTGCGATCTGCTGGTGATCGACGAAGCGGACCGGATGCTCGACATGGGTTTCATCCCCGATATCGAGTTCATCTGCGAAAAGCTGCCCGCGCAGCGCCAGACGCTGCTGTTTTCGGCCACGATGCCGCCACCGATCAAGAAGCTGGCGGACAAGTTCCTGTCCAATCCCAAGCAGCTGGAAGTGGCCCGCGCCGCCAGCCGGAACGAGAATATCGCCCAGTTCAAGGTGGAAATCAGCGCGAAGAAGAAGTTCGACGCGCTCAAATACCTCCTCGAAGTCGACAATGTGCAGACCGCGATCATCTTCGCCAACCGCAAGACCACGGTGCGCGAGCTGAACCAGAAGCTGCGCCGCGCGGGCTTCAAGAGCGGCGAGATCCACGGCGACATGGACCAGTCCAGCCGCATTGCCGAGCTTGACCTGTTCAAGAAAGGCGAGATCAACATCCTCGTCGCCAGCGATGTCGCCGCGCGCGGGCTGGACATCAAGGGCGTGTCCCACGTGTTCAACTACGACACGCCGTGGCACCCGGACGACTATGTCCACCGCGTAGGACGCACGGGCCGCGCCGGGGCCAAGGGCCGCGCCATCACGCTGGTCAGCCCGGCCGATGCCGAGGCGATGGAAAATGTCGAGAAGCTGACCAAGTTCAAGGTGCCGCCCTTCGACTGGAGCGCGGTCGTTCCTGCCGATGCTCCCGCCGAGGAGCCGCGCGAGGAACGTCCAAAGCGTGAACGCCGCCCCCGGCGCGAAGAGCGCGACAAGGTGGCGGAAGGGGCCGAGGAGCGTGAGGAAGCCCCGCAGCGCCGCGATCGCCGGCCAGAGCGTGCCGAACGCGCCCCGCGGGAGGATCGCCGCCCGCGTTACGAGGACAACGATCCGCCAACCAAGCCGGGCGAATGGAACGGCCCGCTGCCGGGGTTCCTCACGGTCGGTTTCGACTAATACCTTGGCGCGCAAGCATCCCAAGGGCGGCCCATGGGTTGACGCGTCCGATCCGGAACAGGAGGACGCCGCGCCGAAGGAACCCTGCTGGCTGTGCGGCAGACCTTTGGGTGAGACGACCGTGTGGCATCATCCCGTGCCCAAAAGCCGGGGCGGGCGCGATGTGGTGCCGATGCACCCGATCTGCCAGCAGACGGTGATTGCCAATTTCACCAATTCGGAATTGCAGCGCGCCGGGATGGATGCATCCGTGCTGCGGGATAATCCGGCGGTGAGGAAGTTCGTCGACTGGGTGGCGAACAAGGACCCTGACTTCACCGCGACGATCACGAAAAAGAAGCGCTAAGCCAGCCTTACGAAGCTGTCGATCACGCGCTTGGTGCCTGCCAGTTCAAAGGCGATTTCCAGCTTGTTGCCTTCCTGCGCCACCACTTCGCCGTAACCGAACTTGTCGTGAAACACGCGCGCGCCGACCGCAATGTCGGTGCGCGGTTTGGCGGCGAAGCTGGCTGCGCTGCGGGTGTTTTCCGTTACACGCGTGGGCTTGGTCTCGTAACCTGTCGAAAGCGCGCGCTGCCAGCCGGGGCCGCGGCTCGATGACCGGTCGGGCCGGTCACGCGCGACATGGGCGAAGGGGTCTTCGCTCTCGCTCCAATTCGCGCGCCACAGGCTGGCCCCGCCGGTCAGCGTGGTTTCGACGCTGATCGTCTCGTCGGGCAATTCCTCGATAAAGCGGCTGGGGATCGAACTGGTCCACTGGCCGTAAATGCGGCGGTTGGCCGCGTGCAAAATGGTGCAGCGCCGCCGCGCGCGGGTGATGCCGACATAGGCGAGGCGGCGCTCCTCCTCCAGACTGGCAAGGCCCCCTTCGTCGAGCGCGCGCTGGCTGGGGAACACGCCTTCCTCCCATCCGGGCAGGAAGACATGGTTGAATTCCAGCCCCTTGGCCGCGTGCATCGTCATGATGGTCACCTTCTCGCCTTCATTGGCGTTTTCGTTGTCCATCACCAGCGCCACATGCTCCAGAAAATCGGGCAGGGTGGCGTAATCCTCCATCGCGCGGGCGAGTTCGACGAGGTTGTCCGCGCGGCCTGCGCTTTCGGCGCTGCGATCGGCCTTCAGCATTGCGTCATAGCCGCTTTCAACGAGCACGGTGCGCAGCAATTCGGACGGGCTGACGCTCTCGCTCATCTGCCGCCAGCGCAGGAAATCGGCCATCAGCGCGCCGATCGTGTTGCGCGCGCGCGCGGGCAATTCGTCGCTGTCGGCCAAGTCGAGCGCGGCAGCGGCGAGCGGCATACCGGTGCGGCGCGCATGGCGGTGCATCGCTTCGAGCGCTTTTGCGCCCAAACCGCGCTTGGGCTGGTTGTAGATACGCTCAAACGCCAGATCGTCCGCCGGCTGGGCAATCACGCGCAAGTAAGCGAGGGCATCGCGAATCTCGGCGCGTTCGTAGAAGCGGAAGCCGCCAACGATGCGGTAATTGAGGCCGATCTGGATGAAGCGGTCCTCGAACTCGCGCGTCTGGTATTGCGCGCGCACCAGTATGGCGATTTCATCGAGCGGGGCGCCTTCGCGTTCGAGCCGTTCGATCTCCTCCCCCACGCGGCGCGCTTCTTCGGGCGCGTCCCATACGCCGATCACGCGCACTTTCTCGCCCGCATTGAGCTCGGTCCACAAGGTCTTGCCCAGCCGCTGGCTGTTCGCCGCGATCAGGCCCGATGCGGCGGCAAGGATCTGCGGGGTGGAGCGGTAATTCTGTTCCAGCCGGATCACTTTTGCGCCCGGAAAATCCTTTTCAAACCGCAGGATATTGGCGACTTCTGCGCCGCGCCAGGAATAGATCGACTGGTCATCATCGCCCACCACGCAGATGTTCTTGCGATTCTGCGCCAGCAGTCGCAGCCACAGATACTGCACGGCATTGGTGTCCTGATATTCGTCCACCATCATATATTTGAAGCGGCTCTGATACTGCTCCAGCACCTCCCGATGGGAACGGAAGATGTTGAGCATATGCAGCAGCAGATCGCCAAAATCGCAGGCGTTCAAGGCCTTCAGCCGATCCTGATACAAGCGATACATCTGCTGCCCGCGCCCGTTGGCATAGGCTTCGTTATCGATGGGCGTCAGATCACCGGGGTTGAGGCCGCGATTCTTCCACCCGTCGATCAGCCCCGCCAATTGCCGCGGCGGCCAGCGCTTGTCGTCCAGCCCCTGATCCTGAATCAGCGCCTTCAGCACGCGCAACTGGTCATCGGTGTCGATAATGGTGAAATTGGATTGCAGGCCAACCCGTTCGGCATGGCGGCGCAGCATCTTGGCACAGATCGCGTGGAATGTGCCCAGCCACGGCATCCCTTCCACCGCATCGCCAATCAACTGGCCCACCCGCGCCCGCATTTCGCGCGCGGCCTTGTTGGTGAACGTGACGCAGAGGATCTCGCTCGGCCAGGCGCGCCGTTCGCGGATCAGATGTGCGAGGCGGTGGGTCAGCGCGGCAGTCTTGCCCGTTCCCGCGCCCGCCAGCATCAGCACCGGGCCTTCGGTCGTCAGCACGGCTTCGCGTTGCGGCGGGTTCAGCCGGGCGAGCCAATCGGGAGCGGCGGCAGCGGGGAGGGGGTGATCGGTCACTAGCGAACAGTTAGGGAACAAAATGTGCGGGCGCAAGCCAGGTGGATCACTCCGCTGTCGGCCGCATCAGATGTAGCCGCGCTTTGCCCACGGCCCGCGTGGTATCGAGCGTGAAGCGCTTGAGGTTCACCTCCTCGCCGGGGCCGGTTTCAAGGCTGATCCAGCTGTGCGGGCCAATCCAGCCCAGCCGCGCCAGCTTGTCGAGTGCAACTTGCCCCGCGCCGGTGCCATAGGGCGGGTCGAGCAAGAGGAGATCGAGCGGCTCCTTCGCCGGGCCAAGCTGCATCACCGATTGCGCGCGCACATCGCAGCGGGATGCGGCCTGCAAGGCGGCGATATTGGTGCGCAGCGCGCGGATCGCAGCGGCGTCCTGCTCCACAAACAGGCAACTTGCCGCGCCCCGCGACAGCGCCTCCAGCCCCAGCGCGCCGGATCCTGCAAACAGGTCGGCCACTTTCAGCCCTTCCAGATCGCCGAGCCGTGACACCAGCATCGAAAACAAGGTCTCGCGCACCCGGTCCGCCGTGGGGCGGGTGGCATCACCCTGTGGCGCACGCAAGGGGCGGCGCTTCCACTCGCCGGCGATGATTCTCATTTGGCTGCCTTCAGCGTGGCGCGAAAGCGATCAATCGCTTCCTTTTTCAGTTCCGCCGCTTGGCCGCGCGGCAAATCGCCCAGTTCGAACGGGCCGTAAGCAGTGCGCAAGAGGCGGCTGACCTGCAGGCCCAGATGTTCGAGCACACGGCGCACCTCGCGGTTCTTGCCTTCGGTCAAGCGTAATTCGATCCATTGGTTGCGGCCCGTGCGCCGTTCAAGATTTGCGTCGATCTTGCCATAGCGCACCCCGTCGATGGTAATGCCGTGGATCAATTCCTCCAGCTGTGCTTGGCTGATCTCGCCAAAAGTGCGCGCGCGGTAAGTGCGCTCAATCCCGCTGGACGGCAGTTCCATCGCGCGTTTCAACTCGCCATCATTGGTGAGCAGCAGCAGCCCTTCGGTGTTGAGATCGAGGCGGCCTACCGGCATCACCCGCGGCGTGCCCGGCGGAAGCGCGTTGCGCAAAGCGGTGTAGATGGTGGGGCGGCCGGAATAATCGCGTTCCGCCGTCAGCAGGCCTGCAGGCTTGTGAAAGGCGAACAGGCGCGTGCGTTCGGGCGGGGCGACCGGCTTGTCGTCCACCGTCACGCCGCGCAGCGATGTGAGAATGGTGGCAGGCGTGGTAACCAGCTCCCCATTGAGCTTGATGCGCCCCGCCTCGATCATGCGCTCTACCTCGCGGCGGCTGGCGATACCTGCGCGTGCCAGCAATTTGGCGATGCGGTCGCCATCTTTCGCGGCGGGTTGGTTGCTGTCGGATTGGCCCATGCCCCGCGCCTTAGCGCCCTTGGGACGGGCGCGAAAGCCTTCAGCCTTCGCCTTCGTGATGTTCCAACTTGCGGTCGGTGCCGTGTATATCCGGTTTGAACCGTTCCCAGCCTTCGCGGGTGCGGATCATATTGGCCTTGCAGCGACGGCATCGGCTACGAAAATCGCGTCCGTCATGCCAGACACGGTGACGGTTGATTTTATGACCGATAATGGCGCAAAGCAGTGATCCCAGCATCTAGCATTCTCCGCCAATTCGCCGGTTTCAGCGCATCCCTTCCGTGAAGTTTCTGGTTGTCCTAGGTGTTTATACCAGGTTTTGGGTCGATTGTGTGAAATTTCCCTTTTGCAGGCAGGAAAAATCCTAAATGGTTGAAAGCAATGCCAATACATCGGGGCAGAGCGGCAAGGGTGCGGATGCAGTCCACACGAAGGCCGGTGCGGCACCTTCGGGATGGCGACTTTTTCTGACCGCTTTTACTAACCGCAAATCGGGCATCATGCTGATTTACGGCATGGCGGCAGGGCTGCCTTATGCGCTGCTGCTGGGCACGCTGTACGCCTGGCTGGGCGAAGTTGGCGTTGATCTTGAGACCATGGGCGTATTTTCGCTGATCGGCCTTGCCTACGCCTTCAAGTTCCTGTGGTCGCCGCTGGTCGACAAGGGACGCGTGCCGCTTTTGTGGCGGCTGGGGCGGCGGCGCAGCTGGTTGCTGCCCATTCAGGCGATGATCGGGCTGGTGCTGATTACGCTGTCAGCCCTTAATCCCCAGACCTCGCTGGGCCTGTTCAGCCTTTTGGCAGGCATCGCGGCCTTTGCCAGCGCGACACAGGATATCGTGATTGACGCCTGGCGCGTGGAAGTGGCGGACGAAGCCGCCCCGCTGGAGGTGCTGTCCTCGATTTACCAACTCGGATATCGCCTTGCCGCGCTGGCTGGAGGAGCGCTTGCGCTGGTTGCGGCCGCGCGGGTGGGCTGGCCGCAGGTATATTTCGGATTTGGCATGTTCATGATGGTGGCGATGCTGGCAACATGGTTCGCGCCCGATACGCGCCACGCGCACGAGCAGGCTGTCGAATCCGGAGCAGGCATAGCGGCACGGCTTTCGGTTAAGGTTCGCTCGCTTGCCCTGGCGGCGGTGGGCCTGCTGTGGGGCTGGGCGCTGGTTACCGTGCTCGTCTACATGGTGCGATCACTTGCATCGGATCCCGAATTGCGTCCCGATGCCACCGCCTTCATCCGCCTCTACGGCCCGCTGATCGTAATCGCTACCGTGGTCGTGCCTGCGTTGATCGCCGGAATGCTGGACAGCTGGCTTCGAAGCGGGCGGTATCTGGCCGCCGCGGGAGAAGATGCGCCCCGGCCGTTTCTTGATCATACATTCCGGGCGCTGGTCGAGCCGCTGATGGAAATGGTGGGCCGGCTGCGCTGGGCGGCATTTCTGGTGCTGGGCATCGTGCTGTCCTACCGGCTGACAGACAGCATCTGGGGGCCGTTCGCGCTGCCTTTCTACTTGCAGGAGCTGCAATACACGAACGACGAGGTGGCCTTTGCGTCCAAGTTTTTTGGCGTGGGTATGACCATGCTGGGCATTACGCTGGCGGCGGCGCTGTTTACCTTCATCGGGCGGATGCCCACGGTGATCCTGGGGGCGATTGTCGCTGCGGCTTCAAATCTGCTCTATGCGGATCTTGCGCAGGGTGGTGCCTGGCTGGATGCGTTTGGCCGGATTACAGGGCTTTACTGGTTTGCAGCCCAATTCGGCGTTGACGACCGGCTGGCGCGGTTATTGCTGGCGATCACCGGCGAAAACCTGTCGGGCGGCCTCGCCGGGGCGGCCTTTGTCGCTTACCTTTCGGCCATGACATCCAAGAGCCACGCAGCGGTCCAGTATGCACTCCTATCCTCTCTCACCGTGCTGGTGGGGTCGCTGGGCCGCGCGGCGCTGGGTGAACGGATTGAGCAGGTGGGCTATGCGCCGGTCTTTTTCCTGACGGCGGCGCTGGGCCTGATTGCGGTCGCGCTGTGTGTGGCGGATGCGGTAAGGCAGAGGCGTGTGGCGAAGCCTGTGGGCACCTGATCGCGCAGGATTAGTCCGGAATCTCGCCATTCGCCTTCAGCACCTGGCCTGCCAGATAGAGCGAGCCGGTGATGAGCACGGTGCCCTCGCGCCCCGGTTTTGTCGCCAGCGCGGCGAGGGCATCTTCCAGCGAAGGCGCCGTGCCCACCTCGGCCACGCCCGCTTCTACCGCCATGCGGGCAAGGTCTTCCAGCGGATGATGCTCGCTGCCGCTGATCGGTATTGCGGTCAGGCTGGCGAGGTGCGGGGCAATGGTGGCAAGCGTGGTGCGCGCATCCTTGGCGCTGAGCATGCCCACTACGGCATGCACGGGCTTTGCCGCCTGCGCATCCAGAAACTTCGCCATCGCCAGCGCGGCATCGGGGTTATGCCCGCCGTCGAGCAGGAACATCGCGCCGGGGATAAGCCGGGTCAGCGGCCCGTCGCCCAGACGCTGCAGCCGCGCAGGCCAGTGCGCGGCGCGGATGCCTTCGGCCATGGCTTCCGGCGAAACAACCACCTCATCCTGATGGCGCAGCATGGCCACGGCAAGCGCGGCGTTGTCACCCTGGTGGCTGCCGGGCATTTGCGGGAGCGGCAGGGTGAGCGTGCCCTTCGCATCGCGGTAGGCAATGCCAGTGTCGGAAACCTCGGTATCCCATACGCGCCCGCGCATGAACAGCGGCGCGCCCGCCTCCGCGCACAGGCCTTCGATCATGGCCTCCATGTCCGCGCGGTAATTCTGCGTCACCATCGGCGAACCGGCGCGGCGGATGCCTGCCTTCTCGAACGCGATGCGCACCATCGGGTTGGCGGGATCGGGCGCGCCTTCTTCGGGATTGAGCAGGAAGCTTTCGTGATCGACGCCAAGGCTGGCAATGCCGCAGGCAGCAGGCTTCACCATCACATTGGTCGCGTCGAGCCGTCCGCCAAGCCCGACCTCAATCACGCAGGCATCGGCGGGAATCCGCGCAAAGGCGAGCAGCGTGGCGGCGGTGGTGACTTCAAAGAAACTGGGGCCGAGGTCTTCAGACAGGTCGAGCACTTCCTTAAGGAGGTCTGCCAACATGTCGTCCGAAATCAGCTTGCCCGCCACGCGGATGCGTTCGTTGTAACGCACCAGATGCGGCTTGGTGGCGACATGGATGGTCAGCCCCTGCGCCTCCAGCATGGCGCGCAGGTATGCGCAGGTGGATCCTTTGCCATTGGTGCCCGCGACATGGAACACGGGCGGCAACTTGCGCTCCGGATTGCCGAGGCGATCGAGGATCGTGTGGATCACCTCCAGCCCGATACGGCCCTGCGGCAGCGAGAGCGCGGACAGGCGATCGAGCTGCGCCTGCACCTTGGGATCGCCCGATGACGCGAAATCCTTCATCGCTGCGCGCCGTTCGAAATCAGGCGGCCTTGGCCGGGCTGAGATAGCCGAGCAGGCGGGCCAGCGTCTCGCGCAGGTCGCGGCGGTGCACCACCATGTCGACCATGCCGTGCTTGTGCAGATATTCGGCGCGCTGGAACCCTTCGGGCAGCTTTTCGCGGATGGTTTCCTGAATCACCCGCTGCCCGGCAAAGCCGATCAGGGCACCCGGTTCGGCAATGTGGACATCGCCCAGCATGGCATAACTGGCGGTCACGCCGCCGGTGGTCGGATCGGTCAGCACCACGATATAGGGCAGGCCAGCTTCCTTCAGGCGGCGCGTCATCACCGTGGTGCGCGGCATCTGCATGAGGCTGAGGATACCCTCCTGCATCCGCGCGCCGCCAGCCGCAGTGACGCAAATGAAGGCGCAGCGTTCGTTCAAAGCGCGCTGGGCCGCGGCGCAGAAGGCATTGCCCACCGCCATGCCCATCGACCCGCCCATGAAGGTGAAATCCTGCACGCCGACCACGGCCTTGTAGCCATCTATCTTGCCCAGTGCGGCGGTGAAGGCATCGCTGTGCGTCGAACTGGCGCGCGCGGCCTTCAGCCGGTCGGCATAGCGCTTTGTATCGCGGAACTTCAGCGGATCTTCGGCCACCACCGGATCGGGCAGCAGCGTGAAGCCGGGGTCGAGCAGTTGATCGAGCCGCGCATCCGCGCCGATTCGGCCGTGATGGTCGCAGCGCGGGCAGACCGAGAGGTTCGCCTCATATTCCTTGGTGAACAGCATTTCCTGACATCGCGGGCATTTGACCCACAGATTGTCGGGGGTTTCGCGCTTATTGCCAAAGGGCAGGGCGTTGCGGACACGGGATAGCCAGCTCATGCCGCAGCCTTTCGCGCATTGTGCACGGCCTTGGCAAGACTTGCCGTCAGTTCGCGCAGGTAATCGGGCGCGTGATTGCCGTGCTCTGCCACCAGATCGATGAGCGCAGAGCCGACCACCACGCCATCCGCCACGCGGGCAATCGCTTCGGCCTGATCGGGCGTGCGTACGCCAAAGCCGACCGCCACGGGCAGATCGGTGTGCTGCTTGATACGCTTCACATTCGCCTCGATCGATTCGATCGCCGCCTGCTGTTTGCCGGTTATCCCGGCCACGCTGACATAATAGAGGAACCCGCTCGACCCATCGAGCACGCGCGGCAGGCGCGCTTCGTCGGTGGTGGGGGTGGCAAGCCGGATCGGGCAGACGCCCTTGGCGCGCAGGGCCGGGCCAAGATCCTCGTCCTCCTCCGGCGCGAGATCGACGCAGATCACCCCATCGACGCCAGCGGCAGCGGCGGCATCGGCAAACCATTCCGGGCCCCGACGGATCATCGGGTTGGCATAACCCATCAGCACCAGCGGCACATCCGGGTGCCGCTCGCGGAAATCTTCCGCCATGCGCAGGACGTCGGCAGTCTTTGTGCCAGCGGCGAGGCTGCGCAGATTGGCCGCCTGAATCGCCGGCCCATCGGCCATCGGGTCGGTGAACGGCATCCCCAACTCGATCACATCCGCGCCGCCTTCGACGAGGGCATCGAGATTGGCGGCCGTGTCGCCGTCACCTGCCGTGATGAAGCACACCAGCGCGGGGTGCGGTTTGCTGAATGCGGATTGGAAGCGAGTCACATTTCCACTCCCAGCGCCTCGGCCACGGTGAAGATGTCCTTGTCGCCGCGCCCGCAAAGATTGGCGCAGATGATCGCGTCCTTGGGCATGGTGGGCGCGACCTTGGCGACCGCCGCGATGGCGTGGCTGGGTTCCAGCGCGGGGATGATGCCTTCGGTGCGGCAGAGCAGCTTGAAGCCTTCCAGCGCCTCGTCATCAGTCACGGCGGTGTAATCCACCCGGCCGGTTTCCTTCAGCCAGGCGTGTTCGGGGCCGATGCCGGGATAGTCGAGGCCGGCGGAAATCGAATGCGCCTCGGCAATCTGGCCGTCCTCGTCCTGCAACAGATAGGTCTTGTTGCCGTGGAGCACGCCGGGGAAGCCGCCTGCGAGGCTGGCTGCGTGCTGTTTGTCGAGGCCATGACCTGCCGCTTCCACGCCCAGCATCTTGACCGTGGGATCGTCGAGGAAGGGGTGGAAAAGGCCGATGGCGTTCGAACCGCCGCCAATCGCCGCCACCAGCAGATCGGGCAGGCGGCCCGCCCGCTCCAGCAATTGCGCGCGCGCTTCCTTGCCGATCACGCTTTGGAAATCGCGCACCAGTTCCGGATAGGGATGCGGGCCTGCCGCCGTGCCGATGATGTAGAAGGTGTCGTGGACATTGGCGACCCAGTGGCGCAGCGCCTCGTTCATCGCGTCCTTCAGCGTCGCCGCCCCGCTGCTGACGGGCACGACTTCGGCGCCGAGCAGCTTCATGCGGAACACATTGGGCGCCTGCCGCGCCACATCGGTTGCGCCCATGAAGATGGTGCAGGGCAGGCCGAAACGCGCGCAGACCGTGGCGGTGGCCACACCGTGCTGGCCCGCGCCGGTTTCGGCGATGATCTTGGTCTTGCCCATGCGGATGGCGAGCAGGATCTGCCCGATGCAATTGTTGATCTTGTGCGCGCCGGTGTGATTCAGCTCGTCCCGCTTGAACCAGATTTGCGCGCCGCCCAGTTCCTCGGTCAGGCGGGGGGCGAAATACATCGGGCTTGGGCGGCCGACATAATGCGCCAGAAGGTCCTCGAACTCGGCATGGAAAGCGGGGTCTTCCTTCGCCGCCTTGTAATGCGCTTCCAGGTCAAGGATCAGCGGCATCAGCGTTTCGGCGACATACCGCCCGCCGAACTGGCCGAAATGGCCGCGCTCGTCGGGCTGGTTGCGGAAGGAATTGAGGTTTTGTTCGGTCATCTGGTCAACTCTGAATGGCGCGGGCGGCTTGGCAGAAGGCCTTTATCCTGTCCACATCCTTGATACCCGGCGCGCTCTCCACGCCTGAGGAGGTATCGACAAGCGGGGCTTTGGTCTGGCGGATCGCTTCGGCCACATTATCGGCATTCAGCCCGCCCGCCAGCCCCCACGGGATGCGATGGCGGTATCCGGCAAGCAGCGACCAGTCGAGTGCGATGCCTTGCCCGCCGGGCAGCTTTCCAGCGGGTGCGTCATAGAGCAGGCGGTCGAGCGCGCCGGCATAGGCTTGCGCCTCCGCCAGATCGGCGGGGGTCTTGATGCCCTTGGCTTTCCACACTTCCAGCCCGCTCGCTGCGCGGAAAGCCGCGCATTCCTGCGGGCTTTCCTGCCCGTGGAACTGCACCACATCGGGCCGGATTGCGGCGACCGCCTGCGCCAGCGCATCGGGGGCCATGTTCACCACCAGCAGAACGGCCTTCACACCAGGCGGCACCGCGCGGCGCAATTGGGCGGCCTGCGCGATCTCCACATGGCGCGGGGAGGGCGCGTAATGCACCAGCCCCACATGGCTCGCCCCTGCAGCAGCGGCGGAGGCGATGCTTTCGGGCGTGGAGAGGCCGCAGATCTTGATGAGCGGGTTTGCCATGGCTGGCGCGTTAGCGATTTGGCGGGTTCTGCACCAGCCTGAGCAGCGTGCCATCCGGATCGATCAGATAGGCGATGGTCAGCCCGCTGATATCCATCTGCGGCGGGACAAGCCGGGGAATCCCTTCGCGCGCCTCCGGCACACCGGCGGCGCGGATCTTCTCCACCATCGCGTCCAGATCGTCCAGCCTTAGACAGCAGGAGTGATTGTTCTGCGCAGGGTCAAGATCGGGCCAGGGAAAGAATTCCAGCGTCATCCCGCCATTTTGAAGGATCAGCCAATGGCCGGATCGGTAGGAGGCGGAAAAGCCGAGCTTGCTGTAGAAGCGCTCGGTCTTCAGGAACTGGCGGCTGGGCAGGTTGGGCGTGGCGTGGTCGGCCAAGGTTACAGCGTCGCCTCGATCGCGCGGGCGGCGGCCACCGGGTCTTCGGCGCGGGAAATCGGGCGGCCGATCACCAGCACGCTTGCCCCGTCATCGCGCGCCTGCCGGGGTGTGACCACGCGCTTCTGATCGCCCACCGCGCTGCCCGCGGGGCGCAGGCCGGGGACGACGAAGAAGCCTTTCTTCCACTGGCGGTGCACCTCGCCCACCTCGTGGCCGGAACAGACAATCCCGTCCAGCCCCGCCGCTTCCGCCAGTTCGGCAAGGCGCAGCACATGGTCATGCGCGGTGCCCGCAACGCCGGTGCGCGCCAGATCGCGTTCGTCCAGACTCGTGAGCATGGTCACAGCCACGACCTTGCAATGCTCGCCCGCAGCGGCCTTGGCATCTTCCATCATCGCGCGCCCGCCGCTGGCGTGGACGGTAACGATGGCGGGTTCCAGCACGTGGATCGCCTGCATCGCGCCTGCGACGGTGTTGGGAATGTCGTGCAGCTTCAGGTCGAGGAAGATCGGCAGGCCGACCTGCGCAATCTCGTGCACGCCGTGGTGGCCGTGGGCGCAGAAGAATTCCAGCCCCAACTTGAACCCGCCGACATGGCCGCGCACCCTTTCCGCCAGCGCCTTTGCCGCATCCAGACGCGGCAGATCGAGCGCGAGATAGACCGGGTTGCTCATGGTTGCGGGGTTCCGGGCGGGTTTGTTGCAGGCTGCGGGGTGAGCGTTTCGACCGGCTCTTTCGCTACCGCTTCTGCGGCGACCGGTTCGGAGGCGGGGGCGGCAGGAGCAGAGCTGCGAGCGGCCACTTCCAGCGCGGCGATCTTGCGGTTGAGCTGCCATTTCGCTGCGCGGTGATACATCCACATCGGCACAAAGCCGATCAGGAAGGACAGGATCACGATTGCGGGCAGCATCGTGTCGAGCAGCAGATTGTCCCAGATCCGCACCGACACCGGGATCCAGTTGGCATAGGTGAAGATGGCCAGGGCAACCAGCAGCAGCACCCAAAGGACTGTTCTTACGGTTTGCATGGGGCGATCCTTTCCCTGTTTCAGGCAATGCTAGGCGTTAATGCCGGACAAGTGAACCCTGCGCCGCAACAATCGATCCCGCAGGATCGGCCAAACCGCCTTAGCCGAACACTCTGGCGAAGATCGTGTCCACATGGGCAAAGTGGTAATCGAGGTTGAACTTGTCCTCCAGTTCCGCCTCGCTCATCGCGGCGCGCACTTCTTCGTCCGCCTTCAGCAGGTCGAGTAGCGAGAGCGCGCCGTCCGATTCCCACACCTTCATCGCGTTGCGCTGCACCAGGCGATAGGCGTTGTCGCGCGTGATGCCCGCCTGCGTCAGCGCCAGCAGCACGCGCTGCGAATGGACGAGCCCGCCCATCCGGTCGAGGTTCTTCTGCATCCGTTCGGGATAGATCAGCAGCTTGTCCACCACCCCGGTGAGGCGGGCGAGAGCGAAATCGAGCGTGATCGTGGCATCGGGGCCGATGAACCGCTCGACACTGGAATGCGAAATGTCCCGCTCGTGCCACAGGGCGACATTCTCCAGCGCGGGCAGGGCATAGGCGCGGATCATGCGCGCCTGCCCGGTCAGGTTTTCGGTCAGGATCGGGTTGCGCTTGTGCGGCATCGCGCTCGATCCCTTCTGGCCGGGGGAGAAATACTCCTCCGCCTCCAGCACTTCGGTGCGCTGCAAGTGGCGGATTTCCACCGCCAGCCGCTCAATACTGCCTGCAATCACCGCCAGCGCGGCAAAGAAGGCGGCGTGCCGGTCGCGCGGGATGACCTGCGTGGAGACAGGCTCTACCGCCAGGCCCAGCTTCTCCGCGACATATTCCTCCACCGCCGGGTTGATATTGGCGAAGGTGCCGACCGCGCCCGAAATCGCGCAGGTGGCGATTTCGGCGCGGGCATTGACCAGCCGCGTGCGACAGCGGTCAAACTCGGCATAGGCCTGCGCCAGCTTGAGGCCGAAGGTCGTCGGCTCGGCATGGATCCCGTGGCTGCGGCCGATGGTGGGGGTGTATTTGTGCTCCTCCGCGCGGCGGCGGATCGCGGCAAGCAGCGCGTCGATATCCTCCAGCAGCAGATCGGCCGCGCGCGACAATTGCACCGCCAGCGTGGTGTCGAGCACATCGGAACTGGTCATGCCCTGATGCATGAAGCGCGCTTCCGGCCCCACTTGCTCGGCCACCCAGTCGAGAAAGGCGATCACGTCGTGCTTCAGGATCGCTTCCTTGGCGTCGATCGCGGCAACATCGATCACCGGGTTGGTCTGCCACCAGTCCCACAGCGCCTTGGCGGCGGCCTGCGGAACCACGCCCAGATCGGCGAGTTTCTGCGTGGCATGGGCCTCGATCTCGAACCAGATGCGATAGCGCGCTTCCGGCTCCCAGATCGCGGTCATGGCGGGGCGGGCGTAACGGGGGACCATGGTGAACTCCGGTGTGAATCTGGCGTTTGGTTTATGCGCGCCGCGCTAGGGAAGGGGAACAGGGATGGCAAGGGCGCGGGCATCCAGACTGTTAACCACGCGGCGCGCCGCAGCGACAGTAAGGTGGCTTCCATCCCAATAGAGCAGCGTTTCGTCTTCGCGAATGATGCACCGCCCATCGGGGCACAAGGGTGCGGCGGCATCAAGATAAACCACCCGCGGATTTCGCGCGGCATAGGCGGCGAGCAGACGGCTCTCGGCGCGCCCTTCGGCCATGGCAGCGGGATATGCGTCGGGGCAGTGCGCGTTGAGATAGGCGCGGCAGCGCAGCCATCCGCCATACATCGCATCGCCCGCAGCCCAGGCCGTCGGCGAATTGCCCACCAGCACAAGCCGGGTTTGCGGCGGGAGCCGGGACAGCAGGCGGTCAATTGCGGCAAACAGTTCCGCCCCGTCGCGATCAGCCAGCGCGCCGAGCGATTGGCCGGTCGCGCTGTCGAACAATTCCCGTTCCCACCGCTGTGCCCAGATCACCAGCGGCGGCTGGCGTTCCGTGGCCAGTTCGACCAGCCGATCGACATGGCGGGCGCAAGCTGGCTGGTCCGGCCAGCCGTTGACGCCGGGGGCGGAAAGGCAGCCATTTTCGCTCAGCAGCGCGCCATTGCCCAGCCTTTCGACAAAGGCAGGGTAATATTGCCCGGCATGGCTGTCGCCATAAAGGATGAAGGGCAGGGACGCGCCGTCCGGAATGGCAAGCGGCTGGTTGAAATGCGCGGGCCGCGCACCATCCATCTGCCGCATTACGGCGGCACTGCGCGGTTCAATCTTCCGGAAATTGCCGGCAACACCCACCGCTGCGGCGATCAGCGTGGCGGACAGGCAGACTGCCGCCAGCGCGGCACGGCTGCGCAGGGTCCGCCGCTGGCGCACGGGTTTCTCAAGCAAGGCCCACGACAGCACCGCCAGCGCGGCGGATGCGGCGATCAGGGCAGCTGTTACCCATCCAGGAAGTGCGCCCACCCATTGATATTGGGCAAAGGCGAAGAGCGGCTGATGCCAGAGGTAGAGGCCGAACGAGACAAGCCCGATGCCCACCAGCGGGCGCAGCGCCAGCAGGCGGCCTGCGCTGTTCTGCGGGCTTGCGAACAGGATCACCAGCGCGGTTCCGCCGACCGGAAGCAGCATCATGGCGCCGGGCACCGATGTGGCTTCCCCGATCAGCGCAAACCCCGCTGTGATCAGCGCCAACCCCGCCAGCGCCAGCGCGCCATGGGGCCGGACATGCCGGATCGCCAGCGCGCAGAGCGCCCCGGCCGCCAGTTCCCACATCCGCGTGGGCAACAGGTAGAAGGCCAGCAGCGGGTGGCGAGGGGCTGCAAGAATCGCCAGCGCCAGCCCGCCCACCGCAATGACAAGAATTGCCGGCCCGATCAGCCGCCGGTTGAACTTCCACAAGGTCAGCAGCAACAGCGGGAACAGCAGGTAGAACTGCTCCTCCACCGCCAGGCTCCACATATGGATCAGCGGCGTGAAGCCTTCCTGCGTGGTGAAATAATCGGCCGAGCGGGCGAACAGGAAATTGGCCCCGAACAGCGCGGTAGCGGCAAGGCTTTGCGCGAACTGGCGAAAATCGTCCGCCGTGAAGATCGCCCATGCCGCGATGGTCGTGGCAAACAGGACGGGAAACACCGGCGGCAATATCCGCCGCGCGCGCCGTTCGAAAAACCCGGCCAGGGTAAAGCGCCCCTCGGCCAATTCGCCCATGATGATTCGGGTGATAAGGTATCCGCTTATCACGAAAAACACATCGACCCCGGCAAAGCCACCGCCGAAGCCGGGCACTTTTGCATGAAACAGAACCACCGGGATGATCGCGACGGCGCGCAGGCCGTCAATTTCCGGACGATAGGCCGGCTCTGTCACAGCAATCCCTTGGCGCGCAGCGAAACCTGCCCTTCGCGGCCCACAATCACATGATCGTGCACGGTAATTCCCAACAGCCGGCCTGCCTCGGCAATCCGGTTGGTCATCTGGATATCCGCCCGGCTGGGTTCGGGATTTCCGCTGGGGTGGTTGTGCACGAGGATCAGCGCGCTGGCGCCGATATCGAGGCCGCGCTTGATGACTTCGCGGGGATGGATCGTTGCTTCGTCAATCGTCCCGTCATGCACCAGATGATCGAGCAGAAGGCGATTCTTGATGTTGAGATACAGCACGCGCACACGTTCGTGGTTCAGGTGCGCCATGTCGATGGCGAGATAATCAAGCAGCGCCTGCCAGCTTCCCAGCACTGGCTGCGCCTGCACTTCGCTGCGCGCCATGCGCCGCGCGGCCAGCGCGGCGATCTTGAGCGCGCCCACGCCCGCATCGGAGAGACCTCTCACCTGTTTGAGCGCGGCCGGTTCGGCATTAAGCACTCCCGCCAGCGAGCCAAAGCGGGCGAGCAGCGCCTTGGCCATTGGCTTGGTGTCGCCGCGCGCATTGGCGCCGAACAGCAGGTATTCGAGCACTTCGTAATCGGCCAGCGCTTCCGGCCCTCCGGTCAGCAGCCTGTCGCGCAGCCGGGCGCGGTGGCCCGTTCCGGCATGTGCCGCACCAGCGCTGTGCTGCTGGTCGCTGAAAAGATCGCCGCTCGCCAAGCTCGTGCCCCTGATTTGCTCGGCAAGTCATTGCCTTTGTGCCGACGCTCGCGCAAGTGTTGCCCCGCATGACGCCCCAGACTGCATCCGAAGAACCGCCGCCAATGCCGCCGACGCGCGGTAACTGGCCGCGCCTGCCTTGGGGCAAGGCGCTGGCGGTATTCCTGCTCATGCTGGCAGTAGCCGCGGGAATCCTGTGGTCGCAGCGCAAGGGCATTGCCGATGACTACATCGCCGCCACGCTCGATCAGATGGGGATCGAGGGCACGTACGATGTGGAGTCGATCTCGCCCGAAGTGCAGGTCCTGCGCAATATCGTGATCGGCGATCCGGCCCGGCCCGATGCCGTGATCGACAGGGCGGAAGTGCGGTTGAAGGCCACTTTCGGTCTGCCGCAGATCAGTGCGATCACGCTGGACGGGGTGCGGGTCTGGGGACGGATCATCGACGGCCAGCCCAGTTTCGGCACGCTTGATCCACTGATTTTCACCGACAGCACCGAACCTTTCGCGTTCCCGGCGATACATCTGACCCTGCGCGAAGGCCATGCGCTGATCGAGGGAGATTACGGCCCGCTGGCGGCGAGCCTGACCGGATCGGGCCGGCTGGATGACGGTTTCGCGGGGGAACTGGCAGTGGTTGCGCCGCAATTGCGGCTCGCGGGCTGCGCGGCGGATCAGGCCACGCTGTATGGACGCATTGTCATAGATGACCAGCGCCCTTCCTTTGCCGGCCCCTTGCGCTTTGCCAGGATAGCCTGCGCCGTACAGGGTGTCGCGGTGGAAGGCGGGGCGGCACAACTGGCCTTGCGCGCCGATGCCGATATGCAGGGCGTGCGCGGCGATGCCGGTCTGCGGCTTGGCGTGGTTGGCGCGCCCTCCGTCAGGTTTGCCAGCCTGACGGGCGAGACGCGCCTTGCTTACCGGGGCGGCAATTTCAACAGCGATTTCGAACTGGCGGCGGTGGATCTGGCCGCGGATGCGGTGCGATTGTCGCGGCTGGAGGCCGAGGGGCGTTTGCGGATCTTCGACAACTTCGCCCGATTCGAATTGGAGAGTGAGCTTGACGGGCGCAATCTCCAGCCCGGCGGGCAATGGGTGGCGGCGCTGACCGAGGCCGAGGCAGGCGCGGCGGGCACGCTGGCGCAGCCGTTGCTGGCGCAGTTTCGCCGGCAACTGGGCGCACAGCTTCCCGGCAGCACGCTGCTCGCCAATCTGACCCTGCGGCAGACCGCCGGGGGGCAGCTTGGTCTTGTCATTCCCGAAGCCCGGCTGCGCGCGCGCGGCGGGGAAAGCCTGCTTTTGCTGACGCGCGCGCAGATGGGTCTTACGCCGCAAGGGGTGCCGCTGTTTTCGGGCAATATCCTCACCGGCGGATCGGGGCTGCCGCAGATCGCGGGGCGGATGGAGCAGGACGCTGGCGGCGCGCTGGAACTGCGTTTGCGCATGGCGGAATACGCTGTGGGGACAGACCGGCTGGAAGTGCCCGATCTGGTCCTGCGGCAAAACGACGATGGCGCGCTGACCTTTGCTGGCCGCGCCATTGCCAGCGGCGCCTTGCCGGGCGGTTCTGCGGAACGGCTGGAAGTGCCCCTGACAGGGCGGGTTTCGGCAGCGGGGGCGGTGAGCGTGTGGCCGGGGTGCACGCCGGTGCGTTTTGCGCAGCTTCAACTTGCCAATCTGGCGTTGGATGGCCGTTCTGTCATTCTCTGTCCCCCTTCGGGCGCGCCGATCCTGCGGTATGATGCGGGTGGTCTGCGGCTCGCCGCCGGCGTTCCCGCGCTCCAGCTTACGGGGCGGTTGGGCGAGACGCCGCTGCGCCTTTCGACCGGCGCAGTCGGTTTCGCCTTTCCTGGCGTGATGACGGCCCGCACGATTGCCGTGGAACTGGGGGACACCATCGCGCCCACCCGCTTCACGCTGGCCGATCTGACTGCCCAATTGGGCGACGATATTGCCGGCTCGTTCAATGGTACCGATGTGCGGCTCGCCGCTGTTCCGCTGGATGTGCGCGATGCGAGCGGGGAATGGCGCTATGACGCCGGAGTGTTGTCGCTGGTGGGGGCTGCATTCCGACTGGAAGACCGGCAAGAAATCGACCGGTTTCATCCCCTGGTCGCACAGGGCGCGCGGCTGACACTCGCAGACAACACCATCACCAGCGCGTTTACCCTGCGACATCCCGCCACGGGAACGGCGGTAACCGAGGTTACCCTGCTCCACCGCCTCGACAATGCGACGGGCAGCGCCAGCATCGCCGTGCCGGGCATCACCTTTGGCGAGGCGATCCAGCCGCGCGACCTGTCCGAACTCGCTTATGGCGTCGTCAGCCTGGTGCGCGGCACTGTCACTGGCAACGGGCGCGTGGACTGGACGGCAGATGCGGTGACAAGCAGCGGCGCGTTCTCCTCCACCGGGCTGGATTTTGCCGCCGCCTTCGGCCCGGTCGAGCGCGCGCGTGGCACCGTGGTCTTCACCGACCTTCTGGGCCTGACCACCGCGCCGGCGCAGCGGCTGGAAATCGGCATGGTCAATCCCGGTATCGAGGTCGATAATGGCGTCGTCACCTTCTCGCTGACCGATGGCACGCGGCTGGCGCTGGAAAGCGCCGAATGGCCCTTCCTTGATGGGACGCTGTCGATGCAGCCGCTGGTCATGAATATCGGCACGGCGGAAGAACGGCGCTATGTCTTCCAGATCGAGGGGCTGGCTGCGGCGCGCCTGATCGAGCGGATGGAACTGAATAACCTTGCCGCCACCGGCCTCTTCGACGGCGTGTTGCCGGTGGTGTTCGATGCGATGGGCAATGGCCGCCTGCAGGGCGGGTTGCTGTCCGCACGGCCGCCGGGGGGGCACGTCTCCTATATCGGCCAGCTCACCTATGAAGACCTGTCCTTTGTCGGCAATTTCGCTTTCCAGTCGCTGCGCGATCTCAATTACGACCGGATGGAGGTGGAGCTGGATGGCCCGCTGACCGGCGAACTGGTGACCAAGGTGCGGCTGGACGGCGTGCGGCAGGGGGCGACCGCGCAGACCAATTTCCTCACGCGCCGTCTGGCGCGCCTGCCGATCCGGCTGGTCGTCAATCTTCGCGCGCCGTTCTACCAGATGGTGTCCTCGATGCGCTCGCTCTACGACCCGTCCAGCGTGCGCGATCCGCGCGGACTGGGCCTGATCCGCAGCGACGGGCGCGTCATCCGCAATTCGGTGAACGGCGCGGATGCACCGCCGCCAGAAACGCCCGGATTTCCTTCCGCTTCCCCTGCAACCCAGAGTGAACCCGCCATTCAGCCCCCTGAAAGAGAGGCCATGCCATGACCGTGACGAAATTGACCAGGGGTGCAATGCAGGCGCATAAGGCCACGATGATGGGGGCAGGCTTGCAACGCACCAGAATGGTGATGGCGATGATGATGGGGGCGATCCCCTTGGCCGGGTGCATCACGCTGGAAGCCCCGACCGAGCCGATCGTGATCGAACTCAACATCAACATTACGCAGGAAGTGATCTACCGGCTGGCCGACGATGCCAGCGCGGCGATTGAGCAGAACGCCGATATTTTCTGAGTTTGACCGAAGGATGACCAAGATGAGCAAACCCCGCCTCGCAATCGCCTCGGCTCTTGCCGCGCTTGGCCTCGCTGTCGCGGTGACGCCGGCAATGGCCCAGCGCGATCCTGCCTATGCCGCCGCCCGCGCTGCCGGGCAGGTGGGCGAGAAGATGGATGGCTATCTGGGGATTGTCGGCGCGTCGACGCCCGAATTGCAGGCGATGGTGAACGACATCAACAACCGCCGCCGCGCGCTTTATGTCCAGCGCGCGCAGGCCGAAAGCGCAACGCTCGAACAATATGCCTTTACGGCCGGCTGCGTGGCGATTGCCTCCACTGTCGAGGGCGAGATGTATCAGGCACCCGACGGGTCGTGGCAGCGCCGCACCTCCGCCCCGCCGCAGCGCGATTCGCGCTGCCCGCGCTGAGCGCCTGCGCGTATCGGCCATCCGGCATAGGGCACAATCGCCGCCACCCGGTTGACTTGCCCATGACCCCCGCCTAAGGGGCGCGTGCCCTTGGCGGGCACCTTGTTGCCCATGCCATATCCTTGCATTTTGAAGGGGCCGGCATGAGCGACGAGAAACCCGCACGGGAGCCTATCGAAGAAGATGCGCGAATCGACGCGCTCGAGGCGCGGCTCAAAGCCGCCCAGAGCCGCGAGGAGGAGCGCAACCGCACCAGGATGCAAGGGGCCGATGCGTCGTATCGCAGCGGCAACCGGGCCTTGGCGGATCTTCTCGGCGGGCTGCTGGGAGGAACGGTGATCGGTTATGCCATCGGCTATCTGACCGGCACCAATCCCTGGGGACTGTTGGTTGGCCTTGCCCTGGGCATCGTGGTCGCCTTCAGGAACATCATCCGGAATTCAAACCGGCCGCCCGAATGATCCCGACGGGATGATCTGGCGGCTGGCTGAGCATTTAGGGAACGGTAGACACAGTGGCAGGCGAAACGGCTAAGGTCGATCCGATGCACCAGTTCACGGTGGAGCCGATGTTTGGTTCCGCGGGCTGGGAAATCGCGGGCTTCAACATTGCCTTTACCAATTCGGCGCTGTGGATGCTGATCGCAGCAATTGCGGTATACGCCTTCATGATCGGCGGCATGAAGCGGCAGCTGGTGCCCGGTCGCTGGCAAATGGCGGTGGAAACCTTCACCGGCTTCATCGACAATCTGGTGGACGCCAACATCGGCAAGGGCGGCAAGAAATATGTCCCCTATGTCTTCAGCCTGTTCATGTTCATCCTGTTCGCCAACCTGCTGGGCCTGATGCCGCTGGGGCTGATCGGGCTGCATCCGTTCACTTTCACCAGCCACTTCACCGTGACCGGGGTGCTGGCGATCCTGTCTTTCGCGATCGTGCTGATCGTGGGCTTCTGGAAGCATGGCCTGCATTTCTTCAGCCTGTTCGTGCCCAGCGGCACTCCGCTGGTGATGGCGATCATTATCGCGCCGATCGAATTCATCTCGTTCCTGTTCCGCCCCTTCAGCCTGGCGCTGCGTCTGTTCGTGGCGATGATGGCTGGCCACGTGCTGCTCGAAGTGCTGTCCAGCTTCGTGATCAGCGGGTGGAGCGCGGGCGCCGGTTTCGGCCTGCTGGTGGGCGTGCCCAGTTTTGTGCTGATGGTGGCGATCTGCGCGCTGGAAATCCTGGTTTCGGGCATTCAGGCCTATGTGTTTGCGCTGCTGACATCGCTGTACATCCACGATGCCGAGCATCTGCACTAAGTTTCGCAATACCGTTTCTCATCAAGTTCTTTTGAAAGGATAATCTCATGGATCTCGAAGCTGCCAAGATGGTCGGTGCCGGCCTCGCTGCAATCGGTGCGGGCATGGCTGCACTGGGCGTGGGCAATGTGTTCGGCTCGTTCCTTGAATCCGCGCTGCGCAATCCCGGCGCTGCCGACGGTCAGCAGGGCCGCCTGTTTATCGGTTTCGCCGCGGCGGAACTGCTGGGCCTGCTCGCCTTCGTCGTCGCGATGATCATCCTGTTCGTCTGACGATATGTTTTTCCGGCCGGGCCCGTTGCGCCCGGCCGGGCTGAATTGCCGCCACATCGTTTTGCGCTGACAGACGGAATCCGTCCATGCCCCAGATAGCCCAATTGCCTGAAATCTGGTCGAGCCAGCTGTTCTGGCTGCTGATCATTTTTGGCCTTGTCTATTTTGTCGTTGGCAAGGGCATGGTGCCCAAGGTGCTCGACACCGTTGGCCAGCGCGACACGCAGATCGCGGCGGATCTGGCTGCGGCTCAGGCAGCACGCGATGCGGCGGACGAACAGGAGGCGGCCTGGCGGGCCCGCGAAAATGCAAACCGCGCGGCCGCTCAGGCGCTCGTTGCCGAAGCGAAGGCCAAGGCAACCGCCGCGACTGAGGCGCGTCTGGCAACGGCGCAGTCCGCGATCGACGCGCGCCTGGCCGAGGCGGAGGCGCGCATCGAAGCCGCCCGCGCCGAAGCCGCTGCCGAGATCGAAGGTGTCGCTGCCGAGGCCGCGCAGGATATCGTCGCGCGCCTCGCCGGCGTGAAAGTGACCAAGACCGCTGCATCGGCGGCTGTGAAGAAGGCTATGGCCCATGGCTAATGCGTCCACTCCTCCGATTGCCGGCCCAGATGCGGCAACGCTGGATCAGACCCCGCAGGGTGCGGTCGAAGCGCAGGTGCTGGTCGATGACGGCCATTCTCTGCCGCAGCCCGAACTCCTTGGCCTCCAGCCCTATCAGTGGGTTTCGCTGTCGATGGCGGTGCTGCTGCTGATCGCGTTCGGCGTTGCCAAGGTGCACAGGACGATTGCGCGCGGTCTTGACGGCAAGATTGCCGAAATCCGCCGCAATCTCGATGAGGCGAAGGCGCTGCGAACCGAGGCGGAAGCGCTGCGCGCGGAATATGCCGCCAAGATCGCTTCGGCTGAGAAGGACGCCGAAGCGATGCTCGCCAATGCGCGGACCGAGGCGGATGCCATCATCGCCAAGGCAGAGGCCGATACCACCGCCATGATCGCGCGCCGCGAAGCGATGGCGCAGGGCAAGATCGCCGCTGCCGAATTGCAGGCCGTAGCCGATCTGCGCGCCCGCGCGGCACAGGCTTCCACTGCCGCTGCTGCTGCACTGATTGCCGAGCGGCACGATGCGGACGCCGACGCCAAGCTGGCGGATGAGGTTATCGCTGCCCTCTGACGCTGATACGCGGCCGCTTGACGGCGGGGAGCAAGCGGGCGCAGTATCTCCTCCTGCAAAAGCGGAGGGGTTTCATGCGGTTATTTCTATTGGGCGCGGCGCTTGCGGTCATGGCGCCCGTTCCCCTGTTCGCGCAGGATAGCGGCCAGCGCGTGCCGCTGTGGCCCGATGGCGTACCTGGCTTTGCCGATCGCCGCGCAATTCCGGAAGTGTCGGCGGAATACTGGACCCGCCACGTCAACGATCCTTCAATCCATTTTTACGCTGCCGATCCGTTGCGTGCCAACGGGTCGGCGGTGCTGATCCTGCCTGGCGGGGCGCATGAATTTCTTGTCACGACATCCGAAGGCCACGATGTTGCCCGCTGGTTTGCAGAGCGCGGCGTGGCGGCCTTCGTTCTCTATTACCGGCTCGCGCGTGAGGAAGGCGCACCGTGGGATTTCGAGGATGCGCGCCAGGATGCAGATCGGGCGATGCGCCTGATCCGCGCGCGGGCGCCGGAGTTTGGCGTCGATCCGGCAAAGCTGGGCGTGATGGGCTTTTCGGCTGGCGGTGAACTGGCGCGCTGGACGCTGCTCTCGCCGCCTGCACCGCCAGAGGGGGAGGGCGACACGCTCGATACGGGCGATGCGCGGCCATCGTTCGGCATTCTTGTCTTTCCCGGCCCGCTCGCCATGCCGGGCGAGGTGATCGGGCCGGACACCCCGCCGGTCATGCTGTCCACGGCGCTGGATGATGAATGTTGTGCGCAATCCACGCTCGACATCTTTGCCGCGCTCCATGCGGGCGGCGCGCCGGTCGAACTTCACGCTTATCAGGCAGGCGGGCACGCCTATAATATGGGCGAGAACACGCCCTTCGTGTCGCTGAAGAACTGGCCGACGACGATTGAGGACTGGATGGTCGATCGCGGCTTCATGCCGCAGCCAGCCCCCTAGAAACTGTCCTTTGCCGCCCGCAACGCGGCAAAGGTCTCGCTGGGCTCGCCGCCGCCCCAGCGGGCCTGCATCGCCGGATCGTCCGCGCGCAGGAAGGGATTGGTTGCCATTTCGCGGGCGAGAGGAAAAGGCACTGTGGGCCTGCCAGCCGCGCGCAGCCGCGCGACCTCGTCCGCATAGGTTCGTAAATCGGCGTTGTCCGGATCGGCGTGCAGGGCAAAGCGCGCGTTTGAGGCGGTATATTCGTGCGCGCAATAGAGCAGCGTTTCGGGTGGGAGTGCGCGCAGGCGCAGCAGAGAGCCCCAGAATTGCGGCGGCGTGCCTTCGAACATGCGCCCGCAACCCAGCGCGAACAGGGCATCACCCACAAAAGCGACACCGGCATCGGGCAGATGAAAGGCGATATGCCCTGCCGTATGCCCGCCGACATCGATGACCTGCGCAGTCGCCGTGCCAAGCGTCACGCTGTCGCCGTCTGCCAGCGGATGGTCGAGCGGGAACCTGGCCGCGACTTCGGCGGGGCCGTAAATGCGGCATCCGGTCGCGGCCTTGATCGCTGCGTTTCCGCCGGCGTGATCGGGATGCCAGTGCGTGTTCCAGATCTGCGTGATGCGCCAGCCCTTCGCCCGCGCTTGCCGCAGATATTCCTCCGCATCGGGCGTATCGAGGCAAGTGGTCTCTCCGCTGCCAGGATCATGCAGAAGGTAGCCGTAATTGTCCGAGAGGCAGGGAAATTGGTGAATGGCGAGCGGCATCAACCGATCTCCTTGCTGTCACGCCCGCGGACATGGCGCGCCATTCCGGGCGGAATAGGCACCCAGGCATGGCGATGCTCTTCAAAGACCGAGCGTGCAGGGGCGGGAAAGTCAGGGTTGGCAATGCATCCCACCGTTACGCCGATCAGGGCAGGGTATTTCGTCGCCTTCGCATAGACCGTACTGCCGCATTCGGGGCAGAAACCGGTCGTGAAGCGGTTGCCTTGGTCGGTTGGTCGGGTGAATTCGCGCGCTTGCCCGGCAAGACTGACTGCACCCGCGGGGTAATAGGCAATTGTGCCAAAAGGGGAGCCGCTGCGCCGCTGGCAATCGCGGCAATGACACAGCACTGTCATCGGCTCGTGCCCCTCGGCGACAGAGGCGGTGAGTTGGCCGCATTGGCATTGGGCAAGCATGGTGCCCGTCTTAGCCGCACCGGCGGTGACTGGAAAGGCCCGCCTGCTCGGTTGAGCAAGCGGGCCCTTGCGTGCCGTGAGGATGTGCCGTCGGTCTGCGGGACACCCTTAAGCGGCCCGCAGAGCGGTGCTGGCTTACTCCTTGCCAGCCTTCAGTGCGGCGCCCAGGATGTCGCCCAGCGACGCGCCCGAATCGGACGAGCCGAACTGGGCCACAGCTTCCTTTTCTTCCGCGATCTGGCGCGCCTTGATCGAGAAGTTCGGCTTCTTCGAACGGTCGAAGCCGATCACCAGCGCATCGACCTTCTGGCCGACCTGGAAGCGATCGGGGCGCTGCTCGTCGCGGTCGCGGCCGAGGTCCGAACGCTTGATGAAGCCGGTCGCGCCATCGTCGCCCACCTGCACTTCGAGGCCGCCGTCACGCACTTCGAGCACGGTCACGGTGACAACTTCGTTCTTCTTCAGGCCGCTCGACGAAGCGGCGGCACCGGCAGCCGGCGCACCCTTTTCAAGCTGCTTCATGCCGAGGCTGATGCGTTCCTTTTCCACATCCACATCGAGCACGATGGCATTCACCACCTCGCCCTTGCGGTGCAGGGCCAGCGCATCTTCGCCCGAAATGCCCCAGGCGATATCGGACATGTGGACCATGCCGTCCACATCGCCCGGCAGGCCGATGAACAGGCCGAATTCGGTGGCGTTCTTGACTTCGCCTTCCACGGTGGAGCCGACCGGGTGCTTCTCGGCAAACTCTTCCCACGGATTGCGTTGCGCCTGCTTGAGGCCGAGCGAAATGCGGCGCTTGTCGGAATCGACTTCCAGCACCATCACTTCCACTTCCTGCGAGGTGGAGACGATCTTGCCGGGGTGGACGTTCTTCTTCGTCCAGCTCATTTCGGAGACGTGGACCAGGCCTTCGATACCCGGCTCCAGCTCCACGAAGGCGCCGTATTCGGTGATGTTGGTGACAACACCGCTGATCTTCGCGCCTACCGGGTACTTGGCGGCAACGCCTTCCCACGGATCGTTTTCGAGCTGCTTCATGCCCAGGCTGATGCGCTGGGTATCGGCGTTGATGCGGATGATCTGGACCTTCACGGTCTGGCCGATCTCGATCACTTCGCTGGGGTGATTGACGCGCTTGTAGCTCATGTCGGTGACATGCAGCAGGCCGTCAATGCCGCCCAGATCGACGAAGGCGCCGTAATCGGTGATGTTCTTCACTACGCCTTCGGTGATCTGGCCCTCGGCCAGCCCTTCGATAAGTTCGCTGCGCTGTTCGGCGCGGGTTTCTTCCAGCACCGCGCGGCGCGAGACGACGATATTGCCGCGGCGGCGATCCATCTTCAGGATCTGGAAGGGCTGGGGCACATCCATCAGGGGGGCCACATCGCGCACCGGGCGGATATCGACCTGGCTGCCGGGCAGGAAGGCCACAGCGCCGTCCAGATCGACGGTGAAGCCGCCCTTCACGCGGCCGAAGATGCGGCCTTCCACGCGCTTGCCTTCGCCGAATTCGGCTTCGAGCTTGTCCCAGGCGGCTTCGCGGCGGGCGCGGTCGCGGCTGAGCATGGCTTCGCCGTCAGCGTTTTCCACGCGGTCCACGAAAACTTCGACTTCACCGCCGACAACCAGGCCGTGCTCGTCCTCGCCGCGGGAAAATTCGCGCAAGGAGATGCGGCCTTCGGATTTGAGGCCCACGTCAATCACGGCAAAGCCGTTTTCAATGGCGGTAACAGTGCCCTTGACCACGCGGCCTTCGAAGCCGCCGTCGGCGCCGCCGAGCTGTTCGTCAAGGAGAGCCGCGAAATCATCGCGGGTAGGGTTGGCAGCAGATGCCATAAGGTTGGGATTCCCGTATCATCAATTTTCCGGCCAGGCGGTTGTATCCGCCGGTCTTTCTCCGCCTGCCGCACCATTGCGGAAAACGGGCCAAGAGGCCGAACCGCCACGGGGGCCGTATGCCATCCGCAGCATCCCGTGGAGCCCGCCGTTGAAAGCCTGCCTTGGGGACGCCCGCGCGCCTAGGCGAAAGGGGCTGCAAAAGCAAGGCGAATCGGCCGTGGCATCAGTGCACCCCACGCGCGCCGCGGCAGCGGGGCTTGACATGCGCGGCGCGGGCTGGCCTTCCCTTGCGCAGGAGAGAGGAGGGGCCGATGACCCGGCTGGAGCGTAGTCTCGCCGCCTATGGCGCATACCACCGGGATCGGCGCAATGTGGCGACGCATCTGGTGGGCATCCCGATGATTTTCCTCGCCGTGGTCGTGCTGCTGTCGCGGCCGGCGTGGGATGTGGGGGTGCCGGTCACTCCCGCAATCCTGTTCGCACCGGGTGCAGGACTGTTTTATCTGCGGCTCGACCTGCGCTTTGGCGCCGTGATGGCACTGCTTCTCGCGCTGTGCTGCGGGGCAGGGCTGGCGCTGGCGGCGCGTGGCACGGCTGTATGGCTGGGCTGGGGCGCGGGGCTGTTTGTTGCGGGCTGGGTGATCCAGTTCATCGGCCATGCCTTCGAAGGGCGCAAACCGGCCTTTTTCGACGACCTGAAGAGCCTGTTGATCGGCCCGCTTTTCGTGGTGGCCGAACTGGCGTTCCTGCTGGGCCTGCGGCGCGAAGTGCAGGCGGCGATCCGGCACTGATTTCAGGGGCAGGGCTGCTGACCGGTTGCCGCGTTGACCAGCTCGATCGCCCGCGCCACCGCTTCCTCGCGGTTCAGCCTGGATGTGTCGAGCAGCAGGGCATCTGGCGCCATGATGAGCGGCGCGGCGCTGCGTTGGCTATCGCGCGCGTCGCGTTCGCGCAGATCCTCGCGGATCGCAGCCAGCGTGTGATCCTCTCCGCGTGCCTGCATTTCGGCCCAGCGCCGCTCGGCCCGCGCATCGACGCTGGCGGTGACGAACAGTTTCACATCGGCATCGGGGCAGATCACCGTGCCGATATCGCGCCCGTCGAGCACCGCGCCGCCCGGCTGCGCGGCAAAGGCGCGCTGGCGTTCCAGCAAGGCGTGGCGCACCGCCGGGTGGATCGACACACGGCTGGCCAGCCCGCCAATCGCCTCGCTGCGCAGGGCAGGGTGGCCCAGCAGCTCCTCCGGAAAATTGCACGCCGCCAGCGCATCGCCCGCATCGTCCGGGTTGCCGCCGTTGAGGTCCACCTGGTAGCCGACCGCGCGGTAAAGCAGGCCGGTATCCATATGCGGCAGGCCGAAATGGCGGCCCAGCGCCTTGGCGATGGTGCCCTTGCCGGATGCGGTGGGGCCGTCGACTGCAATGATCATGCGGGCTGCTCTAGCCGCCAAATGCGGTCTTGAGAACCGGGGAGGGCGGCTCTATCTGGAACGAGCACCGGCCACGTCCGGCGTGCCCGCGATCAGGCGGGCTTTGGCAAGACCGGGACGGCCCGGCATTCTTTTGCAACAAAGGAGTGCGTAAGTGGCGTGGATTTTCCTCTTCGTCGCCGGATTGCTGGAAGTCGTTTGGGCCTTCGCGATGAAGCTGTCCAACGGATTTTCCAAACCTGTGCCTTCGGCCGTCACCATCATTGCGATGATCTTCAGCTTCGCCTTGCTGGCACTGGCGATGCGGAGCCTGCCGCTGGGCACGGCCTATACAATCTGGACCGGGATCGGCGCGGTGGGCGCGTTCATCGTTGGCATTGTGGTGTTGGGCGAAGCGGTGACGCCGATGCGCGTGCTGGCCGCCGTGCTGATCGTTTCCGGGCTGCTTCTGATGAAGCTGTCCAGTCCGGCGTGATCCTAGCCGCCCAGGCTTTCCAGCAGGCTGAGGAAGTTGGGAAAGCTGGTGGCGATGGGGCGGATATCGTCCACTTCGACGCCGCCCGTGCTTGCCAGCCCGGCCACCGCCATGCTCATCGCGATACGGTGGTCGAGATGCGTCACCACCGCTGCGCCTGCGGGCGTGCCGGGCAGGGGCGTGCCCCCGGTGCCGTGGATGACAAGGCCATCTTCGCGCTCCTCCACGCGGGCGCCGGCCAGCGTCAGCGCCTCCGCCATGGCAGTCAGCCGGTCGCTTTCCTTGACCCGCAACTCGTCGAGCCCGCTGGTCACCGTGGTGCCGTGCGCGATTGCGGCGGCGACAAACAGCACCGGAAACTCGTCAATCATGGACGGGGCGATGGCGGGATCAACGGCGATGCCGGTCAGCGCCGAATGGCGTACGCGCAGGTCGGCCACCGGCTCCCCGCCGACGACGCGCGGATTCACTTCCTCGATCTGCCCGCCCATCTGGCGCAGCACATCGAACAGGCCGGCGCGTGTGGGGTTGAGGCCGACATTGGCGATCGTCACATCGCTGCCCGGCACAATCAGCGCGGCAACAACGAAGAAGGCCGCGGACGAAGGGTCGCCCGGCACTTCGATGGTTTGTGCTTTCAGCTCGGCCGGGCCGCTCAGCGTGATGACGCGCTCTCCGTCCTTCTCTGTCACGCTCAGGTCTGCGCCAAATCCGCGCAGCATCCGTTCGGAATGGTCGCGCGTGGGCACCGGCTCGATCACGGTGGTGGTGCCGGCGGTATTGAGCGCGGCGAGCAGCACCGCGCTTTTGACCTGTGCGCTGGCCATCGGCAGGCGATAGGTGATCGGCGCGGCGGGGCAGATGCCGCGCAAGGTTAGCGGAAGGCGGTCGCCATTATCGCCCGAAAACTCTGCGCCCATCTGGCTCAGCGGTTCGATCACGCGCGCCATCGGGCGCTTGGACAGGCTCGCATCGCCCACAAAAGTGGCAGTGATGGCGTGGCTTGCCACAAGGCCCATCAGCAGCCGGGTGGACGTGCCCGAATTGCCCATGTCGAGCGGGGCACCCGGTTGCAGCAGCCCGCCAACCCCCACGCCGCTGATCACCCATTCGCCGTGCGGCAGACGATCAATTGTCGCACCCATTGCCCGCATGGCAGCGGCGGTGGCGAGCACATCCTCGCCTTCCAGCAGGCCCGTCACCCGCGTCTCGCCCACCGCAAGCGCGCCCAGCATCAGTGAGCGGTGGCTGATCGACTTGTCGCCCGGCACCCGGATCGCACCTGAAAGCGGCCCTGCGGGGGCGAAGCGACGGGGCTGGGGCAGGCTGTCATGCGCGACGGACACGGGCGATTTCTTTCACGAAGGGCGTAAATGCGGCGCGTCCTTGCCAGTGCGCAGGGGCCGTGGCAAGGCGGACGAGACAGCGATGCCCTTTTGCCGCCCCATTATCGCCCTTGATATTCACCGGCGAATCGGGAAAGGGGCGCTTCCGGCATTTTGCACGCACATCTTGCGTCCGCTGCCATTACCCACGCTGCGCGGACGAATGAAGGAATAGGATTATGGTGAAGCCTGAATGGGGCGCCAAGCGCACTTGCCCCAAATGCGGTGAACGCTTCTACGATCTGGGCAAGGACGATCCGGTGGTCTGCATCGAATGCGGCAACCAGTGGACGCCCGAACCCGTGCTCAAGTCCAAGCAGCCGATTCCGTTCGAGGAAGTGAAGAAGGAAGCCGAGCTGGAAGATGCGGACGCGGATCTGGCCGATGCCGATCTGGAGGACATCGACGAGGGTGAGGATTCGCCCGACAATGATGTGGATCTTGGCGGCGACGACGATCTGGGCGTGGACACCGGTTCGGACGACGACGCGGACGACCTGTAAGGAACGATAGGAAGTGCAAGGGGGCTGAAAATTACCTCTTGCGCTTGCCTTTGAACGGCCATATTGGGCCGCTTCCCGCAAGGGACTGCATCTCCCAGGGTGCAGATTTTGAATGGAACGGGGCCTTAGCTCAGCTGGGAGAGCGCTACAATGGCATTGTAGAGGTCAGCGGTTCGATCCCGCTAGGCTCCACCATTCCCCGGATATGCCGATATCCGGCCATTATCGGGCTGCAAACGGCAGCTTTCTGCGCTTCCGGTGCTCACGGCCATAAGGGCCGTTCCGGTTCCCGAAAGCCGCCGTTTTCGCCTCGATCCTGACCGGATCTCGACATACCCGGACGAGATTTTGGGAACGGGGGAATGATCCCCACGCTGGCTGACGAGTTTCGTCCGCCGGCGTTTTTGGTTTTGGTTTTAACGCGAAAGCGATGCGCATGTTCGATACGCTGTCCGGCAATCTTGGCTCTGTCTTCGACCGCCTGCGCGGTCGCGGCGCGCTGAGCGAAGCCGATGTGCGCGAAGCCATGCGCGAGATTCGCGTGGCCTTGCTCGAAGCCGATGTGGCGCTGCCTGTGGCGCGCGATTTCATCAACCGCGTCACCGAAAAGGCGGTTGGCGCAGCGGTTCTGAAATCGGTGAAGCCGGGCCAGCAGGTCGTCAAGATCGTCAATGACGAACTGGTCGCGATGCTGGGCGGGGATGATGCGGGCGCTGCGGATGCCGCGCCCCTCAACCTCGATGTGCGCCCGCCGGCGGTGGTGATGATGGTCGGCCTGCAAGGTTCGGGCAAGACCACCAGCACAGCCAAGATCGGCAAGCTGCTCAAGGAAAAGCAGGGCAAGAAAGTGCTGATGGCCTCGCTCGACGTGAACCGTCCGGCGGCGCAGGAACAGCTCAAGGTTCTGGGCGAGCAGGTGCAGATTGCCACGCTGCCGATCATCCCCGGTCAGCAGCCGGTCGATATTGCCCGCCGTGCGTTGGAAGCCGCGCGGCTGCAGAATGTCGATGTGCTGATGCTCGATACCGCGGGCCGCCTGCATGTCGATGCTGCGCTGATGGCCGAGATGAAGGCGGTGGCGGCGGTGGCCACTCCTGCCGAGGTGCTGCTGGTGGTCGATGCCCTGACCGGGCAGGACGCGGTCAATGTGGCGCAGAACTTCAGCGATGAAGTGCCGCTGACCGGCGTTGTCCTCACCCGGATGGATGGCGATGCGCGCGGCGGTGCGGCGCTGTCGATGCGCGCCGTCACCGGCAAGCCGATCAAGTTTGCGGGCACGGGCGAAAAGCTCGACGCGATCGAACGGTTCCACCCGGCGCGCGTGGCCGACCGCATCCTGGGCATGGGCGATGTCGTCAGCCTGGTCGAACGCGCTGCGGAAGTCATCGACAAGGAGGAGGCGGAAAAGGCGGCCCAGCGCATGATGAAGGGGCAGTTCGACATGAACGACCTTCGGATGCAATTGAATCAGATGCAGAAGATGGGCGGTCTTGGGATGCTGGCAGGCATGATGCCCGGCATGAAAAAGGCCAAGGCGGCGATGGAAGCCAGCGGCGTGAACGACAAGGTGCTGGTGCATATGGACGCGATCATCGGTTCGATGACGCCCAAGGAACGCGCGCGTCCCGAACTGCTCAACGCCAAGCGCAAGAAGCGCGTGGCGGCAGGTTCCGGCACCAGCGTGCAGGATGTGAACAAGCTGCTCAAGATGCACCAGGAAATGGGCCGCGCCATGAAGCAGATCCGCAAGATGGGCGGGATCAAGGGACTTGCCTCGCTGCTGGGCGGCGGTGGCGGCCTTGGTGCCGGCGCAGGCGGCATCCCCGGTAGCGCAGGCGGCCTGCCCAGTTTGGGCAATGGCAGCCCTGCCAGCCTGCCGCCCGAACTTCAGAATTTTCTCAAGAACAAGTAATTACACCGGTTTGCATTGGAAAGGTAACATCACATGGCAATTTCTCTTCGTCTTTCGCGCGGCGGCGCCAAGAAGCGTCCGTACTACCGCATCGTGGCCGCGGACAGCCGCTCCCCGCGCGATGGCAAGTTTCTGGAGCAGATCGGCACCTACAACCCGATGCTGGCGAAGGACGACGCCAATCGCGTGCGCCTGAACGAAGACCGCATCCGTTACTGGCTGGGCGTTGGCGCGCAGCCGACCGACCGCGTGGCCCGATTCCTCGATGTGGCCGGCATCAAGGAGCGCGCTCCGCGCAACAACCCGAAGAAGGGCGAACCGGGCGAAGCCGCCAAGCAGCGCGCTGAAGACAAGGCCGCCAAGCTGGCCGAAGCGGAAGAAGCCGCCAAGGCCGCTGCGGAAGAAGCCGCTGCCGCTGCCGCTGCCCCGGCTGAAGAAGCTCCCGCAGCTGCCGAAGAAGCCGCTCCAGCCGAGGAAGCTCCGGCTGCGGAATCCAGCGAAGAACAGGCCCAGGGCTGATCGCCTTGGCCAAGGACACGCCCGTCACGCTTGCAGCCATTACCGGCGCGCACGGCGTGATGGGCGAGGTCCGCCTGAAACTGTTTGGCGAAGGCATTGCATCGATCAAGGCGCACACGTCTTTCAACGGCGGTGCGCTCACGCTCAAATCGGTGCGCGATGACGGCAAGGGCGGGGCGATTGCCCGCTTTGCCGAATGCGCCGACCGCACCGCGGCGGAAAAGCTGCGCGGCACCGCGCTGACCGTTGCGCGCAAGGATCTGCCCCCGCTGGCAGAGGGCGAATATTACCACGTCGACCTGATCGGCCTTGCCGCCGTGTCCGATGCGGGAGAGCCGCTTGGCACCGTGATCGCCATCGACAATTACGGCGCAGGCGACGTGATCGAGATAGAGCGGCCTGCAGTTGAAGGCCAGCGCCCCAAGCGGTTCATGGTGCCAATGCGCGTGGAAGCCGTGCCGCATTGGGATGACGCCCGCCTGGTCGTGTCGGCCGATTTCGTGGAGGATTGAGCATGGCGGCGCTGATGATCCTGCTTGCACTTTGCCTGCCCGTGGGGGCGGGATTCTGGCTGGCCCGCAAACGACCCGCAATGCCTGCTTTCACCGCCGCGCTGCTTGCCAGCCTGCCCCTGATGGCAGTGTTCGGGCTCTTGGTGGCCAGTTTTGTGAGCAGCGGCAATTCCGCGCCTTTTGGCGTCGCGGCGGCGCTGGTGTTTGGCACTATGGCGCTGCTGTGCGGCTTTGGGCTTGGCATGGTGGGCCACAAGATGGGCCAGCGGGGCGACAACACGCCCGGCGGCCCTGACATCTTCCAATGACCTTTGCTGCCACCGTCCTGACGCTTTACCCGGAAATGTTCCCCGGCCCGCTTGGCGTATCGCTGGCTGGCCGGGCGCTGGAGCGGGGCGACTGGACGCTCGAAGCGATCCAGATCCGCGACTTTGCCACTGACAAGCACCGCACGGTCGACGACACGCCCGCAGGCGGCGGGGCAGGCATGGTGTTGAAAGCCGATGTGCTGGCCGCCGCGATCGACCACGCGCGCGCGGCCAATCCGAGCAGCCCGGTGCTCGCCATGACGCCGCGCGGCGCACCGATCACGCAGGCCCGCATCCGGCGGCTGGCGGCCGGGCCTGGCGCGATCCTGCTGTGCGGGCGGTTCGAGGGGTTTGACGAGCGGATTTTCGCCGCGCGCAATGTCGAGGAGGTCAGCCTTGCCGACATCGTGCTGTCAGGCGGAGAGCCTGCCGCGCTGGCGATTCTCGACGCTTGCATTCGCCTCATTCCCGGCGTAATGGGCGCGCCTTCCAGCGGTGTTGAAGAAAGCTTCGAAAGCGGCCTTCTCGAATATCCGCAATATACCCGCCC
Organism: Alteraurantiacibacter lauratis; assembly: GCF_037154155.1. Taxonomy (NCBI): domain Bacteria; kingdom Pseudomonadati; phylum Pseudomonadota; class Alphaproteobacteria; order Sphingomonadales; family Erythrobacteraceae; genus Alteraurantiacibacter; species Alteraurantiacibacter lauratis. Next base: position 86,388 of record NZ_JBANRN010000011.1, read on the forward strand.
CGTTGAATGGGAAGGGCGCACGATCCCTGAAGTGCTGCGATCGGGGGATCATGCGAAAATCGCTGCCTGGCGGAAACAACAGGCAGAAGATGACACACGGTTACGCAGGCCGGACCTTTGGGAACGCCGTTGTGGCGTTCGGGACCAGCCTGCCTCTGATGCGCGGCGTGAAAACTGAGGACTGACGACCATGGGTCTGATTCAGGAACTGGAAGCCGAAGCCATCGGCGCTCTGGTAGAAGGCAAGGACATCCCCGATTTCCGCGCAGGCGACACGGTGCGCGTGGGTGTGAAGGTGGTGGAAGGCACGCGCAGCCGCGTGCAGATGTTCGAAGGCGTGGTGATTGCCCGCTCGAACCGCTCGATCAACAGCAATTTCACCGTCCGCAAGATCAGCTTCGGCGAAGGTGTGGAGCGCGTGTTCCCGCTCTATTCGCCCAATATCGATTCGATCACCGTGGTGCGCCGCGGCGTGGTGCGTCGTGCGAAGCTGTATTATCTGCGCGGCCGCACCGGCAAACGCGCTCGCATTGCCGAGCGCCGGGAGATTACCGGCCAGTAAGGGCCGTCTTCTCGAAACAACCAATTTGTATCGGTGAGAAGGGGCGCCCTGACAGTCTGGTCGGGAGCGCCCCTTTTCCATGCGCATCACTGATTTGATGGAGGATTTTGTGGGTTATCGTGTTGCAGTAGTGGGCGCCACGGGCAATGTCGGGCGCGAAATGCTCGCCATACTGGCAGAGCGCGAGTTTCCGATGGACGAGGTGGCGGCCGTCGCGTCCTCGCGCAGCGTCGGCTCCGAAGTGGAACTGGGCGACACCGGCAAGATGCTGAAATGCCAGAATCTGGAGCATTTCGACTTCGCCGGATGGGACATCGCGCTGTTCGCCGTGGGCAGCGAAGCGACCAAGATCTACGCCCCCAAGGCGGCGGCCGCGGGCTGCGTGGTGATCGACAATTCCTCGCTCTACCGCATGGACCCCGATGTGCCGCTGATCGTGCCCGAAGTGAACCCGGACGCGATCGACGATTACACAAAGAAGAACATCATTGCCAATCCCAACTGTTCGACCGCGCAGATGGTGGTGGCATTGAAGCCCCTGCACGATGCCGCCACGATCAAGCGCGTTGTCGTCTCGACCTACCAGTCGGTTTCCGGCGCGGGCAAGGCGGGCATGGACGAATTGTTCGAACAGAGCCGCGCCATTTTCGTGGGCGACCCGGTGGAACCGAAGAAGTTCACCAAACAGATCGCCTTCAACGTGATCCCGCATATCGACACCTTCCTGGATGACGGTTTCACCAAGGAAGAATGGAAGATGGTGGTCGAGACCAAGAAGATCCTCGATCCCAAGGTCAAGGTGCAGGCGACCTGCGTGCGCGTGCCGGTGTTTGTCGGCCATTCCGAAGCGATCAGCATCGAGTTCGAGAACGAAATTTCGGCCAAGCAGGCGCAGGACCTGCTGCGCGAGGCGCCCGGCATCATGCTGATCGATAAGCGCGAGGACGGCGGATACGTCACCCCCGTGGAATGCGCGGGCGATTACGCCACCTTCGTCAGCCGTGTGCGCGAGGATCCCACGGTCGATAACGGCCTCGTGCTGTGGTGCGTATCCGATAACCTGCGCAAGGGCGCCGCGCTCAATGCGGTGCAGATTGCCGAGCTGCTGGGCCGCCGCCACCTCAAGAAGGGCTGATTTGCCGATTACCCTTTGATGCGGCGCAATGTCTTTCCCTGCCAGTGCCTTAGGGCTGGCAGGGAAAGGAGCCGCATGATGGCGAAAAGCAATTTCAAAGACTGGCCGGGCATGGCCCGCGCACTGAACCCCGCGATTGGTGAACTGCACAAGAGCGCTCCGGGCGCGATGAAGGCGTTCCGCGAAATGAGCGGCGCGGTGCTGGAAGCGGGCGCGCTCGACACCAAGACCAAGGAATTGCTTGCGGTGGCGATTTCGGTCGCTGTTCGCTGCGATCCCTGCATCACCTATCATGTCGCCGCCGCGCAGCGCGCCGGCGCCACGCGCGAGGAAATGGCCGAGACGGTGGGCCTTGCCATCTATATGGGCGCGGGGCCGTCCGCCATGTATGCTGCGCAGGCGCTGGAAGCGTTTGACCAGTGGAGCGAGGCGGCGACCGGCTAAACGCCTTGCGCGGCGGCTGAAGTGCTGTTTGGGTGGCTCCGCAACTGCAATGGAGCCATCTGCGCGTGTTTGAGATCACCACCAGCCACATCGCCAGCTTTGATGGCACGCCGCTTGCCGTGCACCGGACCGGCAGCGGCAGGCCCGTGCTGCTGCTGCACGGGCTGTTTTCCAGCGCGCATATGAACTGGATCAAGTTCGGCCATGCGCAGGCGCTGGCCGATGCCGGTTTTGAGGCAATCATGCCCGATCTGCGCGCCCATGGGCAAAGCGCCGCGCCGCATGATCCCGATGCCTATCCGGCGGATGTGCTGGTGCGCGATTGCCGGCATCTGGCAGGCGCACTGGGGCTTGAGGATTTCGATCTGGTCGGCTTCTCGCTCGGCGCGCGCACGGCGGCGGCGGCGGTGATGGCGGGTCTTGCTCCCCGCCGCCTGGTGCTGGCGGGGATGGGTCTGGAAAGCCTCGACAACTGGCACCGCCGTTCGGCCTTTTTCATCGATGCGATCGACCGGTTTGACGAGGTGAAGCGCGGCGACCCGGCGTTCATGGCGGTATCCTTCATGAAAACGATGAAGGTGGATACGGTTGCCGCGCGGCTCTTGCTCGAAGCGGAAAGCGATATGGACAGGGCCGACCTTGCCCGCATCACCATGCCCACGCTGGTTCTGTGCGGCGAGGACGACCGCGACAATGGCTCTCCCGCTGATCTGGCGGCAGCCTTGCCCGATGCGCAGCTCCGCCTGATCCCCGGCACGCATATGTCGAGCGTGACCATGCCCGAAATGGGTGCGGGGATCGTGGAGTTTCTGCAGCAAGGCTGAGCCCAAGAAAAAGGGCGCCGTCCTGGTTGGGAGGCGCCCTGTTTTCGTCGAACCCGTAAAAGGGCGAGGCACGCTTATTCGCCCGCCGCTTCCTCTTCGTCCGCGGGGGGCAGTTCGCCCAGTTCGCGGTTGGGGTCCAATTCTTCGGTGAAGCCTTCGCTCTCGGCGCGGTCTTCGGCGGCGAGGTTGCCGATCACGTCGACACCCTGACGCTGCAGTTCGGCTTCGTCGTCCGAACGGGCGACATTGGCCTTCACCGTCACCTGCACTTCGGGGTGAAGCGCAACGGTCACGTTGAACACGCCCAGCGTCTTGATGGGTGCGCCCATGATGACCTGGCGCTTGTCGACCTTGTGGCCCTGCGCAACCAGCGCTTCGGCCACGTCGCGGACGTTGACCGAACCGTAGAGCTGGCCCGAATTGGACGAGGCGCGGATCAGCACGATCTCGGCACCGGCAACCGTTTCCGCCTGCTTTTCAGCGGCGGCGCGGCGGTCGGCATTTTCCTTTTCGAGGCGTTCGCGGTTGGCTTCGAAAACGCGGCGGTTGGCTTCGTTGGCGCGCAGCGCCTTCTTCTGCGGCAGCAGGAAGTTGCGCGCATAGCCGTCCTTCACATTGACGACATCGCCAATGGTGCCAAGATTCTCGATGCGTTCGAGGAGGATGATTTCCATGACTCAGTCTCCCCTCACTTCACGATGTAGGGCAGCAGGCCCAGATGGCGGGCGCGCTTGATGGCGCGGGCCAGTTCACGCTGCTTCTTGGCAGAAACGGCGGTGATGCGGCTCGGCACGATCTTGCCGCGTTCGGACATGAAGCCCTGCAGCAGGCGCACATCCTTGTAATCGATCGCGGGGGCGTCCTTGGCCGCGAACGGGCAGGACTTGCGGCGGCGGAAAAACGGACGGGCCATCAGAAGCGCTCCTCACGCGGTTCGCGGCGCTTGCGGTCGCGGTCGTTCTTGCGCATCATGGCCGACGGGCCTTCCTCGTGCTTGTCAACCGCAATGGTCAGCCAGCGCAGGATGTCTTCGTTGATGCGGTTCTGGCGCTCAAGCTCGGCCACCAGATTGCCGGGGCCTTCGATGTTGAGCAGCACATAATGCGCCTTCCGGTTACGGTCGATCTTGTAGGCGAGAGACTTCAGGCCCCAGGTTTCGGTCTTGGTGACCTTGCCGCCCATGCCTTCCACAATCTGTGTGGCATTGGCAGCCAGCGCATCGACCTGAGCCTGGCTCAAATCCTGACGCGCGAGAAACACGTGCTCGTAAAGAGCCATGTCACGCTTCCTTTCACTCTTGTGCCGATCGCTGGCATTGGCACGGCGAATTCCGTGCGCGCCCCTCCGGCTTTCTTCGATATGCCGGCAAACGCCGGTTTCCACGGAACCATCAACCGTCGTTGCCGGCCCCGCGGAAGTGGCGCACATAGACGAATTGCCCGGCAATGCAAGTGTCGCTATGCAGGTTGGTAATCGGAGAGGGGAATCTGTCGAATGAAACGTTTGCTTGCCGCCGCCCTTGGGCTTATTGTTCCGGTCACCGCCGCCGCGCAGGACGCACCGCCTCCTGAGGCAGAACCGGGGCTGGAACTGCTCTACCGCTCGGTTGTCAAACTGGGGCAAATGATCCCGGTGGGCGAAACCGCGCTGGGCATGCGGCGCATCATCCCGATCAACGGGGGCACATTCGAAGGGCCGACCATGCGCGGCGAGATCCTGCCGATGGGGTGGGACTGGCAACTTGACCGGCCCGATGGCTGCACGCAGATCATCGCCGATTATTTCCTGCGCACCGATGACGGCGTGGTGATCAACGTGGTCAATTCGGGGGCCTTGTGCCGCCCGGCCGAGGACGGAACGCCGCGCCCGGTGCGCACCAGCCCGGTGTTCGAGGCACCGCGCGGGCGTTACGAATGGCTGGGGCAGGGCGGCTATATCGGCACGCTGGGATTTGACCCTTCGGTGACCGAACCGCATGTGATAATCACGGTTTACCGGGCCAACTGACCTATCCGATTCTTCCCGTTCAAAAGGATATTCGATGCCATCTGGCCTTGTCGCTCTGCTCGACGACATTTCGCTCATCGCGCGCGCAGCGGCAGCATCCGCCGACGATATCGGGCTCGCTGCAAGCAAGGCGGGGACGAAAGCGGCAGGCGTCGTGATCGACGATGCGGCCGTGACTCCATCCTATGTCACCGGCTTCACGCCAGACCGGGAATTGCCGATCGTGGCGAGCATCGCGCGCGGCAGCCTGTTCAACAAACTGGTGCTGCTGCTTCCCGGTGCGCTTCTGCTAAGTGAGTTTCTGCCACAGGCGATCATCCCGATCCTGATGCTGGGCGGGTGTTTCCTGGCCTATGAAGGCGCGGAAAAGGTGATCGAGAAGCTGGGCGGCGAAAAGCACGGGGCCACGTTGGACGATCCGATCGAGGATGTGGCCGCATTCGAGAAGGCGCGCATTTCGGGCGCAATCCGCACCGATCTGATCCTGTCGGCAGAAATCATGGCAATCACCCTGTCCGAAGTGGCGGCGGAAAACCTGGTGACGCGCGCCGGCGTGTTGGCGGTGGTGGGGGTTGTGATTACCGTGGTCGTCTATGGCGCAGTCGGCCTGCTGGTGAAGATGGACGATGCCGGGTTGCATCTGGTGCGCAAACCTTCGCAGCTTGCCCGGCGAACCGGGCGCCTGCTGCTTCTTGCCATGCCGCGTGTGCTCGTCACCCTGTCAGTGGTGGGCACGGTGGCGATGTTGTGGGTCGGCGGCGGAATCGTGCTGCACGGGATGGAGGAACTGGGTGGTTCGTCCGTTTGGGGCGCGCTGCCGCATCTGGTGCACGATATACAGCACAGCGCGGAAGCGGCGACGGGATCAATCGGGCCGGTGCTGGGCTGGATGACTTATGCGGGCTTGTCTGCGCTGTTCGGCCTGCTTCTGGGCGTGATCATTGCGCTGCTGTGGCATAAGGTTCTGAAGGTGGGCGCGCATCAGAGCCATTGATCGTGCGCGGGGCGAGCGCACTGCGCTGCCTTTCGCGTTCCTGCGCCAGCCAATCGCGTAGGTCGTTCCAGCAACGCCCGTCGCTCGCCTCCACGCGCCCGTCGGGGTGCTGCACGTACCACGGCTCGGCGTCGCAGGCCTGCGGATCGATCAGCAAGGGCACAAGGCTGCGTTCGGAAGTGACCTGCCAGCCCAGCACATTGGCGCGCACCAGATCCACCGTCTCGCCATCGAAATAGGCACTCAGCACGTAAGTGCCCGCCACCGCCGGGAGCATCCCCACGCCTGCGGGACGGTATGTCTTGGCCATCGGTTTTCCTGCCGCTTGATCGGATTGCCCTGCCAGATTGGTGGCGCGGGCCTGAAGACCGGGCGAAGGAGGAAGGTTAACGGCAAGGAAAGGTGATGTCAGGGCAAGCGGGCAAGGATGCGTCGTGCAAATTCGCTCAAGGTGTCGTCGCGCGCGCCCATCACCACGATCCGGTCGCCAGGTTGCGCGATCTGCACGATGCGGTTGCCGCAATCCTCGCGCGATGCGAGATATTCGGCCCGACCGCCCGCATCGCGTATCAGACCGATAATCCGCTCCGTCCCTTCGCTCCGGTCCACCGTGCCGCCGAAATAGACCGGGTCGCACATGATCGTCACATCGTCCGGCCCCAGCTCTGCGGCAAAAGTGCGCGCCAGTTCGTGCCCCATCTGGCGCAAGGGGCCGTAACCGTGCGGCTGGAAGAAGGCGATGACCCGGCCCGGCTGGCTTTTCAGCGTGCGCAAAGTGGCGCGGCATTTTTCCGGATTGTGGCCGAAATCGTCGATCACGGTAATGCCGCTGGCGCTGGTGCCGACAAGGTCGAACCGCCGCGCCAGCCCCTTGAATCCGGCCAGCGCAATCGCCGCATCATGCACATCGACCCCGGCGGCGACCGATCCGGCAATGGCCGCCAGCGCATTGGCCAGATTGTGGCGGCCCGGCATCGGCAGGCGCAGCGCGTGGGCGGTATCGGTGCGTCGGTCGACGAGAATGGCGCGGATGCTGCGCGCGTCCTCGGCAATCGTGCCCGGTTCGATCCCCAGATCGGCCTTGGGATGATCGATGGCGAAGGTGACGCGCTTTTTCGCGCGTTCGCCCAGATAGCGCGTATCCTCGTCATCCAGGTTGACAGCCGCCACGCCTGCGCGCGCCACGAAATCGCCGAACAGCCGGCGCAATTCCTCGATGCTCTTGTGGTCGAGACTGACATTGAGCAGCACCGCAACCGAGGGGTTGTAGAGGTCGATCGAGCCGTCGCTTTCATCCACTTCGGCAACGAAGGTTCCGTGGTAGCCTACCCGCGCGCTGGCGAAGGGTGTTTCGGGCGTGACGAAGTTCTTCATCACCGCGCCGTTCATGATCGTGGGATCGCGTTCGGCCTGATCCATGATCCAGCCGATCATGCCGGTCACCGTGCTCTTGCCGCTGGTGCCGCCGACCGCGATCGAATGGTGCGCGGCGTTGAACAGGCGGCTGAGCAGGTCGGCGCGGGTCATCCGCGGGCAGCCAAGCGCGCGGGCGCGGGCGACTTCGGGCACCGAGTCCTCTATCGCGGCGCTGGCAACCAGAACCTGATCGGCGGAGATGATGCCGCTGCCATCCTGCGGGTAAAGCGTTATGCCTTGCGCCTCCAGCCAGGCGAATTTTTCGGGTGTCCGCCCCTGATCGCGGCTGCGGTCCGATCCGGAAACCTGCGCCCCCATGCCGCGCGCGATCATGGCGAGCGGCAGCATCCCCGACCCTCCGATCCCGCAGAAGAAGAAGGGGTGAGCGAGCAGCGTCTCGTCAGGGATGGCAGTCATGCTTCCTGCCTATTGCGGCAGTGGCGCTTTGTGAAGCGGATGTTAGATGTGCAGCATGAAGAAGACGCGAATTGCCCTTGTCTGCCCCGGAAAGCCGCTTCTGCGCGAACGGGCAGACGCCGTGCTGGCGCTGGCGGCGCGGGAATATCCGCATCTGGAGCTGCTGTTTCATCCGCAATGTTTCCTTGAGTGCGGCCACTTTGCCGGGCCGGACGAGGTGCGGCTGGCGGCGTTTCTGGAGGTGGCGAACGATCCGGCGGTTGACGGCGTGTGGTTTGCGATGGGCGGCTACGGGTCCAACCGCATTGCGGGCGAGGCCATTGCGGGCCTGCGCGAGGCGGCTGGCGGCAAGACCTATCTCGGCTATTCCGATTGCGGCACGCTGCTGGGCGCGCTGTATCGCAACGGCATCGGCCGCCCGGTGCACGGGCCATTGGCGGGCGATATCCGCCGCGACGGGGGAGAGGACGCGGTGCGCCGCGTGCTCGACTGGTTTTCCGGCAACCGGCAGGGGATCGAGGGCGGCCTCGACCATCGCCCGGCGGTGGCGTTCAACCTGATGACGCTGGCCATGCTGGTGGGCACCGAGTTCATGCCTGACCTTGCCGACCACGTGGTGTTGGTGGAGGAGGTATCCGAGCATCTTTATGCCGTGGACCGCCTGTTTTTCCATGTGACGCAGCATCTGCGCGGAATCGCCGGGCTGCGGCTGGGGCGCGTATCCGATGTGCCGGAAAATGATCGCCCCTTTGGCGCGGACGAGGAGGAAATTGCGCGTTTCTGGTGCCAGCGCATGTCCATTCCCTATCTGGGCCGCGCGGATATCGGCCACGACGCTGCCAACAGGATTGTCCCCTTCGGTCTTGCCTGAACGCGCGCATCGCCATAGGCGCGGGGCCATTGATGGAGGAGGAGGCCAGATGATCGCTTTCGTGTTTCCGGGGCAGGGCAGCCAGAAGGTCGGGATGGGCGTGGAGCTTGCCGCCGCCAGTGCGCACGCCCGCGAAGTGTTTCAGGAAGTGGACGATGCGCTGGGCCAGAAGCTGTCCGCGATCATGGCCGAAGGGCCGGAAGATGCGCTGACGCTGACCGAAAACGCGCAGCCCGCGATCATGGCGCATTCGCTGGCGATCGTGCGCGTGCTGGAGAGGGAGTTTGGCGTTTCGCTGACGCAAAAGGGTGAAGCGGTCGCCGGGCACAGCCTGGGCGAATATTCGGCGCTGGCGGCGGTGGGCGGATTCAGCCTTGCCGATTGCGCGCGGTTGCTGAAAATTCGCGGACAGGCGATGCAGGCGGCGGTGCCGGTGGGCGTGGGCGGAATGTGCGCGCTGCTGGGTGCGGATATCGATACCGCGCAGAAGCTGGCCGATGCGGCGGCCGAAGGCGACGTGTGCGAAGTCGCCAATGATAACGATCCGGGGCAGGTCGTGCTTTCCGGCCATATCGGCGCGATTGAGCGGGCGGTGGCCATGGTCAAGGATTTCGGCATCAAGCGCGGGGTGATCCTGCCGGTGTCCGCGCCGTTCCATTGCAGCCTGATGCAGCCTGCCGCCGACGCCATGGCAGAGGCGCTGTCCGCTTGCCCGGTGCAGCCGCTGCGTCTCCCGGTCTATGCCAATGTCACCGCTGCGGTGGTGACCGATCCGGCCGCAGAGCAGGACTTGCTGGTGCAGCAGGTGACCGGCCGCGTGCGCTGGCGCGAAAGCATGGCGGCGATGGGCGATGCGGGCATTACCCGTTTCGTTGAATTGGGCGGCAAGGTGGTGGGGCCAATGATCCGCAAGATCGTGCCCGACAGCACGCAGGACAGCCTAGTGACCATGGCCGATATCGAGGCCCTGGCGAAGGAGATTGGATGATGTTCGACCTGACCGGAATGAATGCCCTTGTCACCGGCGCGGCTGGCGGGATTGGTTCGGCGATTGCCCGCGCGCTGGCGGCGCAGGGCGCGCGGCTGGCACTGTCGGGTTCCAACGCGGCCAAGCTGCGCGCCTTTCGTGAGGAGCTGATCGGGGATTTTGGCGGCGATCATGTCGAAATCACCTGCGATTTGTCCGACCCTGCGCAGGTGGAGGAACTGGTGCCCGCTGCGCTCGACACGCTGGGAGGGCTCGATATCCTCGTCAACAATGCCGGCATTACGCGCGATAACCTCGCCATGCGGATGAAGGACGAGGAATGGGACGCTGTGATCCGCGTCAACCTCGAAAGCACCTTCCGCCTGATGCGCGCAGTCACGCGCCCGATGATGAAGGCGCGTTTCGGTCGCATCATCACCATCACCAGCATTGTCGGTGCCACCGGCAATCCGGGCCAGATGAATTACTGCGCGGCCAAGGCAGGCATTACCGGCATGACCAAGAGCCTTGCGCAGGAAGTCGCCAGCCGCGGCATCACCGCCAATTGCGTGGCCCCCGGATTCATCCGCACCCCGATGACCGATGTGCTGCCCGATGCACAGAAGGACGCGCTCAACGCCCGAATCCCCATGGGGCGCATGGGCGAAGGCGCGGATATCGGCGCGGCTGTGGCCTTTCTGGCTTCGCGGGAGGCCAGCTACATCACCGGGCAGACGCTGCATGTAAACGGCGGCATGGCGATGCTGAGCTGAGCTTTTTGGGAGGGGGCAGGGATTATCCCTTCCTTTATCCCCAAGGAATCGCTGCCAGCGGACAGGTTTTGCCACTGAATCCTTGCCCATGGTGCCCCCCCGGTTAAGACTGCCACGGTAATTTCCGGCGCCTGCGGGCGATTCCGGCCCGTTCGTGTCGCGAATGGGCATCAAGAGGGGTTTGTAAACGCGATGAAGGCCACCATCGAACGCGCGAAGCTGCTGCGCTGCCTGTCCCATGTCCAGTCGGTCGTGGAACGGCGCAACACGATCCCGATCCTGTCGAATGTCCTGATCGAGGCTTCGGGCGACGGTCTGGTGAAGATCATGGCAACCGACCTGGATTTGCAAGTGGTGGAGAGCCTCACTGCCAACCGGGTGGACAGCGCGGGCGCGATCACCGTTTCGGCGCATCTGCTGTTTGATATTGCCCGCAAGCTGCCCGACGGCAGCGAGGTGAGCCTGGAAACGGCGGATAACCGCATGGTGGTGAAGGCCGGGCGCACCCGCTACCAATTGCCCACCTTGCCGCGCGACGATTTCCCGGTGATCGTGGAAGGCGACCTTCCGACCAGCTTCACGATCCCAGCCGCAACGCTGGCCGAACTGATCGATCGCACCAAATTTGCCATATCAACCGAGGAAACCCGCTATTATCTCAACGGCATTTTCCTCCATGTAGCCGAAGACGCGATGGGCGGCCCGGTTTTGAAGGCCGCCGCAACCGATGGGCACCGCCTTGCGCGGTTCACGATTGCCCGGCCCGACGGCGCCGAGGGGATGCCCGACGTGATTGTGCCTCGCAAGGCGGTGAATGAAATCCGCAAGTTGCTGGAGGAATGTCTCGACAGCGCGGTGCAAATCGACCTTTCGCCCTCGAAAATCCGCTTCACGCTGGGCGGGGCAGGCGGGGTGGTGCTGACATCCAAACTGATCGATGGCACATTCCCCGATTACAGCCGCGTGATCCCCACCGCGAATGACAAGCTGCTCAAGCTCGATCCCAAGAGCTTCTTTGCCGGCGTTGACCGCGTGGCCACCATCGCCACCGAAAAGACCCGCGCGGTGAAGATGGCGCTGGAAGCCGACAAGGTGACGCTTTCGGTCACCAGCCCGGACAACGGCAATGCGGCAGAAGAACTGGCCGCCGATTATCGCAGCGAGCCGATGGAGATCGGCTTCAACGCCGGATACCTCAAGGATATCCTGCAACAGATCGACAGCGACACGGTGGAACTGCATCTGGCCGATGCCGGCGCGCCCACGCTGATCCGCAAGGATGAAAAGAGCCCGGCGCTCTACGTCCTCATGCCAATGCGCGTCTGATGCGCCGCGCCCTTGCCCTTGCGGCTTTTGCACTGTCGCTCATGGCTGTTCCGGCTTCGCCTGAGGTCGCGCAGGCCCGCGAGCAGGAGCGCGTGACGATCACGGCCGAGGATGCGCGGCAATGCGCCATCTGGGCCTCATTCCTCAGCACCGAACTGGCTGACGATCAGGAGACTGCGCAGGCGCTGCTGTTTGCGGTCAACTATTTCGTCGGCGTCTACGAAGGCAAGACGGGACGCAGCATTGCCACTGGCGACAATATGGCGGCGGGCAACGCGTTGGCTGCGGACATGGAAGGCGTGACCCAGCGCTGCGCCGATCACATGACCGGCTATGGCGAACGAATGGTCGCGTGGGGGGCGGTGCTTGAACGATTGGGCACGCAAGGGGCCAACCGTTAGGTTCTGGCCCTGATCATCGCTTCCACATCGACGAACTTTTCGCGCGGGGCGCCTTCGCGTGCGGCCTTCTGCTCGGCTTCCTCGATCTTCTTCCAGTCGCGGAAGGTGACGATGTCGAGCGCGCGGCTTTTTGCAATGGCGTCAAAGCCTTCGCGGCCCTGCTTGCCGCCGTGTCCCAATTGGCCGGCGGCCATGTCCTCGGCGATCTTTTCTACTATGCCATAGCCATCGGGGCGGTTGGTTCCGATTGTACCCGAAGGCCCGCGCCGGGCCCAGCCCACACAATAGAGGCCGGGAAGGATGCGCCCTTCATCATTGGCAAAACGGCCCTCGCGTTCCTCGAACGGCACGCCGGGAATGGGCACGCTGCGGTATCCGATGCAGGAGATGACCAGATCGGCGGCCAGCGTGCCGCGCCGCCCGGTGGGCACGGCCTTGCCTTTGACCACCTCGGTCTCCTCGATCACGACGCCGGTGACGCGGCCATCCTTGCCCAACAGTTCAACCGGCTGCGCGCAGAACGCAAATTCGATGGCCACAGGCTTTTCGCCGCGGATATCTTCGGGGATGGCGGCAAACTGGCGCAGGACGGCCACGCTCTTGCGCAGGCCCGGCTCCAGAATGGCATCCTCCGCTTCGGGCGGCAGGTCGCCGCGCTGCACATGCGGGGCGGCGCGTTCCAGATGGCCAAGCTCGCCCAGTTCCTTGGGTGTCATCATGATCTGGTGCGGCCCGCGCCTGCCCAACAGCACGATCCGTTCAAAGCAAGAGGCACGCAAGGCGTCGAGCGCATGCGCCACGATATCGCTGCCGACAAACTCTGCCTCGGTCTTGGCCAGAATGCGCGCCACATCCAGCGCGACATTGCCCATGCCGATCACCACGGCAGTCCTGCCTGACAGGTCGGGATCGAGCGAAGCGAATTGCGGGTGGCCATTATACCAGCCGACAAAGGCCGCGCTGCCAAAAACGTTAACCAAATCTGAGCCGGGTATATCCAGCGGGCGGTCTTTAGGTGCGCCGGTGGCGAGCACCACCGCGTCATACAGGCTGCGCAGTTCCTCCACCGAAATGTCGCGGCCCACGGTCACATTGCCGACAAAGCGGACATTGTCGGTCAGCGCGACCTGTTCATACCGGCGCGCCACGCCCTTGATCGACTGGTGATCGGGCGCAACGCCGGTGCGGATGAGGCCATAAGGCACGGGCAGGCAATCGAAAATATCGATCCGCACATCCTCGCCGAATGCCTTTTGCGCGGCTTCGGCGGTGTAATATCCGGCCGGGCCCGAACCGATGATCGCGATGTGCCGCATAGCCATATGCCTGCTCTCTTTCCCGCCTGAGGGCGCCCGCCGATAGTAAAGCAGAACGTCTGCCGCTCAAGCCAAGATGCAGCGGCGCGGAAAGTCGTCGAAAAGCGGTCAGAAGTTAACCGATTTTCAAGCGCGCAGCGGGCATTGCATGGCCATGAGCGGGCCATCATCCCACCGACGCCAGGAAGGCGCGTTTTCGCGCGCCCCGGCTGGCGTGCCTGCGACGCGGGTTCCGGCCCAGACACCATCGCCCGGCGTGCAGGGCGTGCCGAAGGATCGCCGCAACGGGGCGCGCCGCCAGCCTGCCCCTGATCGCGCCTTTGCCCCGCTGGACGAGGTCGGCCCGGTGGAAACGCCCTCTGCCGGTTATGGCTGGGCCATGGTCATCGTCATGGGCGCATCGGTTGTGACCGCAACCCTGTTCACATGGAGCTGGCCCGGCGCGATGGGATCGGCGGCGCTGGTCGCCGCGCTGGGGCTGGTTGCGCTGTCGGTGCGGCTGCACACAATCTTGGGTCTTTCGGACAGTATGCGCAGCAAGGAATTGCTTGGACGCAGCGCGAGCTTTGCCCTTCCGCTGGTGCCGCTGTTCCTCTTCGGCATTGGTATGGGCGGCTTTGTCACCATCGCAGGACTGGCGTGGGAGATTGCGGTGTGCGCGCTGGCGACGACCGGCGCCCTGGCGGCCGTCTATCTGCGTCGCAAGCCCGCCTTGCTGATGGCGGGCCAGTGGCTGCTGTGGTTCGGCTTCAGCCTGTCCGACCTCTCGCCGGGGGTGTTGGCCGGTCTTGCGGCGGGCCTAGGCGTGGTGGCCTTTGCCGGGCGCGAGCAGGTCGCCATGCAGGAGCGCGAGGATCGACGCCGTGCCGCACAGGAACGGGCGCAGAACCGTGCGCGGGATATTCTCTCCGATTACGAGGAAGGCGGGCAGGGCTGGTTCTGGGAAACCGACCGCCGTGCGCAGATCACCTATGTGTCCGATGCCGTGGCGCGAATTCTGGGCACCAAGGCCGGCGACCTTATCGGCCGTCCGCTGGTCTCCTTGTTCAATCTCGCCAATTCGAATGAAGCGAGCGAGCGGACGCTGATGTTCCACCTTTCCACCCGTTCGGCGTTCAAGGAACTGGCGGTGCGCGCGGCGGTGGACGGGGACGAGCGTTGGTGGTCGATCAGCGGCCGCCCGATTTATGACAGCTTCAGCAATTTCATCGGCTTTCGCGGCGCGGGCACCGACCTTACGGAACGCAAGCGGAGCCAGGAGGAGGTGTCGCGCCTTGCCAATTTCGATTCGCTCACCGGGCTGGCCAACCGTTTCCGCATCTCGCTGGTGCTGGAAAAGATCCTCTCCTCGCCGCATGAAGCGAGCCGAGCTTGCGCTATTTTCTTGCTCGATCTCGACCGGTTCAAGCATGTGAACGACACGATGGGCCATCCGGCGGGCGATGCGCTGCTGAAGCAGGTGGCGCAGCGGCTGGAACGCACCATCGGCAAGCTGGGGCAGGTGGGACGCCTGGGCGGTGACGAGTTCAAGGTGGTCATCCCCGGCCGGCACGAAACACCGATGCTGGCCGATCTGGCGCGCGAGGTGATCAATGCGCTGTCTCAGCCTTACGCGATCGAAGGGCAACGGGTCATTATTGGCGCATCGATTGGCGTGGCGATTGCCCCGCAAGATGGCGAAAAGGCCGATGATCTGGTGCGCAATGCCGATCTGGCACTGTATGCGGCCAAGGATGGCGGGCGCGGGCGCTATCACTTCTATTCCAACGACCTGCACGCCGAGGCCGAAGCGCGGGCGCAGTTGGAGGAAGACCTGCGCGATGCCATCACCAAGGGCGACCTGGAACTGTTCTATCAGCCGGTCGTGTCGGTGGACAACGAACAGATCACCGGCCTTGAAGCGCTGCTGCGCTGGCAGCATCCGGTCAAGGGATGGATCCCGCCCGATCGCTTCATTGGCACGGCGGAGGATGCCGGATTGATTACCCAGCTGGGCGAATGGGCGCTGCGCACGGCGTGCATGGATCTAGCCGGGATGCCGCCGGAAGTGCGCGTGGCGGTGAATGTGTCGCCGCTGCAGTTTTCCAGTCCGCAACTGCCTGCCGTGGTCACGCAGGCGATTGCGCGCGCCGGTATCCGGCCTGACCAGCTGGAACTGGAAATCACCGAAAGCGTGTTCCTGTCGGATGACGAGGGCACCGACGCGATGTTCAAGGCGCTCAAGCGCATAGGCGTGCGGCTGGCGCTGGATGATTTTGGCACCGGCTATTCCTCGCTTGGCTATCTGAAGAAGGCGCCGTTCGACAAGATCAAGATCGACCAGAGCTTTGTGCGCGGTGCCACGCAGCCGGGCAGCCGCAACGGCGCGATCATCGCGTCCATCACCAGTCTCGCCAAGGCGCTGGGGATGGAAACCACTGCCGAAGGCGTCGAGACGATGGACGAGCTGGAACTGGTGCGTCGCCACGGATGCAGCCATGTGCAGGGCTATATCTACGAACGCCCGCTGACCAAGGAGGCGACACTCGCCCGACTGCAGCAAGGCTTGCAGGCCGAGGCGAAAGGGCCGCGATCCGCACGCGCGCCGCGCCAGACCATGCTGCGCAAAGTGGTGCTGGAGCATGGCAAGAACCGCTATGACGGCACCATCCGCAACATCTCCACGACCGGCGCGATGATCGAAGGGCTGTGGCATGTTCCCGTGGGCACAATCTTTCGTCTGCAGATTTCGCAGACATTCTTTGTCACCTGCACCGTTCGCTGGGCCAAGGACGACCGGATGGGCGTGGAATTTGCCAATCCGCTCCAGCGCGACGGTTCGGGTCAATTGCTGGCCATGCAGGGTGCTGCGCCCGTCCGGCAGGTCGCCGCACCAAACGCAGCGCCGCCTGCCGCCACGCCTTCGTCCCCTGGGCCTGATTATATCCCGCGCTATCCAGCGCAGGCGGGGCGTCGCAATTAGCGGCAACCGAGCGACTTAAGGGCACCCGTGGCTCTGGCCTTTGAACCCTGCTGACAGCGGGCACGATGCCCGCTAGAGGGCAGCCCCATGTCCACTGACCTTTCCCTGATCCGCAATTTCTCGATCATCGCGCATATCGACCACGGCAAGTCGACGCTGGCCGACCGGCTCATCCAGTTCACCGGCGGCCTGACCGACCGCGAGATGAGCGAGCAGGTGCTCGACAACATGGATATCGAGCGCGAACGCGGCATCACCATCAAGGCGCAGACCGTCCGCCTGAATTACACGGCCAAGGACGGCAAGACCTACGAGCTCAACCTCATGGACACGCCGGGCCATGTCGACTTCGCCTATGAAGTCAGCCGTAGCCTTGCCGCCTGCGAAGGCGCGCTGCTGGTGGTGGACGCAGCGCAAGGCGTCGAGGCCCAGACATTGGCTAATGTCTATCAGTCGATCGAGCATGACCACGAGATCGTGCCTGTCATCAACAAGATCGACCTGCCCGCCGCCGAGCCGGAAAAGGTGAAGGCCGAGATCGAGGATATTATCGGCCTCGATGCCTCCAACGCGGTGCTCACCAGTGCCAAATCGGGCATCGGGATCGAGGATGTGCTCGAAGCCGTGGTGGAACGCATCCCGCCGCCCAAGGGCGACCGCGAGGCGCCTTTGCGCGGGCTGCTGGTGGACAGCTGGTACGACCCCTATCTGGGCGTCGTCATCCTTGTGCGCGTGCTCGACGGCGTCATCAAGAGGGGCCTGCAAGTCAAGTTCATGCAGGGCGGGACCGAGCATCTGGTCGACCGCGTGGGTTGCTTCACGCCCAAGCGCACCGACCTTCCCGAAATCGGCCCCGGCGAAATCGGCTTCATCACCGCGCAGATCAAGGAGGTGGAGCAGGCCCGCGTGGGCGATACCATTACCACGGTGAAGAATGGCGCGACCGAGGCGCTGCCCGGCTACAAGGACGTGCAGCCGGTGGTCTTCTGCGGCCTGTTCCCGGTGGATGCGGCCGATTTTGAGAAGCTGCGCGAAAGCATCGCCAAGCTGAGGCTGAACGACGCCAGCTTCAGCTATGAAATGGAATCGAGCGCGGCGCTGGGCTTTGGGTTCCGCTGCGGCTTTCTGGGCCTGCTGCATCTGGAAATCATCCAGGAACGCCTCAGCCGCGAATATGATCTGGATCTGATTACCACGGCGCCTTCAGTGGTTTACCGCATCCAGCTATCCGCCAGCCGCACTGATGATGCGCGCGAAATCTATCTGCACAACCCGGCCGATTATCCCGATCCCAACCGGATTGAGGTGATCGAGGAGCCGTGGATCAAGGCGACGATCTATACGCCGGACGAGTATCTGGGCAGCATCCTCAAGCTGTGTCAGGACAGGCGCGGTATCCAGACCGATCTGACCTATGTGGGCGGGCGCGCGCAGGTGACTTACGAATTGCCGCTGAACGAAGTGGTGTTCGATTTCTACGACCGGCTGAAATCGATCAGCCGCGGCTATGCCAGTTTCGATTACGAACAGATTGGCCTGCGCGAAGGCGATCTGGTCAAGATGAATATCCTCGTCAACAACGAGCCGGTCGATGCACTCAGCATGATCGTGCATCGGGGCGTGGCCGAGGAGCGCGGGCGCGGCATGTGCGAGCGGCTCAAGGACCTGATCCCGCGCCACCTGTTCAAGATTCCGATTCAGGCGGCGATCGGGGGCAAGGTGATCGCGCGCGAGACGATTGCGGCGCTGCGCAAGGATGTGACCGCAAAGTGTTATGGCGGCGACATCACGCGCAAGAAGAAGCTGCTGGAAAAGCAGAAGAAGGGCAAGGCGCGGATGCGCGAATACGGCAATGTCAGCATCCCGCAGGAAGCTTTCATCGCCGCATTGCGCATGGGCGAGGAATAGGGGATCCGCGCCGGGCTAGTTTCCGGCGTTTTCCATGCTGCTTTCAATCTGGTTGAAATTGCTGTCGACCTGATTGCCCAGCGTCACAAAGGCCCCCACGGCAGCCACAGCCAGCAGCGCCGCAATAAGGGCATATTCCACGGCCGTGGCGCCGCCTTCATGTGCGTGAAGGCGGCCAGCCCGTGCGATCAGGCGGCGTATCATCATCGGCAAATCCCCAAGTCTTCTGGCGGGGTTTGTGCCATCCGATTGTTCCATCGCCGCTAGGGCGGGCCTAGGTATTGCCGCTTAAACCTGCTTGCTCGTCATGGCTTCACCGCGCTGACCAGCGAAAAATATCCGCCCCCGGTGCGTTCGGCCGTAACCTGCGTGAAGCCCGCGCTTTCCAGAATGTCGCGAAACTCGGCCAGCGAATATTGCTTGCCCAGCGTGCCGATCAGCATCAGCAGGCTGAAGGCTGCGGCGGGGAAGGGGCCGGTGCCCTCGTCATCCATCAGGATTTCGTTGAGGAAGATGCGCCCGCCGCTGGGCAGCGCCTCGAAGCTCTTGCGCGCCAGCAGGCGACAGGTTTCGTCCGACCAGTCGTGAAACACATTGGAGAAGAAGTGCCCGTCAGCCTCGCGCGGCCATTCCTGCGTGAACATGTTGACCCCGGCGGTGGTCACCTGCGCACCCATGCCCGCGCGTTCCACATAGGATTGCGCTTCGGCCGCCATTTCGGCCAGATCCATCAACACGACCTTTAGCGTTGGATTGGCGCGGGCAATCTCGATGCCGTAAACGCCCGATCCGCAGCCCACATCCATCAGGCATTTGAGGGTAGAGAACACGGGCTGGGTCGCCGCGCCCAGTGCCGGGGCCTGGCTGTGTGCATGCATGAAGGCGGCAATGCCCCGCGCGGCCTCTGCGCTCATCGTGCCGCGTTCCCATTCGGCGGGCCGGGCCACGAATTCGCCGTCGCTCTGTGCCGCCTCGCCGGGGCGACGGCCCGTCTTGAGCGATTCCAGCAATTGGCCTTGCAGATGCGTATTGCGGTCGATCTGGCGGCAGAAATAACCCCAATAGCCTTCGCCATCGGGATGCAGCCACCTGCGCGCCAGATGCGTTGCGCGCCACATCCCCAGCCGCTTTTCGGCAAGGCCCATCGCGCACAGCGCGGCCAGGTGCATGGCCAGCGCGCGCGCATCGACCCCCAGATGCGCGGCCAGATCCTCGCATGTGCGGGGGGCCTCGGCCAGCGCGGCAAAGGTGCCGACCTGGGCATTCACATTGACGATCGGCAGGCGGAACTGGCTCAGCCATATGTCCCAGATGGCGCAATCATCCGGCGTTGGCGGCAAGGCGTTGGTGTGTGCGGCGCTCATGCGCTCTCTCTCCATGTTACTCCCGGCTACAGGTGTAGCGGGCGCGCTTGCCTCATGCCAGTGGGGCGTGGCACAATTCTAACGAGCGATAGAGTCGCAATGGAAATGGCGGCCGCAGCCAAGCGTGGGAGAGTGAAGAATGGCAACGCAGGTCAGGCAGGATGTCGAGGAGAGCGCGCGGCAGGTGCGCGCCATGCTGCGCTATGTCGATGAAGGGGATTTCGTGACCCGGCGCTATGTCAGCCAGGGGCAGGAGATCAACACCGGCACCTATTCCGACCATGCCGTGATCGTGCGCGACGCCATGCCGATCCGCGATCATTTCACGCTCGACACGCATGGTTTCATGATCGCCAAAGTGCCCAGCAAGGTGCGCGATTTTCACGACAAGGCCAGCGTTGATGCCTTGTATGAGCGCGAGGTGGAGCAGGCGGTGCTGGCGCTGACGGGCGCAGACAAGTGCGTGGCGCGCGGATGGATGCTACGCACCAGTGCCGACCTGTCGCAGCGTGCCGCGCAGAAGGTTCAAAATTACCAGCACAATGGCGGCATCCAGCCCACGGCGGGCGAGGTGCATGTCGATATCAACGGCCCCACCGCGCGGCGCATGGCGGAGATGACCTATGCCAAGCATTTTCCCGATGGTCCGGGCTACAGACGTTTTTTGATCTCCAGCTTCTGGCGCACCTTCTCGCCCCCGCCGCAGGATGTGCCGCTGGCACTGTGCGACGGGCGCACCAGCTTTGGCGGGGAGGAGAAGTCGAACACGCTGTTCATCGTGGATGATTTCCCGGTGGGCGATGCACTGACCGCCCCGGTGGAGGGGGAGGACCAGAAGCTGGCCGCCACCATCTTCAGCTATCACCCCGGCCACCGCTGGTGGTATTTTCAGGGAATGGAGGCAGACGATGCCCTGCTGTTCAAGTTCCACGACAGCGACCATTCGGTGACATGGCGCTGTCCGCACACCGCCTTTCACGACACCAGCCTGAATGGCACCGGCAATATCCGCGAAAGCATCGAATGCCGCAGCGTCGCCTTCTGGGAATAGGCGCGGCGGCCAGCAAAGCGGTCGAAAAGCGCCGTTAGTCGGCCGACTTCACTTGGCGTTCACCTGTGTGCTGGCTATAGGCACAGGCCATGAAGATCGCGAAGAACTCTGTCGTGTCGCCCAAGGCGGCGTTGATTGGCCTTGTGGCTGCCTCTGTTCTGGCACTGCCCGGCTGCGCCTCGATGGGTGGGCGAGGGGGCGGGGCCACCGAAACCGCCTATGTCGCGCGCGACGTGGAAACGCTCTACAACGCGGCCAAGGAACGGCTCGACCGCGGCGATACCGCAATTGCCGCCGCCCTGTTTGACGAGGTGGAGCGGCAGCACCCCTATTCGCCCTGGGCTCGCCGCGCCCAGTTGATGAGCGCCTTTGCCTATTATTCGCGCAAGCAATACAATCAGGCGATCCAATCGGCCTCGCGCTTTCTGTCGATCCATCCCGGCAACCGCGATGCGCCCTATGCCTATTATCTCATCGCCATGTGCTATTATGAACAGATCAGCGATGTGGAACGCGATCAGGCGATCACGCTTCAGGCACAACGCGCATTGAATGAAGTCATTCGCCGTTATCCGGCCAGCCAGTATGCCTCTGACGCGCGGCTGAAGCTCGATCTGGTGAACGATCACCTCGCGGGCAAGGAAATGGAAATCGGCCGCGCCTACGAACGCGCAGGCCATTGGTTGGCGGCGCAATTGCGTTTCCGCCGCGTGATCGATTCGTACCAGACCACCAGCCACGCGCCCGAAGCGCTTTATCGCCTGACCGAAACCAGCCTGGCGCTGGGTATTCCCGAAGAAGCGCAGCGTTATGCCGCCGTTCTGGGGGCGAATTATCCCGGCAATGACTGGTATGCGCGCGCCTATGCGCTGATTGCGCGCCACGGCCCCGCCGTGGGCTTGCCGGCGGTTGCTGCTGCTCGCTGATCCACCGGGTTTGCTCTTGGGGTGATTGCGATTCGGCAGGGGGCACCGTAAGCCTGTGCGCCTGCCATGCTGACCTCTCTTGCGATCCGTAACATCGTGCTTATCGAAGCGCTGGACCTGTCCTTCGGGCCGGGCCTCGGCGTGCTGACGGGTGAGACGGGGGCAGGCAAATCCATCCTGCTCGACGCGCTGGGGCTGGTCTTGGGGAACCGGGCGGACAGCGCCTTGGTGCGGGCCGGGGCCGATGCGGCTGGCGTTGCTGCCACTTTTGAATTTGCCAATTTGCCCGATATGGTCGCCACCGCGCTGGCCGAGGCAGAAATTGTGCTGGAGCCGGGTGAGGCTCTGGTTATTCGCCGCAGCCTGAAGGCCGATGGCGGCAGCAAGGCCTTCATCAACGATCAACCCGTCGGCGTCGCGCTGCTGCGCGAGATTGCGCCCGCTCTGGTTGAACTGCACGGCCAGCACGATGATCGCGGCCTAGTGAACCCGCGCGGGCATCGCAGCCTGCTCGATCGCTATGCGGGGGGCGATGCGGCAGGGGTTGCAGCCGCCTACGCCAATTGGCGCGCGGCGCAAGATGCGCTGGATAAGGCGCGTGCGGTAATCGCCTCGGCCAAGGCGGAGCAGGATCTGCTGTTGGCGCATCTGGCCGAACTTACCGCCATCGCGCCAGAAGAAGGGGAGGAGCAGGACCTCGCGCTCGCCCGTGCCGATATGCAGAAGGGCGAAAAGCTTTCGGGCGAATTGGAGGATTTGCGCGGTTTCTGGGACGGGTCGGACAGCGCGCTGGCGCAATTACGCGTGGCGGCGCGCAAGCTCGACCGGATTGCCGACCAGCACCCTCTGCTCGCTGAAGCGCTCGCCGCGCTCGACCGGGCGGTGATCGAAGCGGGTGAGGCCGAGGTAAAGTTGGCTGCTGCGGCCGAGGCCATGCTGTTCGATCCTGCGGAACTCGACCGGATCGAAACGCGGCTGTTCGAACTGCGCGCTCTGGCCCGCAAGCATGGCTGCCATGTCGACGATCTGCCGCAGGTGATGCAGCGGATGCGCGCCGCGCTCGACGCAATCGAACATGGCGAGGCGGATATTGCCGACCTGACGCAGAAGGTGGCGCAGGCGCGCGCCACTTATGAAGAGCAGGCACGCCGTTTGCACGATCTGCGCGTGGCGGCCGCTAAACGTCTCGATGCGGCGGTTGCGGCAGAACTCGCCCCGCTGAAACTGGATGCGGCGCGGTTCCGCACCGAAATTACCTTGCTGGAGGAGGAGCGCTGGGGCGCGCATGGCATGGACGGGGTGGAGTTTCTCATCTCCACCAATCCCGGCGCGGATTTTGCTCCGCTGGGCAAGATTGCGAGCGGCGGGGAATTGTCACGCTTCATCCTCGCGCTGAAAGTGGCGCTGGCCGAACAGGGCGGGGCGGCCACCATCATCTTTGACGAAATTGACCGGGGCGTGGGCGGCGCGGTCGCCAGCGCGATTGGCGAGCGGCTGGCGCGGCTCGCAACAGGCGGGCAATTGCTGGCTGTCACGCACAGTCCGCAGGTCGCCGCGCGCGGCAACCGGCATTACCTGATTGCCAAATCGTCGGAAGGCACGGTTACGCGCACATCGGTTGCGCTGCTCGATGCAGGTGGCCGGCAGGAGGAGATTGCGCGGATGCTGTCGGGCGCGGAAATCACCGCCGAAGCGCGCGCGCAGGCGGATCGCTTGTTGGAAGGGGTGTGAGATGAAATGCGTGATCGTCGCTTCCGTGGCTCTCGCTCTTGCCGGTTGTACCAGCGCCGAACAGGACCCATCGGACAGCCCGCCCGCTCTACCCCCGCTCGATAGCGATATCGAGAAGCCGCAACTGGCGCTGGCCGATCACGTTCTTGGCACTTACTTCGCCAGCGATGTCGCCATGCGTCCCACCGTATGCATCGCTACCACCGATGGGCGCGAGGAGGTGGCCCTGGAACAGGGGTGGGAACGCGAATTGATGGCGCGCTATCCGGCGCTCGCTCCGTTCTCGCGCTGCGCGCTCCTCGACGGGGTTTGGCAGGATGCCGAAACGGGGGAGCCGGCGATGGTATTCTCCTTGCATACCTTTACCTGCGCCACCGCCAACAGTTGCAGCGGTTTCGGGCAATATATGTTCGGAGAAACCAGTTCCCCTGCCAGCCGATACAAGCTGGATTGGGGCGGGAAGCGCTGGAACTTCACCCGTGACGACCGGCTGCTGGGCGCGCAATAATGGACGGCATTTCCGAAGCCGAAGCCGCCAATGAATTGATGCGGCTAGCCAAGGCCATCGCGCATCACGACCGGCTGTATCATGCCGAGGATTCGCCGGAGATCAGCGACGCGGAATATGATGCGCTGGTGCGCCGCAATGCCGAGCTGGAAGCGGCCTTTCCGCATCTGGTGCGGCCCGACAGCCCATCGCAGAAGGTCGGGCACCAGATCGCCGCCTCACCGCTGTCCAAGGTGACCCATGCGGTTCGCATGATGAGCCTCGACAACGCCTTTACCGATGAGGAAGTGGCCGAATTCGTCGCGCGCGTGCGGCGGTTCCTTGCGATGCCTGACGATGTGCCCTTGGCGTTCACGGCGGAGGACAAGATTGACGGGCTGTCCTGCTCGCTGCGCTACGAGAAGGGTGTGCTGGTTCTGGCGGCCACGCGCGGCGACGGGCAGGTGGGCGAGGATGTGACTGCCAATGTGGCGCACATCGGCGATATTCCGCAGCAATTGCGCGGAAATGTGCCTGCCGTGTTTGAGATTCGTGGCGAAGTCTATATGGAAAAACAGGCTTTTGCCGCGCTCAATGCGGCCCAAGCCGAGGCTGGCGGCAAGATCTTCGCCAATCCGCGCAACGCGGCCGCCGGCAGCCTGCGGCAAAAGGATGCGCGTATAACCGCCCAGCGGCCCTTGCGCTTCCTGGCTCATGGTTGGGGCGCTGCCAGCGAGGTTCCCGGCACCACGCAGATGGAGGTGATGCGGGCGATCGCCGCCTGGGGTGTTCCGATTTCGCCTGATCTGGTGTTGTGCACCGGGGTGGAGGAGATGCTGGCGCAATACCGCCGCATCGGTGCCGGTCGCCCTTCGCTGCGCTATGACATTGATGGCGTTGTCTACAAGGTAGACCGGCTCGATCTGCAGGCGCGGCTGGGCTTTGTCGCCAAGGCGCCGCGCTGGGCCATTGCGCACAAGTTTCCGGCCGAGCGGGCCGAGACAGTGCTCGAACAGATCGACATTCAGGTAGGCCGCACGGGCAAGCTGACGCCGGTGGGGCGGCTGGCCCCCGTGCTGGTGGGCGGCGTCACCGTCACCAATGTCACGCTGCACAACCGCGACGAGATCGCCCGGCTAGGCGTGCGTCCGGGCGACCGGGTGGTGATCCAGCGCGCGGGCGATGTCATCCCGCAAGTGGTCGAGAACCTGACGCGCGACGAGCCGCGCACGCCCTATGTATTCCCCGATCATTGCCCTGATTGCGGCAGCGAGGCGGTGGCCGAGGAGGGCGAGGTCGATGTGCGTTGCACCGGCGGCCTGATCTGCCCGGCGCAGCGCACCGAACGGCTGAAGCATTTCGTCAGCCGCGCCGCGCTCGACATTGACGGGCTGGGCGAGAAAACCATCGACCAGTTCTTCGCGCTTGGCTGGCTGGAAAGCCCGGCCGACATCTTCCGCCTGCGCCGCCGCCGCGCGGAGATTCTGGCGCTGGATGGCTGGCAGGACAAGTCTGTGGACAATCTGTTGGCAAGTATCGAGGCGCGCCGCAGCCCCGATGCTGCGCGTCTGCTGTTTGGCCTTGGCATCCGCCATGTCGGCGCGGTGACAGCGCGCGATCTGCTGAAGCGGTTCCGCACGCTTCCTGCGCTGCGTCAGGCGGCGGAAGCCGCCCGTGCCGGCGATGCCGATGCGCTGGCCGAACTCACTTCGATTGACGGGATCGGTCCCGCCGTGGTCGCCGCGCTGGGCGATTTCTTTCACGAACCGCACAATGTGGCGGTGTGGGAGGATATCCTCTCGGAAGTCTCCCCTCCCGATTTCGTGGTGGAGACAAAGGCCAGCGCCGTATCGGGCAAGACCATTGTGTTCACCGGCAAGCTGGAGACGATGAGCCGCGACGAGGCGAAAGCGCAGGCCGAACGGCTGGGCGCCAAGGCGGCCGGTTCGGTCAGTGCCAAGACCGATCTGGTGGTGGCCGGGCCGGGTGCGGGCAGCAAGCTGAAGCAGGCCGCCGCGCTGGGGATCGAGGTGATCGACGAGGCGGCCTGGGCCAAGATTGTGGCCGATGCGGGCTGATTTGCCTTGGCAAGGCCGCAGTTTCGCGCCTATTCGCGCCGCGTGATGGCAACCTTGCGAACATCGCGGCACGGCGCCCTGTTCCTGCTGCTGATTGCGGCGGCGCTCGCGATGCGCGCGCTTCTGCCTGGCGGCACGATGATGGCGGCAGATAGCCACGGCGATCTGGTGATCACGCTGTGCAATTCCGATGCCATGCTCACCATCCCGATGAAGGACAAGGCCCCCGATCCTGCTGATCAGGACGAGGGCAAACCGTGCCCCTTCATCCACCTTGCGGACAATTCCATGCCGCCTGATCCGCCGACCCGCCCGGCATTGCCGCTGGTGGCCGAAGCGGTGTGGAACGCCACGCGTGTGCAGGCTCTGTCGCCTGTATCTGCGCCCGATCTGCCACCTGCCACGGGGCCGCCTGCCTTCGTCTGATGTCAACAGCCGGTCCGCTTCGTGCGGGTCTTGCTCCCATTCAGACAAATCAGGTTCCATCCATGTTCAATTACCGCACTTGCGCCGCTTCGGCTCTCGCCTTTGCCTTTGCTTTGCCTGCTCCGCTCCTCGCGCAGGATCATGCCCATGCCCTTGAACCATCGGGTGCACAGGAACCCGCGCGTGACCCAATCCTCACCGACGTGATCCTGGTCACCGCCGCCACGCGCGTAGAGGCGGTCGATACGGCTGAGCCGCCGCACCACATTCCGCTGCCGGCTGACACGGTCTCGCTTGCCGCCCGCGCGGCCGGAGGCGGGGCGGTGGGTAATGGCGCGTTGTCCGGCCAATTGTCCTATCGCGGCCTGTTTGGCGAGCGGGTGCTGGGCCGCGTGAATGGCCAGCGCTTCGTCACAGGCGGTCCCAATGCGATGGACCCGCCGATGCATTACGCGCCGTCCATTCTGGTAGAGGTGCTGGAAATCGCGCGCGGCGTCGCGCCGGTCAGCCAAGGGCCGAGCCTTGCCGGCGCGGTGAACGCACGGCTGGTGGAAACCGGCTTTGCCAGCGGCGATTCCGTCGAAGCGAGCGGCTATTTGGCCGGGCAATACCGCAGCGCCGATGACAGCGGCGCCGTGGGCGGTCGCGTGGGCCTTGCCACGAAGTATTGGCGCATCGGCGTGATTGCCAGCCGCGAGGAGGGCGACGATTACCGCTTTGCCGACAGCCGCATTGCCGGTGGCACGCTGTTCGAACGCAATCTCTACGGCGTCCATGCCGGTGCCAAGGTTGCGGGCGGCGAGTTGTTTGCCGAATACCGGCGCAACGAGACCGATCCGTCGGGCAATCCGCCCTTCGCGCTCGATATCGTCTATTTCGACACAGATTTTCTGCAAGGCGGTTGGCGCGGTGACTTGGCGCCGCAAGTGGCGCTGGAAATCAAGGCGGGCCATGTCGCGGTGCGCCATCTGATGGACAATGTGACACTCCGCCGTCCGATCCCCGCGCAGCAGCGTTCCACCTTTGCCTCGGCCGATACCTTCACCGCCGATGCGCGGCTGCGTTTCGGCACCGCCACGCGCCACATCGCCATTGGCGCGGATCTGGAAGAGGCGGATCGCTTTGTCCGCATCACCGACCCGACCAATGCGAACTTCTTCATCGATTCGCAGCCCGATGTCGAAGCGCAACGGATCGGCGGCTTTGTGGAGGCGCGGCTCGGATTTGGCGCGTTGGAAGGCGAGGCGGGTCTGCGGATAGACCGTACGACGCAGAACGCCGGCGTGCCCACGCTGGGCGCGGCAGTGCCGATGGGGCCGCGCGGCCTTGCCAACGCCTTCATCGCCAGCGCGCGCGAAGCGGCCGACACCACGCTGGATGCCGTAATGCGGTTGTGGATGCCGGGTGATGTGGCCACCCCGCGCCTGACGCTGGCGCGCAAGACACGCGTGCCTTCGGTGCTGGAGCGGTTCGCCTGGCTCCCCACAGAAGCGAGCTATGGTCTAGCGGATGGCAATATCTATGTGGGCAATCAGGCGCTGAAGCCTGAAATTGCCTGGATTGCCGAAGCGGGCGTGGACCTGGAAAGCGGCGGCTTCACCTTCCGGCCCACCGCCTTTTTCCGCCGGGTGGATGATTACATTCAGGGCACGCCGTTCGACGATACGCCGGGCGTCATCAACAGCCCGGTCGAAATGGTCTCGAACATGAATGGCGATGCCACGCCACTGATGTTCCGCAATGTGGATGCCGAGCTTTACGGCCTCGATGCGGATTTCAGCGCGGTTCTGGCCGGGCGGATCATGCTGGAAGGCACCGCCAGCTATGTCCGCGGCAAGCGGCGCGATGCGGCCGACAATCTCTACCGCGTGCCGCCTTTGTCGGCGCGGCTGGCGGCGATGTGGCACGGGGAAGGCTGGTTCGCCGGGGCGGAAGTGAACGCGTCGGCGGCGCAGGGCAAGGTTTCGGCCACCAATGGCGAGACGCGCAGCGGCGGCTATGCCGTGGTGAATCTGTTCGCCAGTTTGACGCTTGCGCCTGAAATTGTCCTGGATGCCGGGATCGAGAACCTGTTCGACCGCTTCTACCAGCCGCATCTGGCGGGGCTGAACCGCGTGGGAGCATCCGATGTGCCGGTGGGCCAAAGGCTGCCGGGTGCTGGGCGCGGCGTATGGGTGCGCACCAGCCTGCGCTTCTGAAAGGCTCGGTGGAGCGGTTTGCAGGGCGCTTTACTGCCCGGCGAACCGCTCCGCATGGTCGTAGAACTCGTCGTAAGCGGGCCATGGCACATGGCCTTCGCCGTGCTGATACCAGCCGAGCGGGAAGGGCATGTGCTCGCGGCTTTCGGCAACGGGCATGGGGGTGCGCGGCGTGGCGGCGCCGTAAATCTCCCATGCCGCCTGCGCCTCGGCAAAGGCGGCCCACATGCCCGCCGGATCGACCCAGCTTTCGCCGCGCTCGGCCAGACCGCTGGTGATAAAGAGCGGGCGCGGCGCGCGCAGAGCGATCAGCATATGCGCGTCCACCGGCAAATCGTGCACCGACAAGGGATCGCGTGCGTAATGCATGATGTGGGGCGTGAACTGACCTGCCCCCCGTTGCCTCCCTCGATGTAATGTAGAGTCTGCCCCACTCGAAGGAGCAGATGAATGAGGAAGAGC
>NZ_JBANRN010000012.1:0-115326 GCF_037154155.1 Alteraurantiacibacter lauratis
CTCGCCAGAAACTTCCTATCCGCCGTATGCCTTGCCGCCGCCGTGGCTTTCTGGCTCTGATTGAGTCTCGACCCTAATCTTCTTTGGACTGTTCCCCTATAAAATTGGACTGAACATTGGGACTGCGACGGGCGTTCCGTTCAAACTCATAAATGTTGGTAGTCAGATCCGAAAGCCGCATCGGTTTGCATTGTGCTTGGGTGTAATTTTCGTCTTTGCTGTTTTCCATTTCGGATTGAACGCTGCTCTTATGGCGCTGATAATTGGATCAGGGCCGATAGCGGCGCTTGTAGTTACGGGTTATCGTCAGATGCAGAAGGATAATGCCCCGGAAGATTAACGGCAGCCTCACCCCGCCAGCAGATCGCAAATCCGCCCCGCGCTCTTCCCATCGCCGAACGGATTGTGCGCCCGCGCCATCGCGTCATAGGCAGCGCGGTCATCCAGCAGCCGCTCCGCCTCGGCCACGATCACATCGGCATCGGTGCCCACCAGCTTGGCTGTGCCGGCATCGACGCCTTCGGGCCGCTCGGTCGTCTCGCGCATCACCAGCACCGGCTTGCCCAGCGCAGGTGCCTCTTCCTGCACTCCGCCCGAATCGGTCAGCATCAGGTCTGCGAGGCTGAGGAGCCGCGCGAAATGCGGGTAATCGAGCGGTTCGATCATCGCCACATTGGCTATCCCGCCCAGCGCGCCGTCCATCACGGCGCGGACATTGGGGTTGAGGTGGACGGGGAAGATCACCGCCACATCATCGCGCGCGGCCAGCCGCCGCACCGCCTCGGCAATTGCCTCCATCCCGCCGCCGAAATTCTCGCGCCGGTGGGTGGTCACGCCGATGATGCGTTTACCGGCAAAGCGCGCCTCCAGCTCCGCCAGCCCGCCCGCCAGCGAGGGATCAGCCGCGATCTTCGCCGTGATCCAGTGCAGCGCGTCGATCACCGTGTTGCCGGTGACGTGGACGGTTTCGGGTGGCACATTCTCCGCCAGCAGGGCATCGCGGCTGACCGTGGTGGGCGCGCAGTGCAGCGCGGCGATGGCGCCGATGATCTTGCGGTTCACCTCTTCGGGCCAGGGGTGATAGATATTGTGCGAGCGCAGCCCCGCCTCGACATGGGCCACGCGGATCTTGCGGTAATAGGCGGCCAGTGCGCCTGCCATGGCGGTGGCGGTATCGCCCTGCACCACCACCCAATCAGGTTTTTCGGCGTCCATCACGCGGCCCAGGCCGGTGACAAGGCGTGCGGTGAGTTCATCGAGCGTCTGGTCGGGCTGCATCACCGCCAGATCGTGATGCGGGGTGATGCCCGAAATTGCCAGTACCTGATCGAGCATGCCGCGATGTTGTCCGCTCACGCAGACGCGGGCATCAAAACGCGGGTCAGCTTCCAGCGCGTGGACGAGGGGGAACAGCTTGATCGCTTCGGGACGGGTGCCGAAGACGGTGAGGATGCGAAGCGGCGAAGTCATGCGCCGCCTATACTGGCCCAAGCGTTACTAACGGCCTAGCGAAGCACACGCCTAGGGCTGCATCACGGGCGGCCGCTGCGGGATGGCATCGGGATCGACAACGCGCAGTTCGGGCAAGGCCTCTTCCTCGCCCGGAAGCGGGGCATCGCGTTCGGCTTCCAGCCGTTCGAGATAAGCGCGCTCCAGTTCTTCCACGCGCTGCTGCGTCATGCGCGCATCGGCGTCTATCGTGGCCAGACGTTCGGCGCGGGCCTGTTCGATCTGCAGGCTGAAGCGGCGTTCGGGCGAATTCTCGCGCTCGGCACGGGCCAGTTCGATTTCTTGAATCGAGCAGCCGATTTCCGATCCGCCGCCCACATTGGTGCACGATCCGGGGCCGAAAGCACCCACACGTTCGTTCTCTCGCGCGCGCTGCGCCCAGCTGCGGTTTTCCGGGCTGGGGCTTTGCCGCAGACGGCTGGGGATACGGTAGGGATCCTCGATCTGTTCGCACACCACGATGGTGTTCGGATCTTCGGATTGCGGGCAGGCCTCGCCTTCCTGAAGCTGCACCATCATCACACGCTCGCCGCCCGTATCCTGCGCGGCAGCGGGTTGGGCGAGCAAACCGGCGGCACCAAGGGCGGTGGTCAGAATCAGGAGGCGCTTCATCGTCGGTTCCTTCTACGTCCTGTCGCCAGTGGCGAAGTCGGGCTTAACCTGCCGTGAAGACAGGGGCGCACGCAATGATCCGCGTCAAATCCGCTCCGAAAGGCGGATGGCCACGCGGCACCCAAGGCGGATTGCGGCGGAAAACAGCGGATAGGCCGGTGCCTTCTCCGCCCCTGCGGCCAGCGCGGCATCGCGGTGTTCGCGCTCGTCATCGCGGAAACGCGCGATCAGGCCGGCAAGTTCCGGATCATCGCCTTCCGCTTCCAGTTCTTCGAGCTGCGCGGTGTAGTGCCGGTCGATCTCTTCCTCGATCGCGGCGGTGCAGGCCATGGCGGCTTCCGGCCCGATCAGCGCAGAGCCTGCGCCCAGCGCAAAACCCGCCACGTTCCAGAACGGTTGCAGGGCCGTGGGACGCACCCCGCGCCGCGCCATCAGCGCGTCGAACTGCGCGCGGTGCTCGGCCTCCTGATCCGCCATGGCGCGGATTTCCGCCGAATGCGGCCCGCGATCGCCCATTACCGCCAATTGCCCGGCATAGATGCGGGTGGCGCCATATTCGCCGGCCTGATCGACCCGGATCATGCGCGAACGATCAGCTGCTGAGGCCATTTTCACTTCCTGTTCTTCTTTGCCAGCAGGGCAAATATGGCGATGGCCCCGCCAATCGAAAAGAGCGCGTTGAACCCTGCCAGCGAGATTCCCGCCAGCGTCCACGGCGCCTGGCTGCATGAGACGGTGGGCTGGGCAAGGATCGCCTCCAGCGGATCGCTGCCTGCGGGCGTGCCGGTAACCGCGCAGGCCGTGATCCCTTCCCACCAGCCATATTCGACCCCGGCATGGAACGCGCCAATCAGCCCCGATGTCAGGATGCCGCCTGCTGCCAGCGCCACCAACACGCGGCGCTGCGGCACGATCACGAAGGAGGCAAGCGCCAATGCCACCGCCGCGAAATGCGGCCAGCGCTGCCACCAGCACATCTCGCACGGGAACAGGCCAAAGCCGTATTGCGAGACATAGGCCCCCGCCAGCAATGCGGCAGGAAGTGCGAGCGCCAGACGCTGCGCAACGATTTCAGAACGCCCCTTCATCGCCCGATCAATTGCGTGATGTCGAGAGGCCGCGCAGCGCCACCGTGGCGCGTGTGGTGCGGCGGAGCGTTTCGAGCGCGTAATGCAGCTGGAAATCCTCGATCCCCTGCTCCTCCAACTGGGCCGCGGTGAGTTGGAAACGCGGATCGTCAATCCGGTCGCGCTCGATATCGCGGTTTTCGCGACCCAGTTCGTTCACCAGATGGCCGCGCAGATCGCTTTCGCGCAAGGCATAACGCTGCCGCCGCTCGGCATCGGGATCGGAAATTTGCGGCACGCGGATATCAGGCTCGATCCCGCCTTCCTGCACGCTGCGGCCTGACGGGGTGTAATAGAGCGCGGTGGTCAGCTTCAGCGCCGAATCGCGGGTCAGCGGCAGCAGCGTCTGCACGCTGCCCTTGCCGAAACTGCGTTCCCCCATCACCAGCGCGCGGTTGTGATCCTGCAAGGCGCCGGCCACGATCTCGCTGGCCGAGGCCGAGCCCTCGTCGATCAGCACGATGATCGGCAGACCAGCAGCCACATCGCCGCGAAAGACGGATTCGGCCTGGTAATAGATCGTGTCGCGCGGCGTGCGCCCGCGCTGCGAGACGATAGCCCCGCGATCGAGGAAGAGGTCGGACAGCGCCACCGCTTCATCCAGCGAGCCGCCCGGATTGCGGCGCATATCGAGCACGAGGCCCGCCAGCCGCCCGCCCGATTCGGTTCGCAGGCTGTTGATGGCGGCCAGCACATCGGCGCCCACATCGCGGCTGAATTCGTTGACGCTGATATGGCCGATATTGCCCTCTTCCAAGGAGAAGGTCACCGGTTCCAGCTCGATCACGCCGCGCGTCACGGTCACTTCAACCCGGTCGTCGCGGCCGGGACGGAACAGCGTCAGATCGATCGTGCTGCCCGCGGGGCCGCGCATCCGCGCCACCGCTTCGTTGATGTCGAGGCCATAGATCAGCTCGCCATTGATATGCGTGATGAAATCGCCCGCCTTGATCCCCGCATTGTCCGCCGGACTGCCACGGAAAGGCGAGACGACCTTTACCGCGCCGTCTTCCATCTGGATCGAGATGCCCAGCCCTTGATATTGCCCGTCGATCATCGTCTCCAGCCGTTGCAGCGACGACCCGTCAAGATAGGCGCTGTGCGGATCGAGCGCAGCGAGCATCCCGTCAATCGCACCGCGGATCAGCCGTTCATCCTCCACCGGCTCGACATAGCTCGCCTTGATCCGCTGATAGGTCGCGAACAGCTTGGCGAATTCGGGCGAGGCGCGCCCTTCCACCTGCGCAAAACCGGCGGTGGTTGCAGGCAGCAGCGCAATCGCGGTGCACAGCGCTGCAACGCGGAAGGCGGGAAGAAGCTTCATCAAAGACACATCCTGTCAGACTACCGCCCCGTTGTATCGCAGCCCCCGCGTTAACGCCAGATGAGGAAAAGGGCCGTCCTACCCGGCATATTCGAGCGGGTTCACTGGCTCGCCGCCGCGGCGCAATTCCACGCTGATCGACGGGCGGCCCGGCCCGGCAATACCGATCGGCGCACCGCCGACCAGTTCATCGCCCACGCGCACATCGCTGCGCGCCAGCCCGGTGACAAGACTGGTCCAGCCCCCGACATGTTCGATGATCACGATCTGCCCGTATCCGCGATAGGGGCCGGCAAAGGCCACGCGCCCGGCAGCAGGCGCCACCACCTGCGCATTGCCCTGCGGCGCCAGCGTCAGTCCCTGGCTGAAGCCACCTTCCACCGGCACGCCAAAGCCGGTCAGCGTGCGGCCCGTAACCGGCAGGATATAGGGGACAGGCGCGCCAACAGACACGGAAGAGGCCGGCGGCGTCGCCGTGCTAACGTCAGGCGGAGCGGCGTTGCTTGCGCCCGCCAGCCGATCAGGCCGCAGCACCGGGCCGGGCAGTGCGGCCAACCGGTTGCGCAGTTCGGCTGCGCGGTCGAGTTCAGCCACCAGCGCATCCAGATCGCGTGCCTGTTCGGCCATCGCCAGCGCGCGCTCCGCCTCGCGGCTGGCGATGGAGCCGGCCTGCCGCGCCGCGAGACGCTGGCGTGCCTCCAGCGCGACGAGTTCGCGCCGCCGCTCGCTCAGTGCGGCTTGCTCCTCGCGCAGGACACGGGTGGCCTGTTCGGCCTCCTCCTCCAGCCGGGCCGCACGCGTCAGGCGGTCGCGCAGCAGCTTGGTGCGTTGCTCCACCTGCGGCAGCGTGCTTGCCATGACCGCCCGCAGATAGACCAGGTCGCGCACCTCGCCTGGCCGCAGCAACGAAAGCGCCAGCGGCCGCCGCGCAAATTGCTGCAAGGCGGCGGTGAGCGAAACGATCGGTTTCTCCTCGCGACCCAGCGCGCCGCGCAGCTCTTGCTGCTCGCGCCCGATCAGCACCAGCCGCGCTTCGGCTGCGCCAATGCCGGCCTCCGCCTGCTGGATGCGCGCCGCAAGGGCCGCAGCCTGCCGCGCAGTGCGTTCGGCGGCGTCCTCGGTCAGTTGGGCTTCGGCTTCGAGCCGCTCGCTGCGCGCCTGCGCGGCCTGCCGCGCGGCCAGTGCCTGTTGCAGCGCGGCGCGCGTCTCGGCCGCATCCTCATAGGCCGGTGTGCGCTGCGCCGTGGCAGAATAGCCCAACGAGGCAGCACATACTCCCAAGGCCAGCAGAAATGGAGCCATGCGCGTCATCGCGCCTATCCTGCCCTGTGATAAGGGTGCCCGGCAAGGATTGATGTGGCGCGGAACACTTGTTCCATCAGCATGGCGCGGGCCAACAGGTGCGGCCAGGTGGCCCGGCCAAAGGCAAGCAGCAGATCGGCCGCATCACGCTCTGCCTGCGAATGGCCATCCGCCGCGCCCAGCACGAAACGGCATTCGCGCACCCCTCCGTCGCGCCATTTCTCAAGCGTGGCGGCGAGCTCTTCGGAAGAAAGATCGCGCCCCTTTTCATCGAGCAGCACGGTGCGGCACGGCGTGAGCGGATCGGCCACCCTGCCGCCGGTTTCGGGCAGTTCGGTCAGTTTCAGCGGCCATGTGACGCGTTTTTCATAACGCGCGACGAGCTCGGCTTCGGGTGTGCGGGCGATCTTGCCACGGGCGATCACGTGCAAAAGAATTGGCCCCTCCTCTTCCTCTTTCGGGCGGAAGGGGAGGCTTCTTACGAAGCCTTCTCTTCCCCGAAGCCCCACATGCGTTCGAGATTGTAAAAGCTGCGCACTTCGGGACGGAACAGGTGCACGACCACATCGCCCGCATCGATCAGCACCCAGTCAGCGGCAGGCAGGCCTTCAATCCGCGGCGTGCCGTAGCCTTCCTGCTTCAGCCTTTCGCCCAGCTTGGTTGCCATCGAGGCGACCTGGCGGGTGGAACGGCCAGAGGCGATGATCATGTGATCGGCGATGGAGCTTTTTCCGGCGAGCGGGATCGACACAAGGTCCTGCGCCTGATCCTCGTCCAGCTGGTCGAGGATGAAGGCATGGAGCGAGCCCGGTACGGCGGAAATGGTATGGTCTGGATTGCTGGTCATGGAAATGATGGTTGCGGTGCCGGTGGGGACCGGAACGGCCTGGGTGGAGGCCCGGTCGATCTGGACAGATCTCATCGCGACGTTTCTTGCTCCTGTGGCAAAGGATGGAAGGTGTCCGGCCCACGGCAAAACAGCAGCAGGCCAGCACGCCTCATGCGGCCGAACCTCCCGAATTGTCGTGGATGAGGGAATGCGTGACCTGATCCCGGACAGCGCCGATGAGCCTGCTGGCCCAGTGCGGATCCGCCATTCTCAGCGCGGTGGCCGAGCGGGGATCGGGATCGAAACGCAATTCTATCAGCGCCGGTGCGCTCCATTCGCCCCGGTTGGACAAGCGGGTTGCGGCCAACCGGTAACGCCGCAACCAGGCCATGGCGGGGCTCGCCAAGGCATCTCGATCATAACCGGGCCGGGCGATCACCGCAATCGGCATTTCGCGGGCGATCCCGCGCCAGTTCTTCCAGCGGTGGAATTGCGCCAGATTATCCGCCCCCATCAGCCAGACGAAACGCCGTTTCGGATAACGCCGCTTGAGCGCGCGCAGGGTGTCCACGGTGAAGCGCGTGCCGAGTTGCCGCTCTATCGCGGTGACGCGGATGGGTGCCCGGCGGGCCTGCATCTGCGCGGAACGCACGCGGGCGGAAAGCGCAGCCATGCCCGCCTTGGGTTTCAACGGATTGCCAGGCGATACCAGCCACCACGCCTCGTCGAGCGCCAGCGCGGCCATGGCGAACAGCGTCACCCGGCGATGCCCGCCATGCGCGGGGTTGAAACTGCCGCCCAGAATCCCGGTGAGCGGCCCGCTCATCTGGGGACGCGGCGGGGTGACACGCGAAAACCGTGGCGGTGATCCTGCGCCTTGATCGCCCAGGCAGGATATTCGTCCTCCAGCCGGCCCACTTCGTCCAGCGTGGCGAGTTCCTCTGCCGTCAGTTCGACATCGCTGGCCGCGAGGTTCTGCGCCAGCTGGTCGGGCCGTTTGGCCCCCACGATCACGCTGGAGACGACCGGCTGATGCAGCAACCATGCCAGCGCAATCGCGGCCACCGACCCCCCCCGCGCCTCGGCCATCGGGCGCATCGCGGCAACGGCAGCAGCGGCCATCGCCTTGTCCGCGCGGGGAAAATCGAGCTTGGCCCGCCGCCCCTCGCCCGACACCGCGCCATCGGGGCCGAAATCGTATTTGCCCGACAGCAGACCGCCCACCAAAGGGCTCCACACCATCAGGCCCAGCCCTTCGCTGCGCATCATGGGCACGATCTCGCGCTCCAGCTCGCGCCCCGATACGGCGTAGAACGCCTGGTTGGAGATGAATTTGTCCCACCCGCGCCTCTCGGCAATGCCCAGCGCCTTGGCGATCTGCCACGCTGCCCAGTTCGACACGCCGATATAGCGCGCCCGGCCCGACCGCACGATATCCTCCAGCGCGCGCAGGCCTTCCTCCATCGGCGCGTGGGGATCCCAGCCGTGAATCTGGTAGAGATCAACATGGTCCACACCCAGCCGCGCCAGACTGGCGTCAATCTGGTGGAGCAGGTGATAGCGGCCATATCCGCCATCATTCGGCCCCTCGCCCATCGGCCCCATGCCTTTGGTCGCAATCACCACCTGATCCCGCGCCACGCCCAGATCGCGCAGCGCCTGCCCGGTGAACACCTCGCTCTGCCCGGCGGAATAGACATTGGCGGTATCGATGAAATTGACGCCCGCATCGAGCGCCTGTTTCACCAGAGCGGTAGACCCGGCCTGATCGAGATCATGCTGGAAGAAGGCGCTGGGCGCGTTGCCGAAGGTCATCGCCCCCAAACACAGTTCAGACACAACCAGACCCGAATTGCCCAGCCGGTTATACCGCATCGCTCTCCCCCCTACAGGCCGCGATCAGGCGCGCGTCTGGCCGCTGCCCAGCACCTGCCACTTGTAGGTCGTCAGCCCTTCGAGCGCCACCGGCCCGCGCGCATGCAGGCGGCCCGTCGCAATGCCGATTTCCGCGCCGAGGCCAAATTCGCCGCCATCGGCAAACTGGGTGGAGGCGTTGTGCATCACGATGGCCGAATCGACTTCGGCCAGGAAACGGTCGGCCACCGCCTGATCCTGCGTCACGATGGCTTCGGTATGGCCGCTCGAATGGCGGGCGATATGCTCCATCGCCGCATCCACCCCGTCCACCACCGCGACCGAGAGGATCGCGTCGAGATATTCGGTGTCCCAATCCTCCGCCGTGGCGGGTTTGATCCGCGGATCAAGAGCCTGCGCACGTGCATCGCCGCGCAGTTCGCAGCCTGCATCGAGCAGCGCGGCGACCACATCCTGCGAAGCGGGAAAGGCAGCGTCGAGCAGCAGCGTTTCCATCGCCCCGCAAATGCCGGTGCGGCGCATCTTGGCGTTCAGCGCCAGCGCCTTTGCCATCGCCGGATCGGCGGCAGCGTGGATGTAGGTGTGGCAGATACCGTCCAGATGCGCGAGCACAGGCACGCGGGCATCGTTCTGCACCCGCTCGACCAGGCTCTTGCCGCCGCGCGGCACGATCATGTCGACCAGACCTGCGGCACGCAGCATGGCGCCCACCGCCTCGCGATCCTGCGTGGGGATAAGCTGCACCGCCTCAGCCGGCACGCCTGCGCTGGCGAGGCCTGACGCCAGGGCGGCGGCAATCGCGCGGTTCGAATGCACCGCCTCGCTCCCCCCGCGCAGTAAGGCGGCATTGCCGCTCATCACGCACAGCGCGGCGGCATCGGCGGTCACATTGGGGCGGCTTTCGTAAATAATGCCGATCAGGCCGATGGGAATCCGGCGGCGCACCAGCGTCATTCCGGCAAGGGCAGTGGATCGGTCAATCTCCTGCCCCACGGGATCGGGCAGGCGGGCGACATTCTCGATCGCGGCGGCAATCCCTTCCAGCCGCTTGTCGTCCAGCCGCAGCCGGTCAAGCATCGCGCCCGAAAGGCCGCGCGCCTCGCCCGCGGCAATATCCTGCGCATTGGCGGCAAGGATCTGCGGCGCAGCGGCGCGAAGCGCGGCGGCAGCAGCCATCAGCGCGGCGGCCTTCTCCCCCGTGCGCATCCGCGCCAGTACGCGCTGCGCGCTGCGCGCTGCGCGCGCGAGATCGCGCACCAGGGTCTCCACCTCTGCTGCCTGTTGCTGTTCCGTTACCGATGCGCCGTCCAGCGTGTGCGTCTGTTCCATGGCAGGCCCGATACCATCGCCGCCGTGCCTTGTCAGGCGTAATAAAGCACGCAGCACCGACAACGAATCGGCAGTTCACCCAATCGCGCCTGTGGCCGATTCGCCACGGCAATTGCGCAAACACTTCTGCGAATCCGTGGATCGTTCCACGGCTCACCGCATGGTGCCTTCGTTTCGCCCCAAAGGTAAACGCCCAGCAGTCGACTCTCCCGGATCAGCCGTTAACCCCACGGCATACGGCGGGGCAAATCGCAAGGGGTCGTCTTGGAAAAGAATACCGTCGGCGGGCTGATGCACCGCCTGCGGACATGGTTTCCTGAGCGTGAATTCTTCATGCGATCGCAGGGCCATGTCCGTTTCGTCAAGATAACATCGCGGATGCAGATGACCGTAGCCGGCGTGGCGCTGGTGGCGTTGCTCGGTTGGGCCGGGTCGATGGGCGCGCTGGCTGTC
This sequence comes from Alteraurantiacibacter lauratis, assembly GCF_037154155.1. Taxonomy (NCBI): domain Bacteria; kingdom Pseudomonadati; phylum Pseudomonadota; class Alphaproteobacteria; order Sphingomonadales; family Erythrobacteraceae; genus Alteraurantiacibacter; species Alteraurantiacibacter lauratis. Next base: position 10,361 of record NZ_JBANRN010000012.1, read on the forward strand.
AGCCAGTACCGCGCGCAGGCCGAACGCGCCGATCTGCTGACCCGCGCGGCGCAGGTTGCAAAGGCGGAAGACCGGCTGGAAGATTACCGCCAGGATCTCGACCAGATCACCGCCAATCTCGAACAACGGCAGGACTTCCTCGACGGGATCCTGCAGATGCTCCCCGCCGACATGAATGCCGATGGCGAGGAGGCGGCGCCAGTATCCGATTCGACCGAGGAAGCGCAGGAACTGATCGGTCTGATCGAGGGCGCAATTCCCGAAGCCGCCGGCCTTGCCCGCATCGAAGCGCGCCAACTCGCCTTTGTCGAACGCCTCACCCGCTATGCCGACCGCCGCGCCAGTCGTACCGAACAGGCCATCCGCTCGCTGGGCCTCGATCCGCGCGCGGTGATGGTGCGCGACGAGGCGGCGATGGGTGGTCCGCTGCAAATGCTGCGGTCGGACAGCAACGGCTCGCTCGATCCGCGCTTTGAACGCCTGGCGCTCAGCCTCTCGCGGATGAGCGCGCTGGAACGCGGGCTTGGCGAAATCCCGCAGGTGATGCCGGCGGACATGCGCAGCATTTCTTCGGGCTTCGGCTACCGCCGCGACCCGTTTACCGGTCGTGCAGCGATGCATGCGGGCCTCGATTTCCGCGGCCCCATCGGCGCGCCGATCCACGCCGCCGCCGATGGGCGGGTCAGCTTTGTGGGCACCAAGGCGGGATATGGCCGCACGGTGGAAATCACGCACGGCAACGGCATGATGACCCGCTACGCCCACATGTCGCGCTGGGATGCGCGTGTCGGGCAACAGGTCAGCGCGGGCGAGGTTATCGGGCGCATCGGCAATACGGGCCGTTCCACCGGGCCGCACCTGCATTTTGAAGTTCATATCAACGGCCGCCCGGTCAACCCGCGGCCCTTCCTGGAGTCGGCATCCAATGTTCTCGAAGAAGCCCGCGCGGAGTTCGCCGCCACTGGGGACGAGAAGCATGGCCACTGACCGCGCGACCTTCTCGGTCATCGGCAAGGATGTGACCATTCGCGGCGATGTGTCGGCCTCGGCCGATCTGCACGTGGATGGCACTGTGGTGGGCGATATTGCCTGCGCTGCGCTGGTGCAGGGCGAAGCCAGCCGCATCGAAGGCGCAGTGACAGCCGAGCGGGCGCGTCTTTCGGGCCATGTAAAGGGCACCATTACCGCGCGCGAACTGGTTGTGCTCAAATCCGCGCGGATCGAAGGCGATGTCGTCTATGAAACGCTGACGATCGAACAGGGTGCCGCCGTGGAAGGCCGCTTTGCCCCGCGCGATGCCGGTTCGGGCCGTGCGGCGGTGCCAGGCGACAAGGTTGTACCGCTGGGCAATTGAGCAGCTTCACCCGCGCGCCAAAAGGGCGGCCTAGGTATTTCTGCCCGGCCGCCCTTTTTGTGCGTCTCTGCGCTGCGGGAAGTCGATCAGGCGCCGCCAGCTTCGGCGGCGCGTTTGGCTTCGAGCCATGCCTCGGCCTCGGCCTCCTGCGCGGCTTCGGATGCGAGGCGCGCCGCCGCTTCACGCTCGGCCTTCAGCTCCTCGATCAGCGCTTCCCGGTCGTCGCGGCGTGAGGCCGCCATGGTTTCCTCCGCTTCGGCCTCCTGCTCGGCTGCCTGCTGCGCACCAGCCTTCTTGGCGGCGCGGGCGACCGCCGCGTCGAGTTCGCGCTGCGAACACAGGCCCAGCGTCACCGGATCCTTGGGCGTGATGTTGGCGATGTTCCAATGGCTGCGTTCGCGGATCGCATTGATTGTGTTGCGCGTCGTGCCGATCAGCTTGCCGATCTGCGCATCGGAGATTTCCGGATGATTGCGAATGATCCAGGCGATGCCGTCGGGCTTGTCCTGCCGCTTGGACACCGGAGTGTAGCGCGGGCCCTTGGTGCGGCTGACATCGACCGGCGCCTTCTGCATCTTGAGGCGGTATTCGGGGTTGGCCTGCCCCCGCGCGATCTCCTCATGCGTCAGCTCGCCCGAATGGACCGGGTCGCGGCCGGTATATTTGGAGCTGGCAAGGTCATCGGCCATCGCCTGCACTTCCAGGATGTGCAGACCGCAGAATTCGGCGATCTGTTCAAAGCTGAGCGCCGTGTTGTCGACCAGCCAGGAAGCGGTCGCGTGCGGCATAAGGGGGGTGGGCTGGGCCACGCGAAATCTCCATCGGAAATAAAAGGGCCGCCCCTCGCGGGACGGCCTGCACGGAGGACGATTTAGTCCCTCCGCGCGCAAACGGCAAGCATTTGAGTCAACGGGAAGCAGATCACGCGGGCGACGGGGCCAGCACCGGCGCCGGCGCCGCGCTCGCCAGCGGATGCAGCGCGGCCAGGAATTGCTGCGCACTGGCCCGCCAGCCGAAGGATCGGCCATGCGTCAGACATACCGTGCGGGAAAGGGTCAGCGCCCCTGCAATGGCGCGATCCAGATCCTCGTCCATCACCCCGCTTTGGGGCGAGAGGACATCAAGCGGGCCGGGCACGGGATAGGCCGCTACCGGCGTGCCGCAGGCCAGCGCCTCGACCATCACCAGCCCGAATGTATCGGTGCGGCTAGGAAAGACGAACACATCCGCCCCGGCATAGGCCGCCGCGAGCGGCGCACCGGTTAGCTGGCCCAGAAAATGCACATCGGGAAAGCGCGCACGCAGCGATGCCAGTGCCGGGCCGTCGCCCACCACCACCTTGCTGCCCGGATGGGTGGCAGAAAGGAACGCCTCGATATTCTTTTCCACCGCCACGCGACCGACATACAGCTGGATCGGGCGCGGCAAGTGCAGGAACAGGTCAGGCGGCGCGTAATCCGGGTGAAATGTTTCCGTATCGACCCCCCGGCTCCAATGCCTGAGCTGCATCAGCCCCTGACCGCGCAATTGGGCGCGGATCGTCTCGGTCGCCACCATGATCGCGGCGGCAGGGCGGTGGAAATGGCGGATCACCGGCCAGATCAGGCTGGCCGGAAGGCCCGTACGCCGCGCCACGTAATCGGGGAATTGCGTGTGATAGGCGGTGGTGAAGCTGCGCCCGCGCGCCAGACACCAGCCGCGCGCCGCCCAGCCCAGCGGCCCTTCGGTGGCGATGTGGATCGCATCGGGCGCAAAATCGGCGAGCAACCGCCCCACTGCGCGCCGCCCGGCCAACGCCAGCCGGATTTCAGGGTAGGTCGGGCACGGCATCGAGCGGAAGCGGTCGGGCGCGATGATTTCCACCTCGTGGCCCATGGCGCAAAGTTCGCCCGTCACGCTTTTCAGCGTGCGCACCACGCCGTTGACCTGCGGGCTCCACGCATCGGTGACCAGCGCAATGCGCATCACGCGGCCTGCGGCACCAGTGTGGGGCGCGACGCCTCGGCCGCTTCGCGCCTGGCGATTTCGGCAGGCCAGTGGAGGATTTCCATGCGCCCGTCCGCATGTTCGACCAGCGCGTTGCAGCCTTCCACCCAATCGCCGTCGTTCCAGTATTCCACCGTCTTGCCGTCATGGCTGAACAGGCGGTGTTCGGCGGTGTGAATGTGGCCGCACACCACGCCATCGACCCCGCGTTCGCCCGCAGCGCGCGCGACGATTTCCTCGTAATGCGAGATGAACTCGACCGCGTTCTTGACCTTGTGCTTGGCCAATTTGGACAGCGACCAATAGGGCAGGCCCAGCCTTTGCCGCACCGCGTTCACCCACACATTGGCCGCCATCAGCGCGTGGTAGGCGGCATCGCCCACAAAGGCGAGCCAGCGGTGCGCCAGCATGATCGCGTCAAATTCGTCGCCATGCAGCACCATCAGGCGGCGGCCATCGGCGGTGTCGTGAAAGGCGGCGCGGCGGATTTCCACCCCGCCAAAGTTTAGCCCGGTAAACTGGCGGAACATCTCGTCATGGTTGCCGGGGATGTAGACGATGCGCGTGCCGCGCTTGGCGCGTTTCAATATGCGGCGCACGATGTCGTTGTGGCTGGCGGGCCAGTAGAACTTCTTCTTCAGCCGCCAGCCATCGATAATGTCGCCCACCAGATACATGGTGTCGGAATCGACATGGTCGAGGAAATCGATCAGCAATTCGGCGTTGCAGCCCTTGGTTCCCAGATGCACATCGCTGATCCAGACGGTGCGGAACTTGCGCCGTTTGCCATGTGTCTTTTCGGGAATGGCGGCGGGCCCGTTCGCAAAATCATCCAGTGCGGCGGCGGAAGTGCTGTTGCCGAAATTGCCTTCGATATAGTCCCCGAACATGGCGCGGGTTCCCTTGTTGCCGTGATGCAATGTCGCGGCCACTAGCGGGCAATTGTTACAGCGGCCCCGCAATTCCGCGACAGATCAGGGACAATGTGACCGGGAAAAGGCACTCCGGCAGCAGGATCAAAGGGGCAACAACGGTGACGAAGTTGACATCGTCACGATCGGCCTTATGGAAAATTTATTTCGCAATATCAGCAATATACGCTCCGAAACCAAAGTTGACACTTTGCTGGAACGGTTTTGCTTCGGCGGGCAGCGGATCAACAGTGCAAAGAACCGGCAGAGCGCTGCCACCCCGCGGCATCTGTAGGAAAGCGCCAGCCACCCCTGTCGCAATCAGCCCCGGATCACATAAGGCTGCGGCGCCACCCAGGGCGAAACCATGTTGTAAGGCACGGTGATGAACACCGCCTCCACCCCGGCAATTTTGCCGCCCACGATCTTGAACATCTCCAGCAGCACGAAGCTGTGCGGGAAATGGAAGATCGAAGTATGGCGGCTGCCATCGGTCCAGGTCACATCGGTCACGCGGCCCGCATGGTCGATAAACCCGGCGGCCAGCACGATGCCCTTTTCCTCGTCAACAAGGGGAAAGCGCCGGTCGCGCAGGCGATCATCATAGATATACTGCCCCAGCCGGAACTGGTCGGCCGTGCCCATGCGCGCAATCGGATAGCCTTCGATTTCGGTATTGGTGGTCTGCAGCCCGTTCTCGATCCGGTCGCAATCCTCGGTAAAGTGCGTGAACAGCGTGCCGTCGTTCAGCTGGATCGTGTCGAAATAACCGTCCGCAATGGAAATCAGCCGATCGCGCGGCAGGCGCTGATCGGGCGGGACATCGGCCAGCATCAGCGGGCGCACCGGCTTTTCATAACCGGCAATATTGGGGAATGGCCCCAATTCGTGCGCGCGGCAGATAATCGTCTCGACCTCGGCAATCGCGTCCCCGCGAAAGGCGAGGCGCAGCGCCATGATCGCAGGATGGCCGCGCTCCTCGATCACGCCGAACCAGCTCACCTGCCCGGTCTGCAGATCGGCGCATTTCAGATCGTAATCGGGCCGCCGCGCACTGATCGTGTTCCACAACCCGTCGCCCAGCATCAGCTGCACATTGTTTTCGGTGAAGATCACATCGGACGTGAAAGCGAGGCGCGAAGGGTCTTTTGCCACCAACGCATTCAGATAGGCCTCTGCGCCTTCATACAGCGCGGCGCGGCTCCATCCCTGCCCTGGATGCGATGATACCGCCATTCTCATTCCTCTCCCACTTTCAGCACGATCTTGCCGAAATGCGCGCCCGCTTCCATGCGGGCATGCGCCTCTGCCGCATCGGCCAGGGCAAAGCATTCGTCCATTTGCGGCCGCAAATCGCCCTGTTCCACCAGCGGCCAGACCTCGCGCGCAATTTCCTGTGCCAGCGCCGCCTTGAAGCCATCGGAACGGGCACGCAAGGTCGATCCAGTAAGAGTCTGGCGGCGCACCATCACTTTGCCGAGATGGATGGTCGCCTTCGGCCCGCCCAGCGTGGCGATGGTGACCAGACGCCCCTCCACCGCGAGACAATCGAGGTTCCTCTGCGTGTATTCGCCCGCCACCACATCGAGGATCACATCCGCGCCGCGCCCATCGGTAAAGGCGCGCACCGCCTCGCCAAAATCCTCCTCGCGGTAATTGATCGCCAGATCCACGCCCAGCGACCGCGCCTGCGTGCACTTTTCCGCGCTGCCGCAGGTGGCGATCACGGTAATGCCAAAGAGCCGCGCCAGCTTGATCGCCATGCTGCCAATACCGCTGGTGCCGCCGTGGACCAGCAGCACTTCGCCGTCGCGCACAGCCCCGCGCTGAAAGACATTGTGCCACACGGTGAACAAGGTTTCGGGCATGGCGGCGGCCTCTGCCAGCGAAAGCGCGGCGGGCACGGGCAGGCAGACATCGGCGGCGGCGAGGCAATATTGCGCATATCCGCCGCCATTCACCAAGGCGCAGACGCGCTGGCCCAGCAGTTCTGGCGTCACGCCTTCGCCCAGCGCCACTACGCTGCCCGCCACTTCCAGCCCCGGCAGGTCGCTTGCCCCCGGCGGCGGCGGGTATAATCCGGCGCGTTGCAGGCAATCGGGCCGGTTCACGCCCGCATGGCTGACCGCGATCAGCACCTGCCCCGGCTGAGGTCGCGGCACGGGCCGCTCTTCTAGGCGCAAGACCTCCGGCCCGCCCGGCACGGTGACGGCAACCGCCCGCATCATTTCCGGTAGCACATCGGGAAAATCGTGCCCCAAGCATCCCTCCCGCCACAGTTCAATCGGCTTCCACGCCTGTAAGGCGCGCGGGCATTGACAGCAAGCGGCGAGGCGGCAATGCTGCCAGTCATGGAAGACGATCTTCCCCGCCCGCGCGGCGATGCCGCGAGCCTCCTTTCGAAGGAGTCGCTCGACAGCTATTCGCAGGAAGAGCTGGTCGCGCGCATCGCCTTGCTTGAGGCCGAAATCGCGCGAGTCAAGGCGCACCACGCCAAGGCGGCCGACCACCGCAAGCTGGCCGAGGCGCTGTTCCGCTCGCCAGGTGGAGGCGGCGCCTGATGATGGCGCGGGCAGCAGATGCGCGGCCCTTGGTCCCTCTCGCAATTGCGCGGCGGCAGCTTATATTTTCATTATTGCAAGGCAGGCCGGACATTCCATTCAGCCAGTCGCAATCAACCGGGTGCATGATCGCGCCCACTGGATAGGAACGCATGGCACGCTTCGCGCAGAACCTCGAAAAGACCCTCCACACCGCGCTGCAGAATGCCAGCGAGCGGTCGCACGAATACGCCACGCTGGAACATCTGCTGCTGGCGCTGGTGGACGATGACGATGCCGCCGAAGTGATGACCGCCTGCGGTGTCGATCTGGGCGAACTGGGCAATGTGGTGCGCCAGTATCTCGATCAGGAATACCAGTCGCTCAAGACCGAGGACAATGCCGACCCGCAGCCCACTGCGGGCTTTCAGCGGGTGATCCAGCGCGCGATCCTGCATGTCCAGTCGAGCGGCAAGGACACGGTGACCGGCGCGAATGTGCTGGTGGCGCTGTTTTCCGAACGCGACAGCTACGCGGTCTATTTCCTCCAGCAGCAGGATATGAGCCGGCTCGACGCGGTCAGCTATATCAGCCACGGCATCGGCAAGAACGGCCGCCAGGCCGAAAGCCGCCCGCCTTCGGGCGCGGAGGAACCCGAAGTGCGTTCGGAAGAAAAGCCGGAAAAGAACAAGAAGGATTCTGCGCTCGACCAGTTCTGCGTCAACCTCAACCAGAAGGCGCTGGACGGCAAGGTCGATCCGCTGATCGGGCGCGGACCGGAAGTCGACCGCACGATCCAGATCCTGTGCCGCCGGTCGAAGAACAACCCGCTCTATGTGGGCGATCCGGGCGTGGGCAAAACCGCGATTGCCGAAGGTCTGGCGCGCAAGATTGTCGAAGGCGATGTGCCCGAAGTCTTGCAGGACGCGGTGATCTACAGCCTCGACATGGGCGCGCTTCTGGCAGGCACACGCTACCGCGGCGATTTCGAGGAGCGGCTGAAGCAGGTCGTCTCTGAACTCGAAAAAATGCCCGAAGCCGTTCTTTTCATTGACGAAATTCACACCGTGATCGGTGCCGGCGCGACCAGCGGCGGGGCGATGGATGCGTCCAACCTCTTGAAGCCTGCGCTGTCATCGGGCGCGATCCGCTGCATCGGGTCGACCACCTACAAGGAGTTCCGCAACCACTTCGAAAAGGACCGCGCTTTGCTGCGCCGGTTCCAGAAGATCGATGTGAACGAGCCGACGGTGGAGGATACGATCAAGATCCTCAAGGGACTGCGCACCGCGTTCGAGGAGCATCACAAGGTCAAATACACGCCCGAAGCGATCAAGACCGCGGTCGAGCTTTCGGCCCGCTACATCAACGACCGCAAGCTGCCCGACAAGGCAATCGACGTGATCGACGAGGCGGGCGCGATGCAGATGCTCGTGCCGCCCAGCCGCCGCCGCAAGACGCTGACGGGCAAGGACATCGAAAAGGTGATCGCCACCATGGCGCGCATCCCGCCCAAATCGGTCAGCAAGGACGACAAGGCCGCGCTCGCCAGCCTGGACAAGGATCTCAAGCGCGTGGTCTTCGGCCAGGACGAGGCGATCGAACGCCTCGCCACCGCGATGAAGCTGAGCCGCGCAGGGCTGCGCGATGCGGACAAGCCGATTGGCAGCTTTCTGTTTTCCGGCCCCACCGGCGTCGGCAAGACCGAAGTCGCGCGCCAGCTTTCCCATATCATGGGGATCGAGCTCAAGCGCTTTGATATGTCCGAATATATGGAGCGGCACTCGGTCAGCCGCCTGATCGGCGCGCCTCCGGGCTATGTCGGATATGATCAGGGCGGATTGCTTACCGATGCCATCGACCAGCACCCGCATTGCGTGCTGCTGCTCGACGAGATCGAGAAGGCGCATCCCGATTTGTTCAACATCCTGCTGCAGGTGATGGATAATGGCCGCCTGACCGACCATCACGGCAAGACGGTGGATTTCCGCAATGTCGTGCTCATCATGACGACCAATGCGGGCGCGGCCGACATGGCCAAGCAGGGCATCGGCTTTGGCGCGGGCACCAAGGTCGAGGCGCAGGACGAGGCGGTGAAGAAGATGTTCACCCCCGAATTCCGCAACCGCCTCGATGCTGTCGTCCCGTTTGCCTATCTCGGCCCGGAAACGGTAAGCCGGGTGGTGGACAAGTTCATCCTCCAGCTCGAACTGCAACTGGCCGACCAGAATGTGCATATCCAGTTCGACAGCGATGCCCGCGCCTGGCTGGCCACACGCGGCTATGACAAGCTGTATGGCGCACGGCCAATGGCCCGCCTTATCCAGGAGAAGGTGAAGCAACCGCTGGCGGAAGAGTTGCTGTTCGGCAAGCTGGCGAATGGCGGCGAAGTGCATGTGAGCGTGAAGGACGACAAACTTTCCTTCGAACTCACCCCCACCGCGCCGAAACCGGCCAAGCCGAAAAAGCCCGGTGCCAAAAAGCGCGCGGCCAAGCCAACGCAGGCGCCGGTGGAGGATGCGGGCGAGCAGTAATCCTTCCCCCTTCCCGCGCCAATCGCAGGTGACCCGGATGCAAGGAAACGGGGGCGGTGCTGGAACTCCGGCGCCGCCCTTGCCATTGATAACGGCATGAGCGCGAATTTCTCCTGGATCAGGCCCGATCCGCGCGGCATTTTCGTGGTGCCGGCGAATAGCTGGATCGATCCGGCGCATCCGGTCGACACCGCGCTGGTCACGCACGGCCATGCCGACCACGCGCGCGGCGGGCACCGCCAGACCTTTGCCACGCCCGAAACGCTGACCATCATGAAGTTGCGCTACGCAACTTGCGACGGAGCGGTGCCGATCGCTTATGGCGAGACGGTGCGACTGCCCGGCGGGGTGAATGCGACCTTCGTGCCCGCAGGCCATGTGCTGGGCAGCGCGCAGATCCTGCTGGAACACGCAGGCGAGCGCGTGGTGATTACCGGCGATTACAAACGCCGCGCCGATCCCACTTGCGCGCCGTTTCAGGTCACGCCCTGCGATATTTTCATTACCGAGGCGACCTTTGGCCTGCCGGTCTTCACCCATCCGCCGATCGCGCAGGAAATCGGCAAACTGCTCGCGGCACGGCAGAAGAACCCCGATGCCTGCATTCTTGTGGGCGCCTATGCGCTGGGCAAGGCGCAGCGGGTGATCGCCGAACTGCGCAGCGCAGGACATGACAGCACGATCTGGCTGCATGGCGCAATGGAGGCGATGTGCCGCCTGTATGAGGAACATCGCGTGCCGCTGGGCGATCTCAGGCTGGTGAGCGATGCGCCATCAAGGGATGCGCTGCGCGGTGCCATCGTCATCGCGCCGCCATCTGCCCTCAACGACCGGTGGAGCCGCCGCCTGCCCGATCCGGTCACCGCCATGGCCAGCGGGTGGATGCGCGTGCGCCAGCGGGCGCGGCAACGCGGGGTCCAATTGCCGCTGGTCATTTCCGACCATGCCGACTGGGGCGAGCTGACGCGCACGATTGCCGAGGTGAACCCGGCCGAAACCTGGATCACCCATGGGCGCGAGGAAGCGCTGCTGCGCTGGCACGAACTGACCCAGCGCCGCGCCCGCGCGCTGGCCATGGTGGGGCGCGAGGAGGAGGACGACTAGGCGATGCGCGCCTTTGCCGCCCTGCTCGATGCGCTCCTCTACACCACCAGCCGCAACGCCAAGCTGGCGCTGCTGGCCGATTATCTGCGCGCCACGCCCGATCCCGACCGGGGCTGGGCTCTCGCCGCGCTGACGGGGGAGCTCGATTTCCCGGCGGTGAAAGCCTCCACCTTTCGCGGCCTGATGCATGAACGGGTCGATCCGGTTCTGTGGTCGCTGTCGCGCGATTTCGTGGGCGACACGGCGGAAACGGTGAGCCTTTTGTGGCCCGATCCGCCATGTGACGTCACGGCCTCATCACCTGCTGACATCAGCTTGCGCGAAGTGGTGGCGCGGCTTTCCACGCTTACCCGCAGCACTGCGCCGGGCGAACTGGCGCGCCTGCTTGACCGGCTCGATTCGTCTGGCCGCTATACGCTGATCAAATTTGCCACCGGCGCGATGCGTGTTGGCGTTTCGGCGCGGCTGGCGCGCACAGCCTTTGCGCAGGCCTTTGGCGTAGCGGTGGAGGATGTGGAGGAATACTGGCACGGCCAGACGCCGCCCTATGCCGCACTTTTCGCATGGGCATTGCAAGGCGCAGAGCCGCCACGCACCGATGATCTGCCGCTGTTCCGCCCCTTCATGCTCGCGCATCCGCTGGAGCAAGAGGAGGTATCGCTGGATGATTACGCCGCGGAATGGAAATGGGACGGCATTCGTGCGCAATTGGTGCATGTGGGCGGTGAAACGCGCGCCTATTCGCGGTCGGGCGACGATATCTCGGCCAGCTTTCCCGAAATGGTCGCGGCGCTGGATTTTCCGGTGGTGCTCGACGGCGAATTGCTGGTGCGGGGAACTCAACAAGGCGGCGAACAGGGCGGCGCGGCGAGTTTCAACGCGCTGCAACAGCGGCTGGGCCGCAAGACCGTGAGCAAGGCGATGCTGGCGCAATATCCGGTCTTCATGCGTGTTTATGACCTGCTGATCCGCGAAGGGGAGGATCTGCGCCCCCTGCCCTGGCACGCCCGCCGCGCCGCGCTGGAGGCGCTGATGCCGCGCCTGCCTGCCAGCCATTTTGACCTCTCCGCTCTGGTCGAGGCACGCGATTTTGCCGATCTGGCGGCTTTGCGCGAAAATGCGCGCGATGCTGCGATCGAAGGGCTGATGCTGAAACGCCGCGATGCGCCCTATGTCGCGGGCCGCCGTGCAGGGCTGTGGTTCAAGTGGAAGCGCGATCCGCTGCTGGTGGATTGCGTGCTGATGTATGCGCAGCGGGGCAGCGGCAAGCGGTCGAGCTTCTATTCCGATTACACCTTTGGCTGCTGGGATGGCGACCCGGCGGCGGGCGGGCAATTGCTGCCCGTGGGCAAGGCCTATTCGGGCTTTTCGGACGAAGAGCTGGTGCTGATCGACCGGCATGTGCGGCAGAATACGGTCAACCGCTTTGGCCCCGTGCGCGAAGTGGAGCGGCAGCTGGTGTTCGAAGTCGCCTTTGATTCGGTGCACGCCAGCACGCGGCACAAATCAGGCCTCGCCATGCGTTTCCCGCGCATCCGCCGCATCCGCTGGGACAAGCCCGCGGACGAAGCCGACCGGATCGAGGCGCTGCGTGCGCTGATCCGCGATTGACGCATCGAAGCCGGTGGGCGCATGATCGCCCGATGCTGCAATTCGCCCGCGCCGAACGCCTGCTTGCCTATGCCATTGCCGGGCTGGCGGGCTTTGTCGATGCCTCCGGCTTTCTGGCGGCAGACCGGTTTTTCGTCTCCTTCATGTCGGGCAATACCACGCGGCTGGGGGTGGAACTGGCGGGCGGCGGGCGTGCCGCGCTGGTGGCGGGGCTGCTGCTGGCGGGGTTCGTGGCCGGTGTGGCGCTGGGCGCGGTGATCGCGGAAAAGGTGGCGTCACGGCGCAAGACCGCCGTGCTCACCGGATCGGGCGCGCTGCTGTTGCTGGCGGCAGCAGGGCAAGCGCTGGGCAGCACCGAAGCGTTTCTGGGCTTTGCCGTGATTGCAATGGGCGCGATCAACAATGTCTTTCGCCGCGACGGCCAGGTGGCGCTGGGCGTGACCTATATGACCGGCGCGCTGGTGCGCATGGGCGAAGGGCTGGCCGGGTGGCTGACGGGCAGCGGGCATGGCGCGCGCGGCGCGCTGCCGAGCCTGATCCTGTGGAGCAGCCTTGCCGCAGGGGCTTGCGGCGGGGCGCTGTTGTTTCTGGCTTATCCTGCCCTCGCCCCGTGGCTGGCGGGCGTTTGGGCCTTCACCCTTGTTGCCTGCGCATGGAGCATGGAGCGGGCGCGCTAATCCAGTTGCACCAGTTTCGCCCGCGAAGTTGCGCCGCGCAACAAGGTGACGCGCGAGGGCGCGGTGCCGAGCGCATGGGCGAGCAGTTCCAGCACCGCCGCATTGGCCGCGCCGCCATCGGGCCTGGCGCGCACTTTGACGTGAACCACCCCGTCTTCGATGGTGACGGCTTCGGTTCTTGCCCCCGGCGTGACGCGCAAGGCAAGCCGCCCTTCGTCATCAGCCAGCGCACGAATGGCATCGGCCGGGGGAAGGTCAGCCTTGGGTTTCGCCATCCAGCATCGCCCTGTGCCGCCGCGCCAGTTCGACATAGCGCGCGGACTGGAACCGTATCTTGGCGATCTGCGCGTCGTCCTGCGCACGCAAAAGGCGCGCCGGGCGGCCCACCCAGATTTCGCCCGGCGGGATGACCTTGCCGGGGCTGAGCAGCGCGCCCGCGCCCAGCATTGCGCCGGTGGAAATACGTGCCCCGTCCATCGCCACCGCGCCCATGCCGACAAAGCTGCCATCTTCCACGACCGCGGCGTGGACAATCGCCATATGGCCGATCACGCAATCCTCGCCAATGATCGTGGGCAGGCCGTCGGTGGGCACGGCGGCTTCGGGGCGCGGCCCTTCGACATGGATCACCGTGCCATCCTGCACATTGGAGCGTGCGCCGACTTCGATCCGGTGGATATCGCCGCGCAGCACGCATTTGTACCAGATGCTCGCCTCAGGGCCGATCGTGACATCGCCGATGATGCAGGCGCCCGGCGCAACAAAGGCGCTGTCGTGAATGCGCGGCAGCTTGCCGTCAAAGGGCAGGATGGTCGCGCCGGGAAAGCGGGGATCGTTCATGCGCGCGCCTCCCATTCAGGCCGCGTGATCGCCCAGGTGATCGCGTGGCAGAAGGGTGGCTCGTAGCGCTCTTCGGTAAAATCGAGTTCGGGCCGCCGCACCATGCCCAGCCGCTCCATCAACCCCCAGCTCGCGGTGTTCTCGATCAGGGTGAAAGCGACGATCCGCTCTGCCCCGAAGCGGGTGAAACCCGCCGCCAGCGCCGCCTCGGCGGCTTCGCGCGCATAGCCCTTGCCCCATGCGTCCTCGCGAAAGCGCCAGCCGATCTCGAATTCGCCGGGCACGCTGCATCCCGGCGCATCGGCGCGTTTCAGCCCGCAAAAGCCCAGCATCGCGCCCGACAAATGCCCGCCATCGTCCTTGCGCTCCACCACCCAGAAGCAGAAGCCGTTGCGCGCCGCGCAGGAGGTGACGCGGGCGCGTTGTGCCGCCATGCCATCGGTATCGAACACGCCCGCCAGCCAGCGCATCACTTCAGGTGTATTGGTCAGGCGGAAGAAGTGGGGCCAGTCCTCGTCGCGCCAGTCGCGCAGCACAAGGCGCTGCGTTTCGAGCCGGAATCCGGGCGCAGCTTCAGCCATTGAGCAACCGCGCCGCCAGCGGGGCATGATAGGTCAGCACGCCCGATGCGCCCGCGCGCTTGAACGCCATCAGCGTTTCCAGCACCAGCGCGTCGCGGTCCCCCGCGCCCGCCGCCACCGCCGCCTCGATCATCGCGTATTCGCCGCTCACCTGATAGGCGAAGACGGGCACGTCGAACCGCGCCTTCACCCGCGTCACAATGTCGAGATAGGCAAGGCCCGGCTTCACCATCACGCTGTCCGCGCCCTCGGCAATGTCCATCGCCACTTCGCGCACCGCTTCTTCGGCATTGGCCGGATCCATCTGGTAGGTTTTCTTGTCGCCTTTCAGCAATCCGCCGCTGCCCACCGCATCGCGGAAGGGGCCGTAGAAGGCGCTGGCATATTTGGCGGCATAGGACATGATCTGCACATTGGTATGCCCGCCCATTTCGAGCGCCATGCGGATCGCCTTGATGCGCCCGTCCATCATGTCGGACGGGGCGATGATATCGGCCCCCGCCTCGGCCTGCGTCATCGCCTGATCGACCAGCACCGCTACTGTCTCGTCATTCAGCACATAGCCCGCATCGTCGATCAGCCCGTCCTGCCCGTGGGAGGTATAGGGATCGAGCGCAACATCGGTGAGCACGCCCACATCATTGCCGCAGGCATCGCGAATGGCGCGGATCGCCTGGCACATGAGGTTGTCGGGGTTGAGCGCCTCTGCCCCGTCGGTGCTGCGCTTGACCGGCGGCGTATTGGGGAACAGGGCGACGCAGGGGATGCCCAGTGCGACAGCTTCCTTGGTACGCGCCGCAATACCATCCACCGACCAGCGCGACACGCCGGGCAGGCTCGCCACCGGCTCCTCCACCCCGCGCCCGCTGGTGATGAACAGCGGCCAGATCAGATCGGCCGGGGTCAGCACGGTTTCGCGGGTGAGCGCACGGCTCCACGCATGGGTGCGCGAACGGCGCAGGCGGGTGGCGGGATAGCTGACAGTCATAGGCGCAAAGTCCTGCCGCAAAAGCGCGGGCAGGGCAATCTTGCCAATATCAGGTGACGATCTGCTGGCGCCGTTCCAGCCGGTCGATTTCGCGCGCGGGCTCCTCGTTCGCTGCGGCAGGCGCGGCCAGCGGCGCCAGCGCCGCGCCGGGGGCGACGGCTTGCAGCCGGTTCAACTGGGCACGGAAATCGGCCAACTCGCGGCCCGACAATTGTTCACGCGTCACGAACTTTACCGTCGCCGGGTCAATCGCCTGCCCGTTACGGTACATTTCGTAATGCAGATGCGGGCCGGTGGAGAGACCGGTGGAGCCGACATAGCCGATCACCTGCCCGCGCCGCACCTGCTGCCCCGTGCTCACCGCGATGCGGCTCATATGCGCATAGCCGGTGCCCAGGCCGCCGCTATGCGCCAGCCTCACGAAATTGCCGTGCCCGCCATGGCGCCCGGCAAAGGTCACGCGCCCATCGGTCACGGCATAGATCGGCGTGCCGTGCGCGGCGCGGAAATCGAGGCCGGCATGCATCCGCCGATATCCCAGGATCGGATGGCGGCGCATGCCATAGCGCGATGTGACCGGGCCGGGCACAGGGGCAAGCAGGCCTTCGCGCTGTTCCCCCACGCCGGCGGTATCGTAATACTTGCCGTCACGGCCCCAGCGCATCAGCTGCTTTACCGGGCGGCCATTGCGCACAATCCCGGCATAAAGCAATTCGCCCTCTTCCACTTCGCCAGTGGCGGCGCGCTTGTAATCCACGATCAGGTCGAATTCGTCCGTGGGGCGAATATCGCCCGAAAGGCTCATCTCGGTGCCGATGACGCGCAGGAATTGCTGCACGCTGCGCGGCGGCGCACCCGATGCGCGGGCAGAGCGGTAGAGGCTGCTGCCCACGGCCGCGCGGATGCGCAGCGGGGTGGTATCGACCGCGATGGGCCGGGGATCGAGGACAAGACGCCCGCCCTTGCGCTCCACCGCCAGCGCCAGATCGAACCGTGCGCGGAAGGACAATGCATCGACCGGGCGGCTCGCTCCTGCGGCCGGTCGGCGGCCCAGCGTAATGTCGACCTTGGTGCCCGCTTCAATCTCGGTCAGCGGGATGGCCGCGCCCACCATGCGCACGATCTGCGCGGCTTCGGCATCGTCGACGCCCGCACGCCGCAGCATCCGCTCAAAACTGTCGCCCTGCGCCAGCGTGGCGACCAGATCGAGCCGCGGGCGTTCGGGTGCGCTGGCCAGCGGGATGACCGCAGGCGTTGCGCCCATGCGCCGGCCGCTATCCGCGCCCAGCGCCAGCGGCATGATCATGTGGCTGCGGAATTCGTCGCGCACATCGGCATCGATGCGCATGGCGGGCGCGGCCTCCACCTCGGAAAAGCCGGGGAAGCCCGCGATTGCCAGCGCCGAAAGGCCCACCAGCGTCGCCACCCCGCGCAACCAGCGGGGAGAGCCGATATCGCGCGCCAGATCGGGCGCAAGGTCGAGGCCCGCCAGCTTGAGCGAGGCGTGTTCGCGCCATTCGTGGTAGCGATCGGCAAAGTTGGCGATGCGCGCCTGCCTGTGCGAAGAAGGGCGGTGCGAGGAGGCGGCGCCGCCGTGATCTACCGCATGGGCAAGCGAGAGCTGGGCGGCAGAAGCGTTGCCTGCGCCCGCGCCCTCCATCGCATCTTCCTTGCGGTCGGTGAACAAACGCGCCCTCCCTTGTGATTGCCGCCATGCCGTATGGTGCGCGCACAGGACAACCCAGTCCGGCTGGATTAGTGGCTTTCTCCCTTGCCTGCATAAAGTAAATTGCGCCTTAAGGTCGACCAGACGAGTCCCCTGCGCGACGAACCGAATCCATCAGACTGCGGTTTTTCCCCTACCTCCCCAAAGCTCGCGATTGCGCGGGGCGCGCATGGCCTTACAAGCAGGTGTTCTTGTGAGTTCGCGTGTCTCTGACAGCCGGATTCGCGCGATCCTGGGCCCGACCAATACAGGGAAGACCCATCTGGCGATCGAGCGGATGTGCGGCCATTCCAGCGGAGCCATCGGCTTCCCGCTGCGGCTGCTGGCACGCGAGGTCTACGACAAGGTCTGCAAGCTGAAAGGCGCGGATCAGGTCGCGCTGATTACGGGCGAGGAGCGGATCGAGCCGCCGCACGCGCGCTATCTGCTCTGCACCGCCGAGGCCATGCCGCGCAGCGCGAACGAACGCGCCTTTGTGGCGCTGGACGAGGTGCAATTGGGCGCCGACCGCGAACGCGGGCACATCTTTACCGACCGGCTGCTGCATGCCCGCGGGCGCGAGGAGACGATGCTGCTGGGGTCCGCGACGGTGGAGCCTTTGGTGAAGGCGCTCATCCCTGGCGTCACGGTGGAAGGGCGGCCGCGCTTTTCCACGCTCAGCCATGCCGGACCGGTCAAATTGTCGCGCCTGCCGCCGCGCAGCGCGGTGGTCGCCTTTTCGGTCGAGGAGGTCTACCGCGTGGCCGAATTGTTGCGCCGGTTTCGCGGCGGGGCGGCGGTGGTGATGGGTGCATTGAGCCCCGAAACACGCAACCGCCAGGTCGCGCTGTTCCAGTCGGGCGAGGTCGATTACATCGTCGCCACCGATGCCATCGGCATGGGTCTCAACCTCGATGTCGCGCATGTCGCCTTTGCCTCGCTGTCGAAATATGACGGGATGCGCCACCGGCGGCTGATGCCATCCGAAATGGCGCAGATCGCGGGCCGCGCCGGGCGGCATCACCAGGACGGCAGTTTCGGTACGCTGAGCGGAGCGGGCGGGCGTGACAGTGCCTTTACCGAAGAAGAAATCTACGCGATCGAGCAGCATCGCTTTGCCCCGCTGACGCGCCTGTTCTGGCGCGAGGCGGAACCACGGCTCGACACGCTCGATAATCTGATCGCTGATCTGGAACGCGGGCCGGATGATCCCGCACTCGCCCCCGCGCCCGAAGCAATCGACCTTGCGGTGCTCAAGCGGCTGTCTGACGATGCCGATATCGGCGGCGCGGTGCGGGGCCGTGCGCAGCTTCGCCGCTTTTGGGATGTGTGCCAATTGCCCGATTTCCGCCAGCAAGGCGCGGAAATGCATGCGCGCTTTGTCGCGCGTCTTTGGCGTGACTTGAAAGACGGGCATCTGGGCGCCGATTTCGTTGCGGCGCGCATTGCCGACCTTGGCGAGGTGCGCGGCGATATCGACACGTTGCAGGGAAGGCTCGCCGCGATCCGCAGCTGGGCCTATATCTGCCAGCGGCCAGATTGGGTTCTGGCGCGCGAGGAAATGGCCGCACGGGCGCGCGGGGTGGAAGCGCGCCTGTCGGATGCGCTGCACCAGCGGTTGACCGAACGTTTCGTCAACCGCAGGACAGCTATATTGATGAAGAGTATGGGGAAGGATGTGGGGTTGTTGAAAGTGGTGCTGGAAGAAAACGGGCAGGTCACGGTGGAGGGGCAGGTGATCGGCCATCTGGAAGGGTTCCGCTTCGTGGTGGATGCCGATGCCAGCCACGAGGACCGCAAGCTGATGCTGGCTGCGGCGGAAAAGCACCTGCCGCAATTGCTCGCCGCCAAGGCCGCCGCGCTGGTCGCGAGCGAGCTGGGCGTGCTGGAACTGGGCCGCGATGCCGCGGGCGCGCCGGCGATCCTGCGCGAGGGGCAGGTGGTGGCGCAACTCGAACGCACGCGCGAACCAACGCGGTGGCGCCTTGTGCTGGCGAAGGACCTCGCCCCGCTCGACCCGGTGCACCGCGCCCGCCTGGCCGAGGCGCTGGAGGTGTGGCTCGAAGGCAAGCTCGCCCCGCTCGCTCCCTTGCGCGCGCTGGAGGAGGCCGCAAAGGATCCCGAAATGGGCAGCGAGGTGCGCGCCTTGCTGCTTGCCCTGGTGGAACGCAACGGATCGGTGCGCCGCGAGGAATCGGGCGTCGCCGCCATCCCCAAGGAAAAGCGCCCGCTGCTGCGCCAGCTGGGCATCATCATCGGCACGCTCGATGTGTTCCAGCACGCTTTGCTCAAACCTGCCGCGCGCGCGCTGTTGGCGCAGCTTGGGCTGGACACGCGTCCGCTCAATCCCCGCATGGAGGCCGTCATCACACCCGAAGGCCCGCTTCCCGCCGGCTATTGCCGCGCCGGCACGCAGGCGGTGCGCCTCGACATGGCGGAAAAGCTGTTTCGCAGCGCGCATGAAACACGCGAGAAGGCCGGCCAGAAACTGGGCGGCGGCAGCTTCCTGATGGACGCCGGGTTGCCGACATCCATGGGTCTGGTGGCCGAAAACTACCTGAAGCTGATGCGCGAGGCCGGATTTCGCGCGACCGAGCCGCAGCCACTGGCGGAGGGCGCCTTTGGCCCGCCCGCGCCGCGCCTGTGGACATGGCGCCCCCCGCGCCGCGATAACCCGGTCAACCGTCCCGCAAGGGGCGAGGAACGCAAATCCCGCCATCCGCGCGGCCCACGCGGCGGCTACACCCCTGCGGGCACGCCAAGGGAAGTCAAGCCCGCTGCACGCAGCCCGCTGCGCAAGCCCGATGGCCCACCGCCGGGCGGCGGCGCCTTTGCGGGTCTTGCGGATCTTCTGCGCAAATGAAGCCCCGCGCATGAGGCCCGCGCCATGAGGCTGGACCTGCTGCTGGTGCGGCTGCGCTTTGCAGGCTCGCGGCAATTGGCGCAGGACTGGATCATGCCGGGCCATATCCGCCGCAACGGGCAGAGAGTGGTCAAGGCCAACCAGCCGGTTGCGCCGGGCGATGTGCTCACCCTGCCCATGCGCACCCATGTGCGGGTGATCGAAATCCTCAGCCTGCCTGCCCGGCGCGGCCCGCCTGCCGAAGCGCAAGCCTGCTATCGGGTGCTTGACGCTGGCGCGGCAATCGCCATAGCAGGCAAACAGACGCCGCAAATGAAGGAAAGCGCGGCAGACCGGATCGAAGGGAAATCGCTCACATGACCTACGTCGTCACCGACGCCTGCATCAAGTGCAAATATACCGATTGCGTCGAAGTGTGTCCGGTGGACTGTTTCTATGAAGGCGAGAACATGCTCGTCATCAACCCGTCCGAATGCATCGATTGCGGCGTGTGCGAACCCGAATGCCCGGCCGAGGCGATCCTGCCCGATACCGAAAGCGGCACCGAAAAGTGGCTGGAACTGAACGCCCAGTACTCGGCCGAATGGCCCAATATCACGCAGAAGAAGGATCCGCCGGCGGATGCGGATGCTTTCAAGGGCGTGGAAGGCAAGTACGAAGCGTATTTCTCGCCCGAACCGGGCGAGGGTGACTAAGTCACTGGCATTTAAGGATTACTTTTCAGAGCCGCTGGCGCGGTGAGTGCCTTGTGCTTGCTTCGCAGGGCTCATTGCCGTGCCTATGGCAATTTTGTGGCGAATCTGTTATATAATCCAGCGGCCGCGCGGAACAGGTGATGATCGGCGCGTACAGGAAGGCAGGTTTCCCCCACACTCAGCGATGACAGAACCGGGATAAAGGCCGCCGGCGGGTCGTGCGGTCTGCAAATCCCTGTCGCTGAAACGGGACCTGCCGGCAGAGAAAGGACACTACATGGCATCCAGTGCCCCCGCCTTCGATGTAGGCGATTATGTTGTTTATCCCAAACATGGCGTCGGACGCGTTATCGAGTTGCAGAGCGAGGAAATCGCCGGAATGCAGCTGGAACTTTATGTGCTCCGCTTTGAAAAGGAACGCATGACTTTGCGCGTTCCTGTCAACAAGGTGGAAGCGATCGGGATGCGCAAGCTTTCCAGCGACAAGACGCTGAAGGAAGCGATGGAAACGCTGAAGGGCAAGCCCAAGGTCAAGCGCACCATGTGGAGCCGCCGCGCGCAGGAATACGAAGCCAAGATCAATTCGGGCGACCTGGTTTCGATCGCGGAAGTGACGCGCGACCTGTTCCGCCCCGAAGACCAGCCGGAACAGTCCTATTCCGAACGGCAGATCTTCGAAGCGGCCTCCAGCCGCCTCGCCCGTGAACTGGCGGCGATGGAAAAGACCGACGAGCCGACCGCGCTGCGCAAGATTCTGGATGTGCTCAAGGAGCATGCCCCGCAATATTACGAGAGCACGCCCGAAGACGCCTGAAAATCAAGGCGCTGAGCGCAAGCTGAGGCGAGAAAAGGCCGTCCGGTGCGAACCGGGCGGCCTTTTGCTTGCCCGGAACACGCGCCGGGTTCATGATGTGCAGGTTCCCCGTGGGGTTTGCCGCTGATGCGCCTTTTCCACCTGCTTGCCTGCCTGCCTGCCGCGCTGCTCTTGCCATCCTGTGTCCGCACCGTGGCCGATGTCGTGACCGCACCGGTGCGCGCGGTGGGCGCGGCGGTGGACCTTGCCACTACCAGCCAGTCCGAAGCGGACGAGAACCGCGGCCGCGAAATCCGCCGGCGGGAGGAATTGCTGGGCCGCCTTCAGCGCGAATATGACGAAGAGGCGCGCCGGTGCGAACGCGGCAATGACGAGGCCTGCCGCGAGGCTATCGCGATCCGCCGCGAAATCGACGCGCTGATCCCGACGATCCCGGCGGAACCGGACCGCCGCCGGGATTAGCGCGAGGCCCTTGCCAGCCGATCATTGATCGCCGCGCCGATGCCCTCTTGCGGCACCGGGGCCACCGCAATGCGCGGCTGCGGCGCCGCGGCGGCCTGGTGCAGGCAGGCGTAAAGCCGCGCCGCCGCCGCGGCCAGATCGCCAGCGGGCGAGAGCGAGCAATCGCCCAGCACCGGCCCGAAACCGATGTGGAACTCGTCTGCCGCCGCCGCGGGTGCATTCAGCCGCACCGGCTTGCCCGGCGAGTAATGGCGCAGCATCTGTCCGGGCGCTTCGATGCCCTTTGCGATCTCCACAGGCTCGCTGCCAAGCACGGCGGAAATCTGCGCGCGCGTCACCGGCCCTTCGCGCAGCAGGCTCCACCCGCCTCCTTCGCGCAGCGCGACAATGGTGGATTCGAGCCCCTGCGCACAGGCGCCGCCATCCCAGATTGCCGCCACGCCTTCACCCAGCGAAGCCGCGACATGGGCGGGCGTGGTCGGGCTTACCCCCATGCTGCGATTGGCCGATGGGGCGGCCAGCGGCAGGCCCAGTTCGGCCAGCAAGGCGCGGGTGAGCGGATGGGCGGGCACACGCAGCGCCACGGTGGGCAGGCCCGCTGTCACCGCCGGCACAATCCCGCTTGCGGGCCGAAGCGGCACCACCAGCGTCAACGGCCCCGGCCAGAATCGCGCCGCCAGCGCCTCGGCCCTCTCGTCCAGCACGGCCAGCTTCCGCGCTGCGGTCAGATCGGCCACATGGACGATCAGCGGATTGAAGTCGGGTCGCCCCTTGGCACGGTAGATGGCGGCAACCGCCGCTTCGCTATCGGCGCGCGCGGCAAGCCCATAGACCGTCTCGGTCGGTATGGCGACCAAGTGCCCGTCGCGCAGCAGGGCGGCAGCGCGGGCCAGCCCTTCGGCATCGGGCGACAGGGTGAGAGGCGGGTTGGTGGCCATATTCCACTCCCGCTAGGCCCGACTTCCGCCTTCGCCAAGCCCCCACGCGACGCCAAACAGCTTGACGCCGTGCCCCCGCCGGGGCGAGTCAGGTGCAATGGATGACACGCTGCACCAGCTTCGCCGCATTGCCGATGCGCTCGACCGGCTCGCCCCGCCCCCGCCGCACGCCGCCGACTGGCTCGATTCGCCCGCCTATGTCTGGAACGGACAGGCGCGCGCAGTAGGCCAGATCGATGCGCCGCCGCTCGATCTCCTGCGCGGCATCGACCAGGCGAAGGAGCGGGTGGCCGCCAATGTCGACCGGCTGGCGCGCGGGGAGGCCGCGCATGACATGCTGCTGTGGGGTGCGCGCGGCATGGGTAAATCCGCGCTGCTGCGTGCATCGGTAAAGGCGGCGCAGGCCGAGGGCGGCAATATCGCGCTGGTGCAGGTGGCGAGCGGCGCGCTCGACAGCCTGCCTGCCTTGTTCACCGAGCTGGCGCGTGCGGGCCGCAATTTCCTCGTCTTTGTCGACGATCTGGGCTTTGCCGAGGGCGATGCCGAAGGCCCCCGCCGCTTGCGCAGCTGGCTCGATGGCGGGGTGGAGGCACGCCCTGCCAATGTGCGCCTCGCCGTTACCTCCAACCGCCGCGCAATCGTGGTGCGCCACGGGGCGGAACAGGATGACCCGATCAATCCGCGCGACGCGGTGGATGATAATCTGGCGCTGGCCGACCGGTTTGGCCTGTCGCTGGGCTTTCACGCCTGCTCGCAGGACGATTACCTTGCCATCGTGGCAGGCTATGCCGCTGCGCATGGCCTTGCCTTTGACGAAGGCGATGCGCTGGAATGGGCCAAACGGCGCGGCGCGCGGTCAGGCCGGGTGGCCTGGCACTTTGTCACCGAACTCGCCGGGCGGGCGGGAAAGACGCTCTGAAATCAGAACGAACCGGGCATCAGATCCGCAGGCGGCTCCTCGAACGCGCGGGCCGGATCGCCGATCAGATTGCGGCGCGGCGGCAGGCGAGCGCCACGGTTGCGCTGCGGCGCGGCCCCGGGAGCAGCCGTGGGGTTCACCACGCGCCAGATGATCCCGGCGGTATCGTCGCTCACCAGCAGGGCCCCGGTGCCATCCCACGCAACCCAGGTGGGCCGCCCGCGCGTCTCGTCCTCGTTGGCGAGAAAGCTTTCGAGCACCGTTACCGGTTTGGCCAGCGGGTTGCCGCGCTCGTCAAAGGCGACAAAGACCACGTCATAGCCGCCCGGCGGATAGCGGTTCCATGACCCGTGCCGGGCAATGAAGGCGCCGCGCGCAAAGGCATCGCCCATCCGCGTGCCGCCCTGGGTAAACACCATGCCCAGCGGCGCGGTATGCGCACCCAGCGCATATTCAGGCACGCGGGTGTAGCTGGTGAGGAAGCGCGGCATCGCCATCTTCACCCGTTCGTCCACCACATCGCCGTAATAGACCCAGGGCCAGCCGTAATGCGACCCCAGCGGCACATTGGTCATGTAATCGGGCACTAGGTCCGAGCCCAGCATGTCGCGTTCGTTGACCGTGGTCCACAGCTCGCCGCTCCACGGATTCCATGCCAGGCCGTTAGGATTGCGGAGGCCTGCAGCAAAGATCCGGGTAGAGCCGGTTTCCAGATTGATTTCGTGGATCGCGGCACGGCCTTCCTCGATCTCCATCCCGCCTTCGCCAATGTTCGAGGCCGAGCCGACCGCGACATAGAGCCGCGTGCCTTCGGGATCGAGCAGGATATTGCGCATCCAGTGATTGCCCGCCGGCGGCAGGTCGGCAATCTTCTCGCCCTCGCCCGTCAGCGCGGTGGCGCCTTCTTCGTAAGCGAAACGCAGCACCGCATCGTGATTGGCGACATAAAGCGTGCCGTCATGCCAGGCCATGCCTGATGGCGAGGACAGCCCTTCGCGCAAAATGTGCCGTTCCTCGGCAACGCCATCGCCATCGGCATCGCGCAGCAGCACGATCTGATCCGCCGAGGGACCGCCCGCGCCTGCTTCGCTGAACAGGAAGCCCGCGACCAGATTGGTCAGCCAGCCGCCCGCCACTTCGCCCGGAGGTGCCTTGGTGAGTGTGACGAGCACATCGCCATTGGGCATGGTGTAGATCACGCGCGGGTGATCCAGCCCCTCGGCAAAACGATTGACCGCCAGCCCCGCCGCCGCCGTGGGTGCTTCGCCGTCCGCCCAGCCGATCGGCTTGGCAATGCCGACGGTGGGGAAGAATTGCGGAGCGGGTTCAGCCAGTACCGGATCGGTGCCGCTGGTTTCCTCCAGCGTGTGCAAGGCAGGCACCGGCCGCGTGATCCACCACAGGGCGGCACCGGCCACCACGAGGAACACGGCAAGGGCGATGGCGATCTTCTTGAATGTGGACATGGGGTGAGTGAATAGGGCTTTGCCCGCGTGGCGGCAATTGCTTTGCGAAGGGCGCGGCGCGCGCTAATGCGCCGTGGATGTTCGATTTCTCCGCCCCCGCCGATACTGACAAGCCGGAACTTTATCGCCAGCTCTGCGCCGCCGCCGACGCGTTGACTGCGGGCGAAAGCGATTCGGTCGCCAATATGGCCAATATCGCCGCGCTGATGGGCGATATGCTGCCCGATCTGAACTGGGCGGGGTTCTACCGCGTGGTCGTATCGGGCGGTGTGGAGGAGCTTGTCCTCGGCCCCTTTGTCGGTCGGCCCGCCTGCATCCGCATCCCCTTTGGCCGGGGCGTATGCGGCACGGCGGCGGCCAGCGGCGCGGTGCAGGTGGTGGAGGATGTGCACGCCTTCCCCGGCCACATCGCCTGCGACGCGGCGTCCGCAAGCGAGTTGGTCGTGCCGGTGCTGCGCAATGGCCGGGTGATCGCGGTGATCGACCTCGACAGTCCCACGCGTGCTCGGTTCGACGAACAGGATGCCGCCGGGATCGCGGCGCTGGCCGCGCTGATCGCGCCGCGTATCTGACGCGCCGATCAGACCCGTTTCGGGACAAGCACGCAAAGGCGCTTGGGAATCGCAGGCAATTTCGTAGTAAACAGGGGGTTAATGCCGGGAGGCAGGTCTGGCGTTCCGGCCCATCCCTCCCTGCATCTGCGATTTGTCGAGGGGCCGTTCCATGCCGAAGCGTCTTGCCGTTTATGCCGCCACCACCGCCCTGCTGGGCCTTTCCGCGCCGGCATTGGCGCAACAGGTTTGGGACGGCGATGGCTATACGCGCGTCGTGGACCGGGCGGTGCGCGACAGCGCGGACGCGGCTGAGGTGCAGAGCGAAGCAGATGCCGGGGTCAGCTGGGCGCGCGACAGCGTTCCGGCGCAGGTTCCGGTCTATGCCGCCCCGTCCAATGCCCCGGAAGAAGCGGTGGAATGGACACGCACCGAAGTGGCCCAGCCCACCTACCGCGAAACCGCGATGAGTGATGGGGATTACCGCGCGGCGCGCGCGGGCCGCGATGCGCTGCATCATCACCAGGGTGCAGCGCATGGTTATCCCGGTGCGCGCAGCACCACACCGCAGCTCGCCTATGGCCCGGCCGAACGTGCCGAATGGCTTGCCCAGTGCCGTGCGCTGCGCGCTGAAGATGTGCGGCCGACCCATTATGTCGAGGAAGAACGGCGCAATGGCGGACTGATCGGCGGCATTCTGGGCGCGATGACCGGCGGGATCGTTGGCAACCGCGTGGCCGACGGCGACCGCCTGCTCGGCACGGTGATCGGCGCCGGAATGGGCGGCGTGGCGGGCGCGGTGATCGGATCGGTGATCGACAATGCCGACCGCCGCCGGGATGACGGGCGCGCCGCCGAAGCCGCCGCGGCAAGCCAATCCTCGGCTTTCGACTACTGCGAGGCCTATCTGCTCAATTACGAGCGCGGTTACGGCGTGCCGGTGCAGATGGCCTATGCCCCCGTCGCAATGGTGCCAGTGGCGCAATACCAGCCGCAAGCGCATCGCCCGCAAATGATGCGCCACCGCATGATCGAGGAGGAGGTGCTGGTCGAACCGGCCCCCGCTCCCCGCCGGCAGATTCGCCGCGCCACGCCCACGCGGGAGCCGGGCAAGCTGATCCGCGCAAACAAACATGTTGATTTAACAGGATTACGGGCGCGACCTCAGATGCCGCTTCCCGTCAGGCGGCCGCAAATCAGGTCGAGCTGGTCAAGCGTGCGGTAACGGATCGTTACCGCGCCCGAACGCGGATCGGCATCGGCGGCGATCTTTACGGGCAGGCCGAGAAACTCCTCAAGGTGGCTTTCCACGGCCGCAATATCGGCATCATGCGCCGGGTCACGTGGCTCGCGCGCGGTGCGGCGGCGCTGTCCCGGACCATCCGCCATACGGGCGAGCTTTTCCACCTCGCGCACCGACAGCTTGCGCAGGATCGCCTGCGCCGCCAGTTCCGAGGCATTATCGCGCCCGATCAGGGCGCGCGCATGACCCATGTCGAGCCGCCCGGCTTCCAGGTGGTCAAGCACATCGTCAGGCAGGCTGAGCAGGCGCTGGAGATTGGCGACATGGCTGCGCGACTTGTCGACCAGCCGGGCAATTTCCGCCTGCGTCATGTCCTCCAGCTGCGCCAGCCGCTGATAGGCGCGCGCCTCCTCGACCGGGTTCAGGTCCTCGCGCTGGATATTCTCGATCAGCGCCAGCGCCATCACCTCGCGTTCGGCCAGGTCGCGGACGATGGCGGGAATCTCGTGCAATTGCGCCTTTTGCGCCGCGCGCCAGCGCCGTTCACCCGCCACCAGCTGATACCGCCCCTCGCCCAGCGGCCGCACGATCACGGGCTGGATCACCCCGCGCGTGGCAATCGAAGCGGCCAGCTCGTCAAGCGCGACCTCGTCAAAATGGCGGCGCGGCTGATCCGGGTGCGGTTCAATTGCAGCGACAGGGAGGCTGGCCAGTCCCGACCCCTGCACGGGCAGCGGAGCGGGGGCAACAGCCGAATTTGACGAGGCGGCGGGCGCAACCAGCGGCTCTTCGCGCCGCGTTTCCCCAAGAAGCGCGCCGAGGCCGCGCCCCAATGCGCGGCGGGGAGCGGGCTTGCCCGCGGCTGCGGCTTCGGGCGAGTTATCCTGTGCACTCATGCCGCAATCCTTTCCTTGGGCAGCCGCCCGATCAATTCGCGCGCCAGTGCCATATAGGCCCGGCTACCAGAGCATGCATGATCGTAAATCAATGCAGGCAGGCCATGGCTGGGCGCTTCGGACAGGCGGACATTGCGCGGAATCACCGACTCGAACACCAGATTGCCGAGGCACTCGCGCACATCGTCGGACACCTGATCGGTCAGCCGGTTGCGCCGGTCGAACATCGTTAGAACAATGCCGATAATGCCCAGATCGGGATTGAAGCGCTGCTGCACCTGTTCAACTGTCTGCAACAGCTGGCTGAGGCCTTCGAGGGCGAAGAATTCGCACTGCAGCGGCACGAGCAGCGTATCTGCCGCACACAGCGCGTTGAGCGTGAGAAGCCCCAGGGAGGGCGGGCAATCAATGAAGCAGATATCATGCCCGCGCCCGCTTCCCTCAGCCGCCGCCTTGTGCGCGGTGAGCGCCTGCGCCAACCGATGCGTGCGCCCCTCGACCCCCACCAGCTCCACTTCCGCGCCGCTGAGGTCGACCGTGGCGGGGAGAAGATCGAGCCCCGGAATGCGCGAGGCGACGATGCAATCATCCACCGGCATCTGGTCAACCAGCACATCATAGCTCGACAATTCGCGCTGCGCCGCCGCCAGACCGATACCGGTCGAGGCATTGCCTTGCGGGTCCAGGTCGATCAGCAGCGTCTTCCAGCCGGTTGCCGCCATCGCCGTCGCAATGTTGATGGCGGTGGTGGTCTTGCCCACGCCGCCCTTTTGATTCGCAATGGCGATAGTGATCATCGGACTGGTGGCCTCCCTGTTCCGGTCACGATACCAGCCTGCGGATCGGTACGCGAGTGTTCCACGTGAAACATGGCGCGGATCGATTCGGGCTGCATTGCCAATTCTTCGCCCGCAGAGCGCCCCTTGGGCAACAGCCAGACGGTGTCCGGTGTGGAAAAGCGGGCGGATAAGCCAAGGAGCTTGTCAAGCGGAGCAAAGGCGCGCGCGCAGATCACCTGCATCGGCGCAGTTGGAACCGTCTCCAAACGGGAACCATGGACCCGGCAATGCGCCAGCCCGAATTCCCGCACCACCGCTTCAAGCCATGCAACGCGCTTCTTGCGCGATTCGACCAGATGAAAGGGAAGATCCGGGCGCGCGATGGCAAGCACCAAACCCGGCATACCCGCACCGCTGCCCAGATCCATCCACGCCCCGCGCCGTTCCAATGTTTCATGTGGAACATGCAGGAGCAGTTGCAAGCTGTCAGCGATATGGCGCTGCCACACCTGCGCCAGGCTGGCAGCGGAAATCAGGTTCTGCCGTCCATTTTCCTCCGCAAGCAAGTCAATGAAGCGCGCCAAACGGTCCATCGCGTCCGCATCCACCAGCGCCGCGCAGAAGGTGCGCGCCTCGTCTTCGCACGTGATCACGCTGCCACCCCTTTGTGGCACGTGTCCCGCACGCGGCGTGCATAGACCAGCAGCGCCGCCAACGCCGCAGGCGTGATGCCAGGCAGCCGCGCTGCGCTTGCCAGCGTATCCGGTTGTGCGCGCGTCAGGCGTTCGACCATCTCTTTGGAAAGACCGGGGACATCGGCAAAGGGAAAGTGTACCCCCAGCGGCACATTTTCGCTGGCGCGCAGATCGCGCAATTCCGCCTCCTGCCGCTCCAAATAGGGCGCATAGGCGGCATCCTCGGCCAGCTCGGCCGCCAGATCGCTTGCCGGATCCAGCTCAGGCGGAAGCAGGGGAGCGAGATCGGCGAGCGTGATATCCGGAAAGCGCAGCCATTCGCGCAGGCTCATGCGACCCAGATCGGTCCGCAGATCGAGACCATGGGCAATCAACTGCCCCGCACTTGCGGAACTGTCCAGCACAGCGGTCCAGCTGACCCGCTCGGCCTCCCGTCGGGCGAACCATTGTGCGCGCGCCTCCCCTACGCACTCCAGTTCCAGCGCCAGCGGCGTGAGCCGTGTGGAAGCGTTGTTGGCGCGCAGCCGCAAACGATACTCGGCGCGTGCTGTCAGCATGCGATAGGGTTCACTCACCCCGTGCAGCGTCAGATCGTCAATCATCACCGCGATGTAGGAATTGGCGCGATCCAGCGATGGCCCATCCCGCCCAAGGACGGAGCTCGCCGCGTAAAGGCCCGCCACAAGCCCCTGCGCCGCCGCTTCCTCGTAACCCGTCGTACCGTTGATTTGCCCCGCGCAGTACAGGCCCGGCATCGCCTTCACCTGCAAATCGCGGCCCAGAGCGCGCGGATCAACATGATCATATTCCACCGCATAGCCGGGCACCACCATCTCCACCTGTTCCAGCCCGGCCATGCTGCGCAGCAAATCCAGCTGCACATCGGTGGGCAGCGAAGTGGAAATGCCGTTCGGATAGACGAGATGCGTAGCGAGCCCTTCGGGTTCCAGGAACACCTGATGCCCGTCGCGGTCGGCAAAGCGGTGAATCTTGTCCTCGATCGACGGGCAATAGCGCGGCCCCGCCGCCCCGATTGCCCCCGTGAACAGAGGCGAACGGTGAAGATTATCGGCAATGATCGCATGGGTGCGCGGATTCGTGCGGGTGATCGCACAGAAGACCTGCGGATTGGCGCGGGCGGAGGTGAGCGGCGACATCGTCCACGGATCAGGGTCGCTTGCCTGCTGTTCCAGCGCAGCCCAGTCAATCGTGCGGCCATCGAGCCGCGGTGGCGTGCCTGTTTTGAGGCGCGCCATCGGCAGTTCCGCCTCGCGCAATTGCCGGGCGAGATCCTGCGCGGATGCTTCGCCAATGCGTCCACCCGTCAGCCGCTCCTCGCCGCGAAACAGCGTGCCGCCCAAAAAGGTGCCGGTGCACAGAATGACGGCGGAGGCAGCCAGTCTGCGCCCATCGGCGAGTTCCAGTCCATCCACCCGTCCTTGCCCGAACGACAGGCGCGCGGCCTCCCCTTCGACGACGGTGAGCTGCGGCAGCTCCGCAAGCATGCGCTGGACCGCCGCTGCAAACAGGTGGCGATCGGCCTGTACGCGCGGGCCTTGCACCGCGCTGCCCTTTGATCGGTTGAGCATGCGGTAATGGATGGCTGCGGCATCGGCGGCGCGCGCAATCAGCCCATCAAAGGCATCGACCTCGCGCACCAGATGGCCCTTGCCCAACCCGCCAATGGCTGGGTTGCAGCTCATCGCGCCTATCTTGCTCACATAGAACGTAACCAGCGCCGTGCGCACGCCCATACGCGCAGCCGCAGCAGCGGCCTCGCACCCGGCATGGCCGGCGCCAATCACGATGACATCGAAGCGATCCATAAGCCTTGCCGATATAGGCCCGCGCGCCTCAGGTCAAAGGGATGGATGGCAAAGCCATGCGCAGTGTTTCACGTGAAACACTCTATTTGCCGATACAGAACCGGCCAAACAACGCATCGAGCACATCCTCAGTAGAGGTACGGCCGAGAAGTGCGTCGAAGGCAAGGCGTGCGCGGCGCAGATGTTCGGCGAGAAGCAGCGGATCGCCCTGCCCCTGGGCGAGTGACACTTCCTCTGCGGCACGGACCACCAGTTCGCGCTGGCGGCGGCCAAGCACCAGATCGCCCGGCCCCGGCATATGTGCGCGGGCGTGTTCGATCAGAGCCCGCTTGAGGTCTGCCATCCCGTCGCCGGTTACGGCCGACACACGGTGCAGCGCCTCTGCCTTGGCCGCATGACCGGCCTCGTCAATACGCGCGTCGATTTCCCATGCGCCCGCCGGCCCCTCACCTTCTGCGCCAAGCCACAGCACCAGATCGGCGCGCGCAATTTCCGCCTGGGCCCGTTCGATCCCGATCATCTCGATCGCATCGCTACCTTCGTCGCGCAGGCCCGCCATATCGACAAAGGAAAAGGGCACGCCGCCAATCGCGACCGGACGCACCAGCACATCGCGCGTTGTGCCAGCAATCGGTGCGGTAATGGCCGCCTCGCTTTCGACCAGCGCGTTGAACAAGGTCGACTTGCCGGCATTGGGCGGCCCGGCGAGCGCAACGCGGAACCCTTCGCGCAACGGCTCTGCCGAGGGCGCGGCGAGCACCGCCTCCAGATCGGCGCGAAACGCCTGGAGGTCCGCCGCGAAGGCAGGCGGAAATCCGTCGCCCACATCATCCTCGTCCCCGAAATCGAGCACCGCCTCCACCTGCGCGGAAAGGCGCAACAATTCGCTCCGCCACCCCTCGACCCGCGCCGACAGCAGACCCGCCGCATTGCCGATCGCCGCGCGGCGCTGCAATTCGGTTTCGGCGGAAAGGAGATCGGCCAACCCTTCGGCTTCGGCGAGGTCGATCCGCCCGTTGGCAAAGGCACGGCGGGTGAACTCTCCCGCTTCGGCGCGGCGCAAGCCCGGCATCGCGGACAGCGCCGCTTCCACCGCAGCGATCACGGCGCGCCCGCCATGCAGATGCAGTTCGGCCAGATCCTCGCCAGTTACCGAGGCGGGGCCGGGAAAAAACAGCACTAGCCCGTCATCGAGAAGGTCGCCGCTCGAATCCCTCAGCCAGGCGCGCATAGCCCGGCGCGGCGCGGGCAGTTTGCCTGCCAGAGCCTGCACAGCCCCGCCCGCATCAGGCCCGGTTATGCGGATAACGGCAATGCCTGCGGGCGGTGCGCCGCTCGACAGGGCAAAGATTGTGTCCATGGCCGCGGAAAATCAATCGTCCTGGGGCGGATCAGTACGGCGCGAGGAACCTCCCGATTGGGCAGAGCGCGTCGCCCCTTCCACAAAGGACTGGAAAATCTTCAGCCCTATCTGCCCCATCGGGGCAAGCTGCTGGGCAAATTCCTGCAACTGATCGGGATTGGACGCGCCCTTCATCGCCTTGGCAATGGCATCGACATAGACGGCATTGGCCTTGTCCACATCGGGCAGGCCCATGAATCGCCGCGCCTCTTCGGGCGAGCATTCGATTTCGATATTCACTTTCATGGCCACAAGCCTTTCACGCAACCGGAAGCGTCCCGGTGTTATATATGCGCAAGACGGTGGCGGATTTCCAGTGGCGTGACCGCCCTAGTTGAGTTTGGCGAAATTGAGCACCATTTCGCGCAGCGCGGGATCGAGTGCGGCGGGCAGTTCGGTGCCAAGCGCAAAGCGGCGAATCGAAGGGCTGTCCTCGGCCGCAAAGCTGCGCATCCGCCATCCGGTAAAAACGGCCTGCGGCGGCGCGATATCGGCCAGCCGCACGATCCCGTTATGACGCGGATCATCCGCCAAATCGGCCATCAACCGATCAAGCGCGTCCCTTTGTCCCTCAATAACCTGCAAAAAGTTCGCGCCATTGAAGACGAGAAATCCGCCAATGCCGCGCTCGGCATTCTTGCGCTCGGATTGCGCGACAATCTTCTCGACATCGCGCAGGCTGAGATTGCGCGCGGTGCTGATGTACAGATATTGCCGCATCGTCAGCCCTTCGTCTGCGGTTTTCACGAAGACGAGAGCATAGCGCCCAGAAGTTACCCGATGGTTCCCCGCCGCCTACTGGTTCATCGTGGCGAAGAAATCCTCGTTCGTCTTGGAATCCTTCATCTTGTCGAGCAGGAATTCCATCGAATCCACCGTGCCCATCTGCATCAGGATGCGGCGCAGCACCCACATCTTGGACAGCTGTTCCTTGGGAACCAGCAGCTCTTCCTTGCGGGTGCCGCTCTTGCCCACGTCGAGCGCGGGGAAGATGCGCTTGTCCGCAACCTTGCGGTCGAGCACGATTTCGCTGTTGCCTGTGCCCTTGAACTCTTCAAAGATCACTTCGTCCATGCGGCTCCCGGTATCGATCAGCGCGGTGGCGATGATGGAGAGGCTGCCGCCTTCCTCGATATTGCGCGCCGCGCCGAAGAAGCGCTTGGGCCGTTGCAGCGCATTGGCATCGACACCGCCCGTCAGCACCTTGCCGCTGGACGGGACGACCGTGTTGTAGGCACGGCCAAGGCGGGTGATTGAATCGAGCAGGATCACCACGTCCTTCTTGTGCTCGACCAGTCGTTTGGCCTTTTCGATAACCATTTCAGCTACTTGCACGTGGCGTGATGCGGGTTCGTCAAAGGTGGAGGAGATCACCTCGCCCTTCACGCTGCGCTGCATGTCGGTGACTTCTTCGGGCCGTTCGTCGACCAGCAGCACGATCAGGAAGACTTCGGGGTGGTTGTCGGTGATCGCCTTGGCAATGTTCTGCAGCAGCACGGTCTTGCCGGTGCGCGGCGGTGCCACGATCAGCGCGCGCTGGCCCTTGCCCTGCGGGCTGATGAGATCGATCACGCGGGCGGACTTGTCCTTCACCGTGGGATCGACCGTGTCGAGGATCAGCCGCTCATCCGGATAAAGCGGGGTGAGATTGTCGAAATTGGTGCGGTGGCGCACCGCGTCGGGATCGTCGAAATTGACCTTCAGCAGCTTGGTGATCGCGAAGTAACGTTCGCCATCCTTGGGCGCGCGGATTTCGCCTTCGACCGTGTCACCGGTGCGCAGGCCCCATTTGCGAACCTGGTTGGGGGAGACATAGATATCGTCAGGCCCGGCCAGATAATTCGCCTCCGGGCTGCGCAGGAAGCCGAACCCATCGGAAAGCACTTCGATCGTGCCTTCACCGATGATTTCCTCGCCATCCTCGGCAACCTCTTTCAGGATCGCAAACATCAGATCCTGACGGCGCATCGTGCTGGCGCCTTCGACCTCGTATTCCTCGGCCATGGCGACGAGTTCTGCCGGCGTCCGCTGCTTGAGTTCTTTCAGGTGCATTGTCGTAAATCCGTATTCGATTCAGGGGAAGCCGGCGGGCCGATGGGCTTGGAGAAAGCAGACCCGGTCGCCACAACGCGACATCAGCCGGATACAAGGCGGCGATATGCTTTTCGCCGCGTCAGGTCAATTCGCTTTGCGCCCTTACGCGCCCGTGTTCAGAACGGTTTGATAACCGCCAGCACAACGATAAAGGCAGCCGCAATGCCCGGCACTTCGTTGAACAGGCGCAATTGCTTACCCGTCAGCGCCCGCTCGCCACGCTGCAATTTGCGGTGATAGGCCGAAAGGTAGAGGTGATAGCCGGTCAGCGCGAGCACGATGGCGAGCTTCAGATGAAACCACCCCATGCTCATCGCATTGCCGGCATAGGCAAGGCCCATGCCCAAAATCCACACCACCGCGACCGACGGATTGAGGATGATTTTCAGCAGCTTGCGTTCGCGATCGAGCCAGATCGCTTCCTCATCCGAACCCGGCGCGGCTTCCTGATGATAGACGAAATAGCGTGGCAGCATGAACAGCCCCGCCATCCAGAAGATCACGAAGATGATGTGGCCGGCCTTCAGCCAGAGATAGATCATCCAGAGGAACCCTTGCATATGGCCCAATTAGGCCGGTGAGCGGACGATTTCCAGCAGCCTTTCAACATGCGCGATCGGCGTGGACTTGTCGATGCCGTGGCCCAGATTGAAGACATGCGGCCGGTCGGCAAAGGCGGCGAGCACCTCGCGCGCGGCATCCTCCAGCGGCGCCCCGCCCGCAATCAGCAGCAGCGGATCGAGATTGCCCTGCACCGGCAGGCCAGCGGGCAATTCGCGGTTGACCCAGCGCGCATCCTGCGTCTCGTCCACGCCCAACGCATCGACACCCGTTTCGCGGGCATAGGCGGGAAGTTTTGCGCCCGCACCCTTGGGAAAGCCGATGATCGGCACGCCCGGATGGCGGCGGCGGATTTCCGCCACAATCTTCGCTGTAGGGGCAATCACCCATTCTTCGAACTGGCGCGGCGAAAGGCTTCCCGCCCAGCTGTCGAACAGTTGCACGGCTTCGGCGCCTGCATCGATCTGGCCCAAAAGATAGGTGATGGATGCCGCGCTGATCGCCGCGATAATCTCGGCGAAGGCGGCAGGGTCGCGGTAGGCCATGGCGCGCGCCAGATGGTGATCCTTCGACCCCTCGCCTGCCACCATGTAGGTCGCCACGGTCCACGGACTGCCGATGAAGCCCAGCATGGTGACATTATCGGGTAGCGCCGCGCGCGTCAGCCGCACGGTTTCCCACACGGGGGCAAAATGCTGCGGTTGCGGGGCCAGACTGCTCAAGGCGGCATCGACCAGCCGCGGCGAGAGATGCGGCCCTTCGCCCGCCAGGAACTGCAGATCCTGCCCCAGCGCGTGCGGAACGATCAGAATGTCGGAAAACAGGATCGCCCCGTCAAAACCGAAACGGCGGATGGGTTGCAAGGTAATCTCGGCCGCAGCTGCACTGTCATAGACCAGCGGCAAGAAACCGCCCTTCTGCGCTCGTAATTCACGGTATTCGGGCAGGTAACGCCCCGCCTGCCGCATCAGCCACACGGGCCGCTTTTCGGTGCGCTCACCACGCAGATTGTCGAGAAGAAGGCCGGGCATCGCGAGGTCCAAACAATAAAAAAGAGTCTTTAAGAAGGGTTCAGTTATCTGTTGGCCCTGTGGATAGCGGGGACAGCGGCCCTCTGCCCGATTTCTCCCCCGGTGAACAGGGGGCAAAGGGCCATGCGACTCTGCAGCCTTGCGTGGTCAAACGGAATCTCTGCCCGCAATCCACAGCCTGTCGATAACCATAAGCCTCTGTCCAGAACTGCGCGCAGGAATCGCCTGTCAGCGGGGGTGAAAAGCCATACCCGGCTTGTCCACGGCCCCGTCCCGTGGTTTATGCTGGCACTTGTCCACATGGCCCGGCTTAACCTTCACCTCCTGTCGGATTCCACCGGCGAAACGCTTGAGATGATCGCCAAGGCGGCGCTCGCGCAGTTCGATGATCCGGATGTCACGCGGCATTTCTGGCCCATGGTGCGTTCGCGCCAGCATCTTGACCGGGTGATAGAGGAGTTCAAGGCCAATCCCGGCCTGGTGCTGTTCACCCTCGCCAATCCCGAAACCCGCGCGCGGCTGGAGGAACAATGCCGCCTGCTGGGCCTGCCGCATATCGCTGCGCTTGATGCGGTGACGCACGCCTTGCAGGATCGGCTGGGGCAGGAAGCGCACGCGCGGCCCGGCGCGCGCCACGTGATGGACCAAGCCTATTTCGACCGGGTGGACGCGATCCAGTTCACCATTGCGCATGATGACGGGATCGGCTGGGAAAACTGGGAAGCCGCCGATATCGTGCTGGCAGGCGTGTCGCGCACATCCAAGACGCCCACGAGCATCTACCTTGCCAATCGCGGGTTCAAGGTCGCCAATATCCCGCTGGTGGTGGAAAGCCCGCCGCCACCTCTGCTGTTTTCCTTGCAAAAGCCGATGGTGGTGGGGCTGACCACGGCGCCGCGCCGCCTGATCGAAATCCGCCGCAACCGCCTGCTGTCGCTCAACGAGCGGACCGAGACCGCCTATGTTGATAGCGAAAGGGTGGAAAAGGAAGTCGCCTTTGCCCGGCGCATGTTTGCCGATAATGGCTGGCCGGTGATCGATGTGACCCGCCGCTCGATCGAGGAAACCGCTGCCGCCGTGATCAAGCTCTATCAGGAACGCACTCTGCGGGGCGGCGATCAGGCAGGCATCAAGCCGATATGATCGTTCTCGCCTCCAAGAGTGCATCGCGTCAGGCCATGCTGCAGGCAGCAGGCGTGTCGTTCGAAGCCGTGCCCGCGGCCGTGGACGAGCGCGCGGTGGAGGCGGCGCTGGGAAATGCGCCCGCGCCGCAGATTGCGCTGGCGCTGGCGCAGGCCAAGGCGCTGGCGGTTTCTGCGCCCAGCCGCCTCGTGCTGGGCAGCGATTCGCTGGTGGTGGTCGATGGCCGCCGCTTCGACAAGCCCGCCAGCCGCGAGGATGCCGCAAACCATCTGCGCTTCTTTTCGGGCAAGGTGATGGAGCTGCATTCGGCGGCGGCACTGGTGCGCGATGGCACGGTGGTGTGGCGTCATGCCGCGCTTGCCCGCTTGCAGGTGCGCAAGCTGTCAGAGAATTTCATCGCCGCCTATCTCGATGCCGAATGGCCCGCGGTCAGCTATTGCGTGGGCGTGTTCCGCATCGAGGGGCCGGGGGTGCAATTGTTTGAATGGGTAGAGGGCGACCAGTTCACCGTGCTGGGGATGCCGCTGCTGCCTGTTCTCGGCGCGCTGCGCGATCTGGGGGAGTTGCCCGCGTGACAAGGCCCTATGCTGAAGTCATTGGAGATCCCATCGCACAATCAAAAAGTCCGGCGATCCACGGCTATTGGCTGCGCAAGCTGGGCATGGATGCCGAATATCGCGCCTGCCATGTGACGGCTGAAGGATTGGCTGATTACCTCGCCGCGCGGCGCGACGACCCGAACTGGCGCGGCTGCAATGTTACCATGCCGCACAAACAGGCGGTGATCCCCTACCTCGACAGTGTTGAACCGCAGGCGGCGGCAATTGGTGCGGTCAACACGATCTATCCGGCTTTTGACCGGCTTCTGGCAGGGACCAACACCGATGTCGCGGGGTTTCTGGAGCCGCTGCTCCCCATGTTGGAAACTCCGCATTATTTCCGCATGGCGCGCGTGCTGGGCACAGGCGGCGCGGCGCGGGCGATCATTGCGGGCCTTGCCGAACACGGGGTGACCATTGTCCTGGCGGGCCGCGATCCGGCAAAGGCACGCGCTCTGCTCGACGAGATCGACCCCAATGGCGAGCATCATGCGGTGGATCTGGCGCATTTTGCCGATCCCACCGACTTTGCCTTTGACGACCGCGAGGGGTATTTTGATCTGGTGGTGAATGCCAGCCCGCTGGGCATGGTGGGCCAGCCGCCGCTCGCCTATGATTTCAGCCATACCCCGCCCGGCGCGGTGATCTATGACATCGTGACAGCCCCGCTCGACACGCCGTTCTTGATCGAGGCGCGCGCGCGCGGTTTCCGCACGGTGGATGGGCTTTCCATGCTGATCGGGCAGGCAGCGATCGCGTTTGAACGGTTCTTCGGCCAGCCGCCTCCGCGCGGCGATGGCGATGCCGAATTGCGGGCCTTGCTCGCACCATGAAGCGCCCGCTCATTCTGGGCCTCACCGGATCGATCGGCATGGGCAAGAGCACGGTCGCCGCGATGTTTGCCGAGGCGGGCGTGCCGGTTTTCGATGCCGATGCCGAGGTGCACCGCCTGCAGGGGCCGGGCGGTGCGCTGATCCCGGCGATAGAAGCGGCTTTCCCCGGTTCGACCGGGCCGGATGGTGTGAAGCGGGCCGAATTGGGTGCGCGTGTATTCGGTGATCCGGCGGCACTCGCCCGGCTGGAAGCCATTGTCCACCCGGCGGTGCAGGCGGCTCGCGCCGATTTCCTTGCCGCTCATGCCGATGCGCCGCTGGTTGTCTTCGACATCCCCCTGTTGTTCGAGAAGAACCTGCTGCACGAAGTGGACAGGGTGGCCGTGGTCTCTGCCCCTGCCGATGTGCAGGCGGCGCGTGTGCTGGCCCGGCCTGGCATGACGGAGGAAAAACTGGCCGCAATCCTTGCCCGGCAGCTGCCCGATAGCGAAAAGCGCGCAAGGGCACATTTCGTGATTGCCACTGGCACCTCGCCAGACGAAACTCGCCGACAGGTAGCCCGGCTGGTGGAGAAGCTGGGCGCAGCCATTGCCACCGGGCGACCGGAAACGGAATAGGCGGGGTCATGAGAGAGATTATCTTCGACACCGAAACCACCGGGCTTGATCCCTTGAGCGGAGACCGGCTGGTGGAAATCGGCTGTGTCGAATTGGTCAACCGCGTGGCCACGGGCCGCACCTTTCACGCCTATTTCAATCCGCAGCGCGACATGCCGCTGGAGGCCGAGCGGGTGCATGGCCTGTCTGCCGCCTTCCTTTCGGACAAGCCGCTTTTTGCCGACCTGGCGGACGAGCTGCTCGATTTTCTGGGCGACAGCCCGCTGGTGGCGCACAATGCGCAGTTCGATTTCGGCTTCCTCAATGCCGAACTGTCCGCCTGCGGCCTTGAGGCAATCGCGATGGAGCGGATGGTCGATACGCTGGCGATTGCCCGCCGCCGGCATCCCGGCGCGAAACATTCGCTCGATGCCCTCTGCGCCCGGTATGGCGTCGATCGCAGCCACCGCGTGAAACACGGGGCTTTGCTCGACGCCGAATTGCTGGCGCAGGTCTATGTCGAATTGCTGGGCGGGAGGCAGATCGGGCTGGAACTGGTCGAGGAGCGAGCGGAGGAAGTGAGCGAGATGCGCGCCTTTGCCCCCCGCACCGGCGCCTTTCGTCCCGCGCGCCCGCATTCTGCCTCGGCGGAGGAACTGGAACGGCACCGCGCTTTTGTTGAATCGCTCAAGGCGCCGTTATGGCTTAATTAGGTCCCAATCGGGTCCTATATGGGGAGAGACGGGCCAACGGGCCCGCACCAAGAAGGAGAAGATATCGATGGAAATCCGCGTTTCGGGCCATCAGATGGACACTGGCGCAGCCTTACAGGATCATGCGGCGGAACGGTTGGGCAGTATCATCGAGAAGTATTTCAGCCGGGCGCTTTCTGCAACGGTCACCTTTGGCAAGGCGCCCAGCAACGCCTTTGACTGCGACATTGTGCTGCATGTGAACCACGGCCTGATCCTGAAAAGCCATGGCAGCGCGCACGATGCGCACCAGGCGCTGGAACAGGCGGCGGACAAGATCGAAAAGCAGCTGCGCCGCTATAAGCGCCGCCTCAAGGACCGCCACGAACAGGCCGCCTATGCCCAGGCGCAGGAAGAAGCGGCCTATACCATCTTCGCTTATGAGGAGCCGGAAGTCGAGGCGGAGGACGAGGTGCTGGTTGATGCACCGCCGGTTATCGCCGAAACGAGTGTCGACATTCCCGAAGTCACTGTTTCGGATGCCGTCATGATGCTCGACCTGCGGCACACCAACGCGCTGTTTTTCAAAAATGCTGGCACGGGGCGACATAATATGGTCTACCGCCGCCACGATGGCTCGATCGGCTGGGTCGAACCGTCCTGACCGTGCGGGACTGCGACAGGCCCGGTATCGGCAGGCTGCGCAAGATGCGTGCGGCGTTTTTGCCATATATCAAGGTCTTCAGCGGATGAATGCTGCTGATCCGGGCCTATTTCCCCCCTGCCCCCTCAAGAGAATATGACATGGATGCACTCTTCGCGATCAAG
Organism: Alteraurantiacibacter lauratis; assembly: GCF_037154155.1. Lineage (NCBI taxonomy): Bacteria > Pseudomonadati > Pseudomonadota > Alphaproteobacteria > Sphingomonadales > Erythrobacteraceae > Alteraurantiacibacter > Alteraurantiacibacter lauratis. The sequence continues at coordinate 51,118 of NZ_JBANRN010000012.1, forward strand.
CCCGAATCGGTGGCGATCATCAGCGCCGATTCCAAGCAGGCGATCCTCGACAAGCTGAGCCAGCTTTTCGCGGCTGCCTGGGGCCTCGATGCCGTCCAGGTGCTCGAACTGCTGGAGGAGCGGGAAAAGCTGGGCAGCACAGGCTTTGGCCGTGGCGTGGCCATTCCCCATGCGCGGATTTCGGGCATATCGCGCCCCGTTGTGGCCCTTATGCGGCTGCGCCATCCGGCCGATTTCAACGCCGCGGATGGCTTGCCTGTCGATCTCGTGGTCGGCCTGCTGTCGCCGGAGAACAGCGGGGCGGGCCATTTGCACGCGCTGGCGGCGATTTCGCGCTTGATGCGCGACGAGGATATGCGCGACGCGCTGGCCGATGCACCCGATGAGGAGGCCATTTACGGCCTGCTCACCAATGTGTCCGACCGCGATGTGGCCTGACCGGTTCGATTCATAATCGCCACGGCGTGGGCATGGACGAGGCGCGACTCCCCGCTCATCTGGAAGTTTCCGGCCTTATCCGGGCGGTGGATGCCGCCGGCGGATTTGGCACGGTCATCGCCAAAGGAGAGCGGGACGCGGGCACATTGCTCGTCATCTGTTGCGAGAAGGGCACAAACGCTGCTGCGTTCGAGCGGATGCCGCAGGCCGACGGCACCCGCAGATGGACTCGCGTGAAGGTTCAAGACCCTGAGAATCCGAACGAATTTACTGCCTATTGCGAGCGGCGCCGCGCACAGGATCCGGATCTGTGGGTGATTGAGCTGGATATCGCGAATGCAGAACGTTTCATCCTTGCGAATGAAACCAAGGGTTGACTTGCCAATTGTGGCGGTTATGTGGCCGCCGACTTCCCAAGCGTAGGCCATCGCGGCACGGAGCAATACCGCTCTTTGCGATGGCACGTAGACGGGGGGCAAACCGGCAGGTTCCCTTCTACAGGGTTCACGCGCTTCGGGTTGTGCTGACATCAGCGCGCCCGTCCGGCCTGTGTCAGGTTTCCCACCGCCCTGAGCATATTCATGGATGGCTCGCTTTACCCCCCGCGCCGGGGCCTTTGCTGCGGCTGCTTTTCTGATTGCTCTTGGTTCGGGCACCGGCCTTTCAGGTGCTTTTGCCCAGGACCGCCTTACCTCACTTCCCACCCCAAGTGCCACCGTTCTGCCGGAACCGTATGGTTCCGCCGCCGATATCCGCTTCGTATCCGAAGCCGTGGTGCAGGATCTGCCCGCAGCCTCGCCAGAGGCCCTGCCGGTTGCGCGCCCCGATGCGTCGTCGCTCGATGCCCTGGTTGCCGCAATGCCTGCCGACCAATCGCTTTCCGCTGAAATGACCTGCCTTGCACAGGCCGTCTATTTCGAAGCGCGCGGCGAACCGCTGCACGGCCAGCTTGCCGTGGCCCGCGTGGTGATCAACCGCGCCGCCTCGCCCCGCTTTCCGGACGATTACTGCGCCGTGGTCAAGCAGCCGGGGCAGTTCTCTTTCGTGCGCGGCGGGGCCATTCCCGCGCCCAACGTATCCACGCTCGCCTGGTCGCGCGCCAAGGCGATTGCCCGCATCGCGCATCAGGATTTGTGGGACAGCCAGGTGGGCGAATCGCTGTTCTTCCATGCCAGCCATGTGCGCCCGTCATGGGCAGGCCGGCGGGCCAGCGTGGCGCGGATCAGCCGGCATATCTTCTACAAGTAAGCGCTTACCCGCGCAGTTTGACCCAGACAGGCGCGTGATCGCTGGCCTTTTCCCGGCCGCGATGCGCCTTGTCGACGCCTGCCGCCACAAGCCGGTCGGCGCAGGCCGGGGACAGCAGCAGGTGGTCGATGCGAAAGCCGTGATCCCTCTGCCAGGCGCCCGCCTGGTAATCCCAATAGGTCCACACCCCGCCGCGCGGGTTGAGCGTGGCGATGGCATCGGTCCACCCGTCGTTGAGCAGGCGGGCATAGCCATCGCGCGATTGCGGCTGCATCAGCGCGTCGTCCGCCATCGCCTTGGCTGACCAGACATCCTGATCGGTCGGGATGACGTTGAAATCGCCCAGCACTACAGCCGGAATCTCCGCCGCCAGATGCGCGGCACAGCGTTCGCGCAGCCGCTGCATCCACGCCAGCTTGTAATCGAATTTGGGGCCGGGCTGTGGATTGCCGTTGGGCAGATAGAGGTTGCAGATGCGGATGCCCTGCACTTCGGCCTCCAGATAGCGGGCCTGTTCGTCCGCAGCATCGCCCGGCCACTTCATTTCGGGCAGGCCGCGCTGCATCTCCACCGGAGCCTGCCCGCGCGCCAGAATGGCGACGCCGTTGAAGCTCTTCTGCCCGTGCCAGATGGCGTGATACCCAATCGCCTCGAAATCGGCGGCAGGAAAGCCGTCGTCCTGCGTCTTGATTTCCTGCAGGCAGGCGACATCAGGCTGCGTTTCATCCAGCCATTCGAGCAGGCGCGGCAAGCGCGCCTTGATGCCGTTGATATTGAAGCTGGCGATCTTCACCCCGGTCTGGCCAGCAATCAGATGCCGAAGCTGGAGCCGCAGCCGCAACCTGATGCCGCCTGCGGATTTTCCACGCGGAAAGCCGCGCCGCCCAGCGATTCGACGTAATCCACGCTGGCGCCGGCCACCAGATCAAGGCTGACCGGATCAACCACCAGCTTCACTCCGTCGGTTTCGCTCACCAGATCGTCGGGCGCGGGGCCATCATCCAGTTCGAACTTGTATTGAAAACCCGAACAGCCGCCGCCTTCCACCGCCAGGCGGAGAATCGCAGGCTTGCCCTGCCGCGCGGCGATTACGGCCACGCGCGCGGCGGCATTCTTGGTCAAGGTCAGATCCTGTGCCATGACAGGGGATGTAAGGCGTGACGCGCCCCGGCTCAAGCGCCCCTGCTCAAGCGGTGGTGATATATTCGCGCATCGCTTCGGCTTCGGCTTCGATTTGTTCGATGCGGTGTTTCACCAGATCACCGATCGACACGAAGGCCACAAGCCGCCCGCCTTCGACCACGGGCAGATGGCGAATGCGCCGCCGCGTCATCAGCGCCATGGCCGATAGCGCATCCTCATTCCGGCCGATGGTAATGGCAGGCGCGGTCATCACTTCGCCCACTGCCAGATCGAGCGCCGCGCCGCCGTGCTTTGCCACGCAATGGAGCAGGTCGCGTTCGGAAAAGATTCCCGCAACCTGGCTGCCATCCATTACCGGCATGGCGCCAATGCGTTTTTCCGCCAGCAATTCAGCCGCCTTGCGCACGCTGTCTTTGGCGGTGCAGCTGACGATTTCCTGTTCGCGGCCTGCGATGATTCGTCCGATAGACATTGGCCTTCCTCCTCATTTCCCGCGCGCATCATGCCACGGTTTGCCGAGTCTGACCAAATCGCAGCGTCGGGGCGGCCTGCCGCAGTTCCTTTGTGCTGCGTTGCATCTGTCTGCGCGAGGGTGCATGGCGCATACCATGCCTTACCGATCCCCGCTTGATGACCCGCAGACCGCCGCCCATGCCTGGGCGCGCTACCGGCGGTTGATGCGCGGCATGTTCCTGCTCACTACCGCGATCGTGATCGTCGCGCTGGCCTTGCTTTACCGTGAAGTGGGCATGGTTTCGGTGCACTTCTTCATCGCCACCGCGCTGGGCATTGGCGCGGCGATGCTGTTGATGAGCGCGCTGATGGGGCTGGTGTTCCTCTCCAGCGGCACGGGCCACGACGAGGCGGTGGAACAGGCGGATGAAGCCATCCATCCCAAGCCTGAGGATTTTCAGTAGCTTTCTAGACCCTGTCAGGGGCCTGTCGCGGGCTGCGCAGGCGGTACTGCTCCACCGGCGTTCCACCGATCAGATGCTGCTGGATGATCTCCTCCAGCACTTGCGGCGTGCACGAATGGTACCAGACGCCATCGGGCCAGACGACGGCAATCGGGCCGCCCACGCAGATTTGGAGGCAATCGGCCTTGGTGCGTTGCACTGTTCCGCGCGGGCCGACCAGGCGCAATTCCTTCAGCCGCGTTTTCAGAAAGGCCCAGCTTTCCTCCCCCGCCTCGCGCGAACAGCATTTCTGCTTTTCCGACAATGCGCACAGGAAGATGTGGCGGGCAATCCCGTCGCCCCCGATCAGGCCAAAGGCGCGCGCGGCCAAAGCCGCATCGGACGTGGCTGCACGCTTCGAATCGGCAGATGAAGGCAATGCGTTCAGCGCTGCTTGCCGGCGATGCGGGCGATTTCCGCCTTGACCAGCCGCTCCACAATGCCGGGCAGGTTCGCGTCAAGCCATTGCGCCAGCATGGGGCGGAGCATTTCGCGCACCAATCCCTCGAGCGACGTTTCCCCCGACCGCACGATGCGTGGGGCGGCTCCCGGCTCGGCCAGCATTGCCAGCGCGGCGAGCGATTGGCGCATGGCATCGGCGGCTTCGGCTGTGGTCAGAGCTTCCCCGGCCTCCTCCTCCAGCGCAGACAGGTCGAGCACATCGTCATCCTGCTGTTCGGCAAGCGGCGCGGCAGGGCGAGGGCTGACGCCGTCATTCTCGCGCCGGCGGCGCAGGGCATCCGCGCTGTCGCGGTTGTCGCGCGCGATCACTTTCTTGATCGATTCAAGGATTTCCTCGACCGAGGGTTCGCCTTCGTGCCGCATATTGCCCTACCCCCCTCTCGAACCTGGTTTGGCCCCGCATCCGCGATCAGTTGGCGGAGATTTCGCCATCCTGCGGGCCGATGTCAACGGTGCGCGTGCCGCGCGGCAACGGTTCGGGATCGCGCTGCCAGTCCCACACCTGCCCGCGCACCCGGTCGTAATTCACCACCGGATCGTAGAGCGGGCCATTGGCATCGAGACCCAGATCGCGCGCTTCGGCCCGGCCCATTGCGGCGAGCAGGTTGAACCCGGCGACATACTCGTTGCGGCGGGCCGTCACCAATTGCACGCGCGCGGCCAGCAGTTCTTGTTCGGCGTTGAGCACGTCGAGGATCTGGCGATTGCCGATGGTGTTTTCGGCGCGCACGCCTTCGAGGCTGAGTTCGGCCGCATCCACTGCCGCCTGCGTGGACGCGATGATCGCATTGGCCGCACGCCAGTTCTGCCAGGCGGCGCGCACTTGCGCCAGCACCTGCCGTTCGGTGCCGATCGCCTGTTCGAGCGCGGCCAGCGCCTGCTGCTGCGCCTGCCGCTGCTGCGCGGCCACGCGCCCGCCTTGAAACAGCGGCACGGTCACGCGAATGCCGGCCTGCGCGCTGGTATTCACCTGCTGCGCCGTTCCGGAACCGGGGATGGCGCCCAGCGTGCCCAGAAAGTTCTGGTAGCCGCCGGTCGCAAAGGCTTCAAGACGCGGAAGGCGTCCCGCCCCGGCGACACGCACATCAAAGCCCGCGGCCTCGGCCCGCTCGCGCGCGGCGATCAGATCGGGATTACTCGCCAGCGCCAGTTCCTCCGCATCGTCCACACTGGCGGGCAGGCCCGGCAGCGGCGGCGGCGGTTGCAAATCGGACGGAGCCTGCCCCACCAGCGCGATGTAATTCTCCCGCGCGATCGCCAGATTGGCCTGCGCGGTGCGCAGATCGGCGCGGGCCAGCGCCAGCCGACTGGCCGATTGGGCGACATCGGTGCGCGTCAGGTCGCCGATCTCGAACCGGTCGCTGGTGGCTTGCAGATTGACTTCGAGCACGGCGACATTGTTGGCGGAGAGCCCCGCAATCGCCTCGCCCCGGATCACATCCATATAGGCCGCCACGACCTGTGCGAAAATCGCGCTTTCGGTGCTGCGCAGATCGGCGCGGCCTGCCTCGATGCGGTTTTCCGCCGCCAGGATGCCGTTGCGGACGCTGCCCCCGGAAAACAGCGGCACGCCAAGGTTTAGATTGGCCGACAGCGAACGTTCGGGTGCGATGAAACTGGCCGAGCTTTGTTTCAGAAATTCGGTCAGATTGCCCGACACGTCAGCCGAGGGCAGGCCCGCCGAGCGCTGGATCACCACGCTTTCATCGGTGGCCCGCAACTGTGCGCGGGCGGCCTGCAATTGCGGGTTGCTGGCATAGGCCTGCGCCAGCGCGTCGCGCAGCGTATCGGCCATGGCCGGCGGCGTTACCAGCAGCGATGCGCAGGCCAGGGTGGCCGCCTTCAGGCCGGTGATCGCTGCCTTGCGGGCCATGCTCAGAAGCTCCAGCCCTTGGGTTTGGCAAATTCGGGCAGGCGCGGAATGCCCATTTCGGCCAGCTTGAGGAACACCACCTTTCCACCGGCCTTGCGACCGCGCGCAACGCTGGTGATGCCGTTTTCGATCAGCCCCGTTACCACGCGGCCATTATCGGCCAGCCGCTTGGCGAGCGAATCGGGCATCTGTTCGATCGCGCCGTCGATCACGATGAGGTCGGCCTTGGCTTGCCCGCGCGGCGCGGCCAGCGCTTCGGCGGGGGTGAGCACTTTGAGGCTGGCAACCAGCGGGCGCAGCAGTTCGGCCATGTAGCCGCTGCCGCCGTCCACCAGAATGGCGGCATCGTGGGGCTGCGGCGCCGCTTCCTGCAGCATCGTGCCATTGACCAGTGGCGCGGCAAGGAAACGGCCATCGCCCAGCGGCACGGCGCGGTCCATATAGGCGAAGTCGCGCACGGCGGCGGGCACGAAATCCTCGCGCGGGACCGCGCGCATCCGGGCAATCGTGTTCACTTCGGTCACGCCGCTGGTGCGCAACTGGCTGTCGATCATCGCCTGGCGTGCAGCAGCAAAACCATCGGCGGTAGTCTGGGGGGATTCGAGCAGGGTCACCGTATCGTTTCTCTCGTCTCTCTTGCCGGAGCGTGCCTTAAGCGTAAGAGGGCCTGTCGCCAAGGGAACTTTCGCGTATGGCCCTACGCGCTTTCGCCTGTGGCCGTTGCGCTTGCGCAATAGCAGGCCGAAAGGCCAAGGCGTGTCGAAAATTGTATCAGCAGGAGTCAGGCTTCGATGAACGGCATCACCATCATCCGCGAGGACGACATTATCGCCAGCGTGGCCGATGCGCTGCAATATATCTCCTACTACCACCCGATGGATTACATCCACGCGCTGGGCGAAGCCTACAAGGCCGAACAGGGCCCTGCGGCAAAAGATGCCATCGCCCAGATCCTGACCAACAGCCGTATGTGCGCCGAAGGGCACCGGCCGATCTGCCAGGATACCGGCATCGTCAATGTCTTCGTCAAATGGGGGCAGGATTGCCGGCTCGAATCGGATCGCGATTTGCAGGACGTGGTCGATGAAGGCGTGCGCCGCGCCTACAATCTTCCCGAAAACAAGCTGCGCGCATCGGTTCTGGCCGATCCCGCCTTCACCCGCCGCAACACGCGCGACAACACGCCCTGTGTGCTCAGCGTGGAAATGGTGCGCGGGAACACCGTGTCTATCGATGTCGCGGCCAAGGGCGGCGGCAGCGAGAACAAGAGTAAGTTCAAGATGATGAACCCGTCTGACAATATCGTCGACTGGGTGCTGGAACAGATTCCGCTGATGGGCGCGGGCTGGTGCCCGCCGGGGATGCTGGGCATCGGCATTGGCGGCACGGCGGAACATTGCATGAAACTGGCCAAGCTGTCGCTGATGGAGCCGATCGACATGGCGCAGCTGAAAGCGCGCGGCCCGCAGAACGATATCGAGAAGCTGCGCATCGAGATCTACGACAAGGTCAATGCCCTTGGCGTGGGGGCGCAAGGGCTGGGCGGGCTGTCCACCGTGCTCGATGTGAAAATCCTCGACTGGCCGTGCCATGCGGCGGGCAAGCCGGTGGCGATGATCCCCAATTGCGCTGCCACCCGCCATGCGCACATCACCTTGGACGGCAGCGGGCCAGCCTTTCTGCCACAGCCCGATCTCGACGCCTGGCCCGATGTGCACTGGGAACCGGATGCCGCGGCAAAGCGGGTCGATCTCGACAATCTCACGCGCGAGGAAGTTGCCAGCTGGAAGCAGGGCGACCGGCTTTTGCTGAATGGCCGGATGTTGACCGGGCGCGACGCGGCGCACAAGCGCATTCAGGACATGCTGGCCCGCGGCGAGGAGCTGCCCGTCGATTTCCGCGGGCGCGCGATCTACTATGTCGGCCCGGTCGATCCGGTGATGGGCGAAGTGGTCGGCCCCGCCGGCCCCACCACCGCCACGCGGATGGACAAGTTCACCGACATGATGCTCGACCTTGGCCTGCTTGCCATGATCGGCAAGGCCGAACGCGGGCAGGGCGCGGTCGATTGCATTGCCAGGCACAAGGTTGCCTATCTGATGGCGACGGGCGGCGCGGCCTATCTGGTGGCGCGCGCGATCCGCGAATCGCGCGTTGTGGCGTTCGAGGATCTGGGCATGGAGGCGATCTACGAATTCACGGTAAAGGATATGCCGGTGACCGTGGCGGTCGATTCCGAAGGCAACAATGTGCACCGCCTCGCCCCGCTGCATTGGCAGCGCCGGATTGCCGAGGAAGGGCTTTTGGGCTGACCTTCTCGATCAAGCGCTGATTCCCCCCGACAAGGCGCGGCGCGGCGCTGGAAATGCCCGGCCTGCGCGGGCATGGTGGCGCGATGGAGGATCAGGGCACAGCACTGGAACACGCTCGCGTGCCGTTTCGCACGGTGCTGGCCTCGATCCTGGGCCTGTGGATCTGCTATGTGATCCTGACCACGCTGCGCGGCGAGCTGGTCGATCTGGGCTTTACGACCGAGGCGTTCTGGCGCCGTGTGCTGGCATCGGGCGCGGGCGCGGTCATCACGCTCGGCCTGTGGCTGATCCTGCGGCTGTTCGATGCGCGCGCATTGTGGGTGAAGATCGGCGCGGCGTTGATCCTGTCGCTGCCGGTCGCCCTGCTGATTGCGCAGGCCAACCAGCTTGTGTTCGCCTCGATGGAGCAGCGCGTCTTTGCCCGCGCGGCGCAGCAGCGCGGCTTTTATGTCTATCGTGACCAGTCGGGCGATCTGCTGGTAGATATTCCCGCCAGTTCGATGCCCGGCCCGCCCGCGCAAAACGGCGGCGGCATCGTTACCGTCCCGGCCGAGCGGTTGCAGGCTACCTATTGGCAGGAGGTGATCGAGGTCGCCTATGGCCGCTATTTCATGATGCTGGCCTGGTGTGCGCTCTATCTGGCGCTGCTGACGGGGGAAAAGGCGCGTGCGGCGGAGCGGCGCGAGCAGGAGTTCCGCAATGCCGCGCGCGCTGCGGAATTGCGCAGCTTGCGTTATCAGGTGAACCCGCATTTCCTGTTCAACACGCTCAATTCGCTCTCTGCGCTGGTCCTGACCGGCAAGATCGATAGCGCCGAGCGGATGATCCAGATGCTGAGCCACTTCTACCGCCGCAGCCTGGCCAATGATCCCACCGCCGATGTGCCGCTGGCCGAGGAAGTGGCCTTGCAGAAGCTCTACCTCGACATCGAGGCGGTGCGTTTTCCGCAGCGGCTGGTGGCCGAATATGCGATTCCTGCCGAGCTGGAGGATGTGCTGGTGCCGGGAATGATCCTGCAACCGCTGGTCGAAAACTCGGTCAAGCACGCGGTCGCCCCCAGCTCCGCCCCAGTGCGCATCACGATCAGCGCGCGCGAGGAATACGGGCGCCTGGTCCTAAGCGTGGCCGATAACGGACAGGATGCGGGGCGCAGCGCGACGCCGCGCAAGGGCTTTGGCATCGGCCTTGCCAATGTGCGCGAACGGCTGGCGGCGCGGTTCGGGCGCGAGGCGACAGTGGTATCGGGTCCCCTTGGCGCTGATGCGGTCTGCGGTTACGCCACCCATCTGCACCTGCCACTGATCCGCAAAGCAGCGCGACACCCGGCATTTCATCCCGCCCAACTGGTGGAAGCAGCCAAATGAGCGAAGCGACAGGATCTTTGCGCACGCTGATCGTGGATGACGAGCCGCTGGCGATCGAGCGGATGCAGGTGCTCTGCGCCGAATTGCCGGGATTGCAGGTAGTCGGCACCGCCAGCGACGGGCGCGCGGCCTTGCGTCTGGTGGAGAAGCTGGCACCCGATCTGCTGCTGCTCGATATGACGATGCCGGGCCTGGATGGCCTCGGCGTGGCGCGCGAGCTGGTGGCGGCGGCGGGGCAAGCGAATCCCCCCGCCGTCATCTTCGTCACCGCGCACGAGGATTTTGCGGTTGAAGCCTTCGACCTCGATGCGGTGGACTATGTGCTCAAGCCGGTGGGTGTGGAACGGCTGGAGCGCGCCATTGCCCGCGCATTGGAACGGCGCAGCGCCCGCCGGGCGATCCCCGCACCCACGGCCTGGCAGACCGAATTCTGGGTGCCGCACCGTTCCGAATTGCTGCGCATCGATGCCGGCGATGTGCACCGCATCGATGCCGAGCGCGATTATGTGCGCCTGCATGTCGGCAACTCGTCCTATTTGCTGCTGCAGACGATTGCGGGGCTGGAGGCGCGGCTCGATCCGGAACGGTTCATCCGCATTCACCGTTCCACCATTCTGCGGCGCGACATGATCCGTTCCTTGCGCCACGAAGGGCTGGGCGTGTGGTGCGTGGAATTGCCCGATGGCGACGCCTTGCGCATCGGTCGCACCTATCTGCGCCGCGTGAAGGCGATGGCCGGACGTTGAGCCTGTGCGGATGCCAAGAAGGGCGCCCTTCGAAAAGAGCACCCTTCCCCCGTCGGCAGGCTGCGGCTTGGGGGCAATCAGCCCGCGCGGGTATTGTCTTCAATGATCTGTGCGAAATGTTGTTCCATCTCGCGCTTGGTTGAACGGTAGCATTCGCGCGATTCGCGGGTCATGATGTTCGAGCCGAGCTGGCGTTCGCCCACGCCGCACACCTGGCGCGCCGCCTGGTCGATACGGCGGCTCAGTTCGGCGCGGCCTTCCACGCTCGACAGGTCGAGATCGCGGTGGGTGACGGCGGTGCTGCGCGTATCGCGCTGCTGTGCTGCGGCTGGGCTGGATATGGCGACCATGGCGGCAAGTGCGGCGCAAAGGCTGATCGATGCGGTTTTGTACATGGGTTTCTCCTCCTTGAATTCTCCCGCCTTTCCAAGAAAGCGCATCCGCGAAAATCCCTTCGCGAAAAGGTTGCGCCGCAACCGGTGGGACTGGTTCGGCCGCGGCGCAGATGGAGGAATAGGGCGCCCCCGCGCTTGGTGCGCGTGCCGCTCGACCGGGTGCGCGCGCGGGTCGACAAGCGCGGTGTGCGTCCGACAAAACGCTGCCTTCCGCCCGACGAATGACTTTCCCGGCGCAAGGAATTGCCAGACGCGCCGCCGGACGGCATGGCATCGCGATGGCCGTTGCAATTGTCTTCCTTCTCGGCATCGCCAATTTCGCCCTGCACCGCGCCGTGCTGGACAGCGACCACCCGGCAGTGCGTGCCTTTACCGGTGGACGGGGCACTGCGGGTCGGGGCCGCGTGACCTTGCTGCTGGAATATGCGGTGCTGGTGGTGGCGATGACGGCCACTTGGCGCAATGGCAGCTGGGCCTTTGCCTATGCATTCTATACCGCCTGCAATGCCGGCAGCGCCTGGGCGATCCTGACGCGCAGGATGTAGCGGGCCGCGGGTAGCGCATTGCCGGCGCTATCTGCTAACGCCGTGTCCGCATGACCCGCCCGCTTTGCCTGTTCCACCTCAGCGATGTCCATTTCGGGCATGAAGATGCGCACGCGCTCGACTGGGTAAAGGCCGAGATTGCCGCGCGCCGACCCGATGCGGTGGCGATTACGGGCGATATCACCATGCGCGCGCGGCCGCATGAATTCGCCGCGGCAAAGCGCTGGATTCACAGTCTGGATGTGCCGGTGACGGTGGAGCCGGGCAATCACGATCTGCCCGGCTATCACCTGCCCTCGCGCTATCTCAACCCGCTGGGCAGGTTCCGCGCCTTTCGTGAAGTGGTGGAACGCCGGATTGAGCTGGCCCGGCCCGGTCTTCCGGGGATCGCGCTGGTGCCGCTCAACAGCAATGTGCCGGCGCAGCCGCGCTTCAACTGGTCGAAAGGCTGGATCAGTGGCCGCGCGCTGGCGGATTGCCTCACTCAGATTGACGCGCTTCCGGCCGGGATGCGCGCACTTGTGACCGTGCACCATCCCCTGCGCGAGGCGGGAACGCACGGCACCGCGCTGACACGCGGCGGCGCAGCAGCGCTGGTCGAGCTGGCGCGGCGAAATGTGGTCGGCGTGCTGTCGGGCCATGTCCACGATGCGTTCGACATCATGGAACCAACGCCGTATGGGGCAGTCCGCATGATTGGTGCGGGAACGCTGTCACGCCGGTTGCGCACAACGCCTGCCAGCTTCAACGAACTGGCGTGGGATGGGGCGCAGCTTACGGTGACCGTCCGCAACCTGGCGGGGCTTGACAGCGCGGCCATGCAGATCGACGAGGTTCCTGCCGACGCGGAACCGCCCGGTGATGCGCCCACCGACTAGGTAAACTTGCGGAGGCGGGCACCATTTCCGAAACCGCGCGTTGCAGCGCGCATGGCCCACAAGATCCTGGTGGTCGAGGACGACCTGCTCAACCGGATGTTCTATCACGAGGCGCTGTCCGCGCGTGGCCATGAGGTGTGCCTGGTCGATGACGGAGCGCGCGTGATGGCCGAGGCGTCTCGCTTTGCGCCTGACCTCATCACCATGGATATCCAGCTGCCAAGTATTTCGGGGCTGCGCCTGATCCGGTTGCTGCGCCGGGATGCCCAATTGTCTCAGATCCCCATCGTGGCGATCACCGCCTTTGTCGGGCAGGAGGAGGAAGCGCGGGTGCGCGGCGCTGGCGCATCCGCCTTTCTTGCCAAGCCGGTGAGTATGGACCAGCTCGTCCGCACGGCAGAAACGCTGCTTGCAGACAGCGCGGGCCCGCGCGCCTGAGCAAGCGCGGCTTGATGGAAAAAGGGGCGGCCTGATGAAAAAAGGGCGGCCCTTCGCGGACCGCCCTCTTGTATCTGGCCTCGAAGGAAGCGGATTAACGCTTCGAGAACTGGAAGCTGCGGCGTGCCTTGGCGCGGCCGTACTTCTTGCGTTCCACCACGCGGCTGTCGCGGGTGAGGAAACCGGCGGCCTTGATGACACCGCGCAGCGCGGGCTCGTACTTGGTCAGCGCCTGGCTGATGCCGTGCTTGAGCGCACCAGCCTGGCCCGAAAGACCGCCGCCCTTGACCGTGGCGATCACGTCATACTGCCCTTCGCGTTCCGAAATCGAAAAGGGCTGGTTGATGACGAGGCGCAGCGTGGGACGTGCGAAATACACTTCCTGGTCGCGGCCGTTCACGGTCACCTTGCCGGTGCCGGGCTTCAGCCACACGCGGGCCACGGCGTCCTTGCGGCGGCCGGTGGCATAGGCGCGGCCCTGCGCGTCCAGTTCCTGCTCGCGCAGGGGGGTGGCGGGGGCAGCGGGGGCAGCCGAAGTATCGACCGCAAGCGAGCTCAGATCCGACAGATCGGACACGGTGTTGGTTTCATCGGCCATTATGCGGCAGCCTTGTTCTTGCGGTTCATCGAGGCAACATCGAGCACTTCGGGCTGCTGGCCCGCGTGGGGATGCTCGGTGCCGTTATAGAGGTGGAGCGCCTTCATCTGCGCGCGGCCCAGCGGCCCGCGCGGGATCATGCGTTCAATCGCCTTTTCCAGCACGCGTTCCGGAAAACGGCTGCCCAGCACCTTTTCGGCGGTGACCGCCTTGATGCCGCCGGCGTAACCGGTGTGCTTGTAATAGACCTTCTGGCCCAGCTTGTTGCCGGTGAAGCGCACCTTGTCGGCGTTGAGGATGATCACGTGATCACCGCAATCGACGTGCGGGGTGTAGCTCGGCTTGTGCTTGCCGCGCAGGATATTGGCAACGATCGTGGCGAGGCGGCCAACGACCAGCCCTTCGGCATCGATCACGTGCCACTTCTTTTCGACCTCGGCCGGCTTGATCGACCGGGTCTGCTTGGAGAGAGCCTTCATGGCCTGCATTTCCTTGATTTACGCGAATCTGTCGCGCGCAGGGCAAAATGCCCTGTGCGAAGGCGCGTCCTTTGTCGGCAGTGCGTTAACAAGTCAAGCAATACTGCGGGTTTGCGGAGAGGTAAAATAATACCGTGACAATGCCTGCGCGCTGGTTTGCGCCTATTCCAGCGGCAACAGCGCCCAGATTTCGGCGGTGCGGCGTTCATCCCCGGCGAGGCTGGTGACCACTTCGCGCCGCGCCTCGCGCATCAGACCGGTGCCAGGATCGCGGGCGGCTTCGAAAAGGGTGCGCACTTCCCCTGCATCGCCCCAGGGGAGGACGATCGTCTCGCGCGCCTCGCGCCTGTCCTTGGCGGGGGCAAACAAGTCACGGGGCAGTTGCGAAGTGAGGCTGGCGCCTGCCGCATGGATGGCCCCCAGCGCGATCGCGGCTTCGGCGGCATCTTGCGGCAGCTGCGCGCGGGCATCGGCCAGGCTTTGCGCCAGCTGGGTGCTTTCCGCGATACTTTCGCCTTCCACGATCAGGCCGGCGCGATCGAGGACGAGCGGGAACAGGCGATCGTCCACGCGTTCTTCCTCCAGCGCGGCAAAGCGGGCGAGTGCGCCGGGGGCGGTGGCGCGGACCGCCACTTGGTGGCCTGCCAGTTGGAACCCAGCAGCAAACGGCAGGAAGCGAACCGCGTATTCGCGTGTCACCGTGAAGATCGCCCCGCCCGCCATCTGCCGCTCCAGCGTGCGACGGTAGAGCATGGTGCACGAAGGAGGCGCAATCGCAGCCGGGGTGCCATCTGTCGGGGCTGCCAGAGCGGGGGACCGGCTGGCCAGCACGGGAAGGATCGCGGCTGCTGCTGCCAGCCTCAGCATCACGCGCCGATCGCTGTTGAACCCTCGTCCCCCCGTCATATCCCGGCTCATCGCCCTTTGGCTTTCCTATCAGGCAAGGCGCCTGCCGCATCCGTTGTTGTTCAAGACCCCCCAAGATCCGCCAGCCAGCTTGCCGTGGCCGGGGGAAACGCTTCCGCTTCCCATATCATGATCGCAGGGCTTGTATAGGAATGCAATTGGGCAAGCCGCGCGGTCATATCGGCGCGGAGGCACGGATGGGTCTTGAACAGGACGCCTATTTCCGCCGATTCCTGCCGCTCGCCTTCCCACCGGAACAACGAGGTCATCGGGCCGATCAGATTGGCACAGGCGACCAGTTCTTCGTCCAGCAGCGTGCCGGCCACTCGCCGCGCCTCCTCCTCAGCCGGGAAGGGGCACCAGACCAGCAGCCCCCCGCTCATGGCCGAGCAGGCTCGCTCACCGGGGCGGCCTCGCTTGTCCCAAGTCGGTGTGCCCCCCAGGCAAAGGCAGCCACCAGCAAGGCGCCGACCACCTGATGCGCCACGGCCAGCCACAGCGCCACCCCGCTCATCACCGTGGCGATGCCCAGCAGCACCATCGTTCCGAAAGCCGAATGGATATAGACCGAAGCGCGCCGATCGCCCGCCCGCTTCACCGCGCGCGCCAGCACGATCAGCGCGATCACCGCGACCCAAGCCCACCAGCGGTGCAGCCAGTGCAGCAGAAACGGTTCATGCGTGAGAGTGTAGAAAAAGCCCGCGTCCCAGTTGAATTGTGGCAGGAACTGCCCGCTCATCAAGGGCCAGCTATCGGAAGCCAGACCGGCATTAAGACCCGCCACCCACGCGCCCAGGAGCAACTGAACGAAAACAATTGCCAGCACCGCCAGCGTCAGCCCGGTCAGGCGCGCGGGCCGGGCGCCGGGATTGCGGTGCAGCACCAGCAGGTCGCGTGCGGTCCATACCAGCCCGCCCAGGGTGAACAACGCCGTGAGCAGATGGATCGAGAGCCAGAAGTGCGAGACATCGGTCATCTCCTCGTTCAGGCCGGAGCGGACCATGAACCAGCCGAACGCCCCTTGTAGGCAGACGAGGGCAAACAGCGCGACAAAGCGCGGCTTGTAGCCCTGCGGAATCGCGCCTTTGGCCCAGAAGAACACCAGCGGCACCAACAGCGCGAGGCCGATCACGCGGCCCAGCAGGCGGTGAACCCACTCCCAGAAATAGATGAACTTGTAATCGTCCAGCGTCATCCCGCGCGGGCCGGCTTCGTGCATATATTCGCCGATCTGCTGATAGGCTTCGAACTCGGCCTGCCATTGCGCCTCGCTGAGCGGGGGGAGCGTTCCCGTAACCGGCCGCCAGTCGGTGATCGACAGGCCGCTTTCGGTCAATCGGGTGATTCCGCCCACCGCCACGATGAGCGTGACGAGCGCGGCCACTGCGAACATCCAGCGAGCCAGTGTCAGCGGGGTGTAACGGCGAGCCTGCGAAACAGGCGCGGAAGAAAGCGATGCTGTCGACATGGGCGCGATGTGCGCCCGGCCTGCGTGAATCGCAAGATGGCTTTTCGCCTGCACACTGCCGGAAATCCGCGTGCGCTGCCGGAAAAACCTTGCGCCATGTTACAGCATTACATACATCGGCGCGGATGCTCGGAACACTCTTTCCCCGGATTCGCGATCAGGTGCAGACCTTCGTGCAAGACCGCCTCGACCGGGTGGGCGTGTTGCTGTCGTGCTTGTGCGTGGTGCATTGTGTGCTGGGACTTGTGCTGGTAGCCGGTCTGGGAGCGGGGGCGACTTTCCTGCTCAATCCCGCAATTCACAAGGTCGGCCTGCTGTTGGCGACATTGGTGGCGGGGGTGGCGATCGGCATAGGTGCGGTGCGCCACCGGCGGCCCGGCCCCTTTGTCGTGGCGATGACCGGCCTTTCTTTCATGGGCGCTGCCGTGGCGGTGGGTCACGGCTATGAAGAAGCGGTGCTGACCGTGATTGGCGTGGTGCTGGTCGCCGCCGCGCATATCCTGAACTTGCGAAAAGCCTGACGCACGCTATCTCCCGCCCATCATGAGCGATGCGGCCATCCTTTCCATCACTGTCAACGGCGAACCCCGGCGCACCTCGGCGGCCACGATTGCCGATTTCGTGCGCGAGCTGGGGCTGAAGGTTGCCAAGGTCGCGGTGGAACATAACGGTGTGATCGCGCCGCGCTCCACGCTGGAGGACGCGCGGCTTGCCGATGGCGATGTGCTGGAAATCGTGCATTTCGTCGGCGGCGGCTGATCGCCCTTGTCCTGTCGCGCTGCTGCCGATACCGCCACTGCCATGACCGATTCTGCAACCGACACCTGGACCGTCGCCGGCCGCACGTTCACCAGTCGCCTGATCGTGGGCACGGGCAAATACAAGGATTTCGCGCAGAACGCGGCAGCCGTGGAAGCCAGCGGGGCCGAAATCGTCACCGTGGCGGTGCGCCGGGTAAACATATCCGATCCCACCCAGCCGGTGCTGATGGATTACATCGACCCGAAAAAGATCACCTACCTTCCCAACACCGCCGGATGTTTCACCGCCGACGATGCGATCCGCACATTGCGCCTGGCGCGTGAGGCGGGGGGCTGGGACCTGGTCAAGCTGGAAGTGCTGGGCGAGGCGCGCACGCTCTATCCCGATATGCGCGAAACGCTGAAGGCCTGCGAACTGTTGGCAAATGAAGGCTTCAAGCCGATGGTCTATTGCGTGGACGATCCCATCGCCGCCAAGCAGCTGGAAGATGCGGGCGCGGTGGCGATCATGCCGCTGGGCGCGCCGATTGGCAGCGGTCTTGGCATCCAGAACAAGGTGACGATCCGCCTGATCGTGGAAGGCGCGAAAGTGCCCGTTCTGGTCGATGCGGGCGTCGGCACCGCATCCGAAGCGGCGGTGGCGATGGAGCTGGGTTGCGACGGCGTGCTGATGAACACCGCGATTGCCGAGGCGCAGGATCCGGTGCGTATGGCCCGCGCCATGCGCCACGCGGTGATTGCCGGGCGCGAGGCCTATCTGGCGGGCCGGATGAAGACGCGCAAATATGCCGATCCGTCGAGCCCTCTTGCCGGATTGATCTGAATCCGCGCTTCTGCGGACCGCCCGATTCAGACGGGCGGCGGCGTAAACCGGCCCTTAACCATGATCGCGCATGATAGCCTTTGCAACCCGCAGGAGGCCGCTCATGGCTCGTTCGCAGACAACGTCGCCCAGCATTTGCGAAATGCGCGAATTTGCCGGTTTTACACCGAGTGAACAGCGCTTTATCACCCGCGCGCTCGATGTGTTCATGGGCCGGGGCGATGCGTTTCGCGACTGGGCGGGCGAGTCCGGCGGCAGCGCGGCGATCCGCACACAATACATCGCCTACCGCGAATTGCGCAGCCTGGGCACCGCTATACCGGCCGAAGGGGCGATCGATACGACGCTGGGCAATTTCATGGGCGCGCTGGTGAAAATCACCGCGCAGGACCTGGCGCAGGAGCAGATCGAAAGCTTTTCCGCCTACCGTTTCCTCTACGAACGAATGCTGGGTGCGGGCGTGCGTCCGTTCCTGCCCGCAGCCTTTTGCGGCGCGGCGGCCTTGCCGCAAATCCAGCCGGGTCGCCGCAAAATGCTGCTCCAGTCGCTGAGCGAGGCGGCGGCCACCGCGCCTGCATGGTCGGACAGGCAACCCGCCTTCTTCCCCGAACGCATCACCGACGATGCCGCCTGACCGCGATCAGCGGGGCAGGATGGCAAGGATGGCGCGGGCAATCTCGCGCTCGCCCATTACCACATGGCTGGCGCCCGCCTGTTCCAGATGGGCAACTTCGGCGTCCGAATGGGCGCGGGCAATGATGGTGATCGCGGGATTCAGTTCGCGGGCCAATTGCGCCACCGCCCCGCCTTCGAAGCCTTCCGGAATGGCAATGATCAGGCTGCGGGCCTCGGCAATGCCTGCACTTTGCAGCACCGATCCATCCGCGGCGTTGCCGTGAATCACCACGCGGCCTGCCGCACGCGCGGCGCGGGCATTGTCACCTTCGTCCTCGATCACGACGATCTCGCCCTTGTGCTGTTCGGCGATGCGGCTGCCGACCCGGCCATGGCCGACCAGGATAGTGTGGCCCGGCTTGGGTTCAACGGCGGGTGCGATTTCCTTCACCGCCTCGCTGAGCCGCGCGGAACCTTTCCGCCCGGCGACCGCGCTGAAAATGAAGGGGTTGATCAGGATCGACAGGATCGCGCCCGCCAGAATCAGGTCGCGTCCTTCGCTGGGAAGGATGTTCAGCTGTGTGCCCAGACCGGCAAGAATGAACGAAAACTCCCCGATCTGCGCCAGGCTGGCGGCAATGGTCAAAGCGGTGGTGTTGTCATGCCCGAAGGCGCGCACGATGCCCCAGGCCGCAATCGATTTGCCCACCACGATGATCAGCACGGTCAGCAGCACGGGCAGCGGCTGTTCCATCACTGTATTGGGATCGAACAGCATCCCCACTGATACGAAGAACAGCACGGCGAAGGCATCGCGCAGCGGCAAGGTTTCCTCGGTCGCGCGGCGGCTGAGATGCGTCTCGCCAAGGATCATGCCGGCGAAAAAGGCGCCCAGCGCGAACGAGACATCGAAGATCAGCGCCGCGCCATAGGCCACGCCCAGCGCGATGGAGAGCACCGCCAGCCGGAACAACTCGCGCGAGCCGGTATGCGCTGTCCAATGCAGCGCAGCCGGGATCACCCGTTTGCCGATCACCAGCATCAGCGCGATGAAGGCGCCCACCTTGGCAACAGTAATCCCAAGCGTGGCGGCGACATTGGCCTGCGCGTCGGGATCGCCCGAAAACAGACCCGCGATTGTCGGCAGCAGCACCAGCGCCAACACCATGGCGAGGTCTTCCACGATCAGCCACCCAATCGCGATGCGCCCGCGCTGCGTCTCCACCAGATTGCGCGCCTGCATGGCGCGAAGCAGCACCACCGTGCTGGCGACGGACAGCGCAAGGCCAAACACCAGCCCCGCCGCCAGCGACCAGCCCAGCCACAGCGCCAGCGCCGTGCCCAGCGCGGTGGCAGTCGCAATCTGGATAATGGCGCCAGGCACAGCAATACGCCGGACCGAAAGCAGATCACGCAGCGAGAAATGCAGCCCCACGCCGAACATCAGCAGAATGACGCCAATTTCGGCCAGTTCGTTGGCCAGTGCGGCATTGGCAACATATCCGGGGGTGAACGGCCCCACCAGCACGCCAGCAAACAGGTAACCCGCCACCGGGGATACGCGCAGGCGGTGCGCGATCGCGCCCATGATGAAGGCGGCGACAAGCCCTGCGACAATGGTTCCGATCAGCGGTGTGTGATGGGGCATCGATCCTCGTCTGGCTGGACTGGCTGTCCTGCCAATATGGAACGAATTATGCCCGTGTCATCCGCTCATGGTGCGGCCAGGGTCAATATAATGCGTCGAGTCGTTGCTGATAGACCGCGCGGATGGGATTGCGGCGGATCTTCATGGTTGGGGTCATCTGCCCGTTGTCCACGCTGAACGGCTCGTCCGCCACGATAAAGCGACGCACCTTCTCGATCACGCTGAGTTCCTGGTTGGTGCGGTCAACTGCGGCCTTCAAGGCTTTCACGAAAGCCGGGTTTTCGCGCAAGGTGGCCATGTCGGCGCTTTCGGCCCCGTTATCCCTGGCCCATTGTTTCATCCAATCGGCATCGGGCACGATCAGCGCCACCATGTGCGGACGCTTGTCGCCGCTCACCATGGCCTGCGCGATTTCGGGCTGGAGGGTGAGCATCCCTTCCAGCTTTTGCGGGGCGATATTGTCGCCCTTGTCGTTGACGATGATGTCCTTCTTGCGGTCAGTAATGACGATGCGACCCTTGGCGTCGATATGGCCGATATCGCCGGTATGCAGCCAATCGTCGGCGAGCGCAGCGGCGGTGGCTTCGGGGTTTTTCCAATAACCTTTCATCACCAGTTCGCCGCGCACCAGGATTTCGCCATCGTCGGCAATCTTCACCGTGACCCCGCGCAGAGGGGGGCCGACCGTGTGCAGAGCGATACCGGCGCCGGGATAATTGCACGAGACGACCGGCGCGCTTTCGGTCTGGCCATAACCTTGCAGCATGGTCAGGCCCATGGCCTGGAAAAAACCGCCGACTTCGGGGTTGAGCGGCGCACCGCCCGATACCAGTGCCTTGATTCGCCCGCCAAAGCGCGCGCGCACCTTGGGCCGGATTGTCGCGCCCAGCAGCGCGCTCACCGGTGCGTCCTTCCATGACGGACGACCCGCAATCTGCCGTTCGCCCAGATGAATCGCGCGGGTCAGCAGGAACTTGGCCGCCGCGCCCTGTTTCTCCACGCCCTTGATGATCTTTTCACGCAGGATTTCGAACAGCCGCGGCACCACGATCATGAAAGTGGGCTGCGCCTCCTCCAGATTGCTCGACAGCTTGTCGAGGCCCTCGGAAAACCAGATATCCGCGCCGAGACCCAGCGGAAGATACAGGCCGGCAGTGTGCTCCAGCGCATGACTAAGGGGCAGAAACGAAAGGAAGCGCTCCTCCCCCCAGCCAAAATCCTCCGCCAGCACATGGCCCGCTGCATCGACATTGTGGAGGATGGCGCCGTGATGCAGCATCACCCCGCGCGGGCTGCCGCTGGTGCCGCTGGTGTAGATGATGCAGGCGATATCGTCGCGTGTGACACTGGCGAGCCGCGCCTCGACCGCGCCGCGCGCGGCCACCCCATCGCCTTCCATCAGCGCAGGCATCTGGTGGATGGCGAAACTGCCGCTTTGCGAGGTGGCGATGGGGTCGATCGCCAGCAAATGTTCGGCTTGCCCCGATCGGAGCATGGCGGCGATCAGCGGCTTCGACAGCTTTTCGGTGGAAACGATCACCATCCGCGCGCCGCTGTCATCGAGGATGTGGCAATGGTCGCCTTCGGTATTGGTGGTGTAGGCAGGCGTGGTGATGCCGCCCGCCGCCATGATGGCAAGGTCGGCCAGCGCCCATTCGGGCCGGTTTTCCGAAACCAGCATCACGCGGTCGCCGGGCCTCAGGCCCAGCTTCACGAGATTTTCGGCCAGCACACAGACGCGCCGCGCGGCTTCGGCATAGCTGATCGACTGCCATGTGCCGCCTGTCTTGGCGGTCAGGAACGGCTTGTCGCCCTGTTCGTCGGCGCGCTGGAGGAACAGGCCCACCAGACTTTTGGCATTCTCGATGTCCTGCAACTGCACCCTGGCGAACTCCCGTAAGACCGCCGGATATTTCCGGTCCTGTGTTTCGGAGAGGAAACTAGGGGGGGGAAACGCTTAGGGCAAGGTTCCCGAAAGGATCAGGGATGCACGGCCGCGCCTTCGCTGCGCGGATCGGCCGCGCCCTGCCAAGTGCCGCCGGCAAATTGCGCGGCATTGGCCTTGAACGGCAGGCGGCGCGTCTGGATGGTGTGACCCAGCGCCTCCAATTCGGCGCGGAAGGCCAGCAAGGGTGAATCCTCCTCCACCACAATATCCGAACCCGGCGCGTAGAGGCCCGGCAGGCCGATCGCCTGTTCCACCGGCATGCCCCAGTCGAGCACGCCGATCAGCGCTTTCGCCACCTGCACCGGGATCGTTGCCCCCCCTGCCGCGCCGATGGCCAGCACCAGCGTGCCATCGGGGCCATAGACCAGCGTCGGCGCCATCGAGCTGCGGGGTCGCTTGCCGCCTTCCACGCGGTTGACCACGGCGATGCCATCGCGCGCCGGGATCAGGCTGAAATCGGTGAGTTCGTTGTTGAGGTAGAAGCCGCCATACATCAGGCCCGATCCGAACGGCCCTTCGATCGTGGAGGTATAGGATACCGCCGTGCCCCATTGGTCCACCGCGACGAAATGGCTCGTGCCGTTTTCTTCAGGGCCGAACCCGTCCGCCGCAATCGCGCGGGTGCCGGGCGGGGTGCCTGCCGCCACGCTGTCCATCCGCGCGGTGGCCGAAATCATCGCGCCGCGTTCGGCCAGGTAATTGCCGTCCATCAGGCCTGCCATCGGCACCGACACGAAATCGCTGTCCGCCAGATACCGCTCACGATCGGCATAAGCGAGGCGCTGGCTTTCCGCGAACAGGTGCCAGCTGATCGGCGAATCCGGCCCCAGCGCGGCGAGATCGAAACGCTCCAACTGTTTGAGCACGGCAAACACCGTGGTCGCGCCGGATGATGGCGGGCCCATGCCGCAGATGCGGTATTGCCGGTACGTGCCGCAGGGGCTTTCGCGCCACACGGCGGAGTAACTGGCGAAATCGGCCGGCGTCACGGCGGCATCGTGCGGCGTGGCCTTGGCCATCACCGCCGCCATGCCATCGGCCATCGGCCCTTCGTAGAAGGCGCGCGGCCCGGCGGCGGCAAGCTGTGTCAGCGTGTCGGCCAATTCGGGCATCACAACCCGCGCACCCACCGGCAAGGGTTCGCCCGCTGCGTCATAGAACAGCGCGCGCCCCTCGGCCGTGAAGGCGGCGCGGTTTCGCGCAGACACGAGGAATTCGCGGAAGCGGGGGGTAATCTCCCACCCGTCGCGGGCCAGGGCGATGGCAGGCTGGAACAGCGCTGCCCATTCAAGCGCACCGTAACGGCCGTGCGCCTCTGCTGCGAGAGCAATATTGCCCGGAACCCCCACCGAAAGTCCGCTCATCACGGCTTCCATGAAGGGGCGGGGCGCGCCTTCGGCGGTCAGAAACCATTCGGGTGTGGCGGCGGCAGGCGCGGTTTCGCGCCCGTCGAGCGTGATGACCTGTCCATCAGGAGTGCCGCGCACATAGAAGCCGCCCCCGCCAATGCCGCTGCTTTGCGGTTCCACCACGGTAAGCGCCAGCATGGTCGCAATTGCCGCATCGGTGGAGGTGCCCCCCATCCGCAACATCGCCGCCCCCGCTTCTGCCGCGCGCGGATCGGCGGCGCTGACTACGCCGGCAAAGGGCGCAGTGGTGGCTGTTTGCAACGCAGGTTCGGCGGTCGCGGCGCAGGCGGACAGCGCGAGCGGGGCGAACAAAAGGGCCAGTTGGCGGACGAAGCGCATCGGAAAACCGCTATTCAGTGCCGACGGCGTCGGCAATGCTGCCATAACCGTATTGACTCAAGCGTTGTTGCAGCCCTTGGCAGATCTGGCGGGCAATGCCCGGCCCGGCATAGATCATCGCGGAATAGAGCTGAACCAGCGATGCGCCCGCGCGGATTCGGGCAAAGGCATCCTCCGCCGTGGCGATGCCGCCCACGCCCACCAGCGGAAGCGCGCCGCCGGTCGCGCGGCGAAAATCGCGCAGGCGCTCAAGCGCGGCATCCTTCAGCGGTGCGCCCGACAAGCCGCCCGCCTCGCCGGCATGGGCCGAACGCAGCGGCGGGCGCGCAATCGTGGTGTTGGAAACGATCAGCGCGGTCAGCCCCTTGTCGAGCGCGATGCGGGAAATCGCATCGACATCGGCGGGTTCGAGATCGGGCGCGACCTTCAGGAAGACCGGCACGCCCGCGTCCCCGCGCGCTTCCATCACCGCGTCGATCAGTTCGGTCAGCGCGCCTTCGTCCTGCAATGCGCGCAGGCCCGGCGTATTGGGGCTGGAGATATTGACCGCGAGATAATCGGCCAGCGGGGCCATCAGGCGCGTCATATGCGCGTAATCGGCGATGCGGTCGGCGCTGTCCTTGTTGGCGCCGATATTGATGCCGACAACGCCGCGCCGTTCGCGCGCGGCGAGACGCGCTGCCGCCTCGTCCCCGCCGTGATTGTTGAATCCCATGCGGTTGATGACCGCCTCGTCCTCCACCAGGCGAAAGAGGCGGGGCTTGGGATTACCCTCTTGCGGACGCGGCGTGATCGATCCGACTTCGGCAAAGCCAAACCCCAGCGCCAGCAGCGCATCGGGCACTTCGCCATCCTTGTCGAACCCGGCCGCCATGCCAACCGGATTGGGGAAGCGCAGTCCCGCAACAGTCGTCGCCAGCGGCCCCATGGCCGGGGAAGCGGGCGCATCGGGCGCCCAAAGCTTGAGCGCGGCAACGGTGAGGCGGTGCGCGCGTTCGGCGTCGAGTGCGAAAATGGCCGGGCGGATGAGGCGGTACAGCATGGCGACCCTATGGCAAAGACGCGGGGCCGTGTCGATTCGCGCGATCGGCTGATCGCGGCACACTGGTTGCCGCCGAAATCATCCGAAATGGCGCAATCAGGCCGATTTTGCGCCCCGCCTGTCGCTTTCATACAAGTGGTGGCGCAACCATTCTGCTAGTTTGCGCCTGCGACCCGAAGGGCTCGCCGCGACAACGCGACGGGTTCTCGACTATCAGGGCGGCCAATCTTGCACATGGTGCAAGGCGGGCCGCCCCTTTTTTTGCCGCTTACATGCTAACGACTCGCAACAGGCATTCGGGCGTTGAAAGCGCGGATTCGCATCACTAGGTGAAATCGGAACGAATCAGTCCGATTAGGCGGGCTGATGAAGCGGTGGAGCCTTATGCGTCTGTCCAGCATGGCCGATTATGCCGTGGTAACCATGTGTGCCGCCGCGCGCCATTGCGGTTCGCTGGGGGCGGCGGGGTCGCGCATTTCCGCCGCGGATCTGGCGGCTGAAACCGCATTGCCGCTGCCCACGGTGCAGAAGCTGGTGACGATCCTATCGAAGGCGGGCCTTATCAAGGGCCAGCGCGGCGCGGGTGGAGGCATCCAGCTGGCGCGCCCGGCGGCCGCAATCACGCTGGCCGACATTATCGAGGCGGTCGAAGGCCCCATTGCGCTGACGGCTTGCGTGGATGCGGGCAAGCAGGACTGTGCGCTGGAAGGCACCTGCAATGTGCGCCCGCACTGGCCGGTCGTAAACGATGCGCTGCGCGGCGCGCTGGCGCAGGTGAAATTGTCTGAACTGGCCCGCCAGAAGGAAGAGGCCGCAGCATGAGCGAGAATATGCAGACTCAAGAGGTGCCGGAAGCCGAAGTCCCGGAAGCCGAAGTTCAGGACCAAGCCGCGCGCGAAGCTGCGGCCAAGGTGGCCGAATACGAGCACGGATGGTCAGCCGACATCGAAACCGATTTCGCGCCCAAGGGCCTGACCGAGGACACGGTCCGCTTCATCTCCGCCAAGAAGGGGGAGCCGGAATGGATGCTCGACTGGCGGCTGAAGGCCTTCCGCCACTGGCTGACCATGGAGGAGCCGAACTGGGCGAAGCTGGGCTATCCGAAAATCGATTACCAGGACGCCTATTACTACGCCGCGCCAAAGAAGAAGGCGGAGCTGGCCAGCCTTGACGAGCTCGACCCGGAGATCAAGGCGGTCTACGACAAGCTGGGCATTCCGCTGGCCGAACAGGAAGTGCTCGCCGGGGTGACCGGCGCGCGCAAGGTGGCGGTGGACGCGGTGTTTGACAGCGTCAGCGTGGCAACCACCTTCCGGAAAGAGCTGGAAGCCGCCGGCGTGATCTTCCGCAGCATCAGCGAGGCGATCAAGGAATATCCTGATCTCGTGAAGAAGTGGCTGGGCCGCGTGGTGCCGATGCACGACAACTACTTTGCGACGCTCAACTGCGCGGTCTTTTCGGATGGCACCTTCGTCTACATCCCCGAAGGCGTGCGCTGCCCGATGGAGCTGTCGACCTATTTCCGCATCAATGCCGAAAATACGGGCCAGTTCGAACGCACGTTGATCGTGGCGGAAAAGGGTTCGTACGTCAGCTATCTGGAAGGCTGCACCGCGCCGATGCGCGACGAGAATCAGCTGCATGCCGCTGTGGTGGAACTGGTCGCGCTGGAAGATGCGGAGATCAAATATTCGACCGTGCAGAACTGGTATCCGGGCGATGCCGAGGGCAAGGGCGGCATCTACAATTTCGTCACCAAGCGCGGGCTGTGCCAGGGCGCGCGCAGCAAGATTTCGTGGACGCAGGTGGAGACCGGTTCTGCGGTGACGTGGAAATACCCAAGCTGCGTGCTCAATGGCGAGGACAGCGTGGGCGAATTCTACTCGGTCGCGGTCACCAACAATTACCAGCAGGCCGATACCGGCACCAAGATGATCCACAACGGCAAGGGCAGCCGCAGCACGATCATTTCCAAGGGCATTTCGGCGGGCAAGTCGAACAACACCTATCGCGGGCTGGTGCGCGTGGGCGCCAATGCCGACAATGTCCGCAACTTTACCCAGTGCGACAGCCTGCTGCTGGGCGATCAATGCGGCGCGCATACCGTGCCCTATATCGAGGTGAAGAACCCCACCGCGCAGATCGAGCACGAGGCGACCACCAGCAAGATTTCGGACGACCAGCTGTTCTACGCGATGCAGCGCGGCCTGGGCGCGGAGGAAGCCGTGGCGCTGATCGTCAACGGCTTCGCCAAGGACGTGCTGAAAGAGCTGCCGATGGAGTTTGCGGTCGAGGCGCAGAAGCTGCTGGCCATCTCGCTTGAGGGGAGCGTGGGGTGATGACTGAACGCAAAACCCTCAAGCTCCCCACCCCAGGGGAGGACACCCCCGCCGAAGCCCCCGCGCTCAAGAAGAAGGGCCGCGGGTGGGAGATTTCGGAGAGCCGCCTCGACGTGCTGCACGAGCAGGCGCGCGAACTGCGGCGCCATTCGACCCCGGCGCACAAGGCGCTGGCGGCGAAGTTCACCGCCGCCGATCTTGGCCCTTACAGCTTCAAGCGGCACGCCGTGGTCGGCAGCGCGATTGTCGATTTCAACTGCCACAATCTCGGCCTTGCCATCGCGATTGACGAGGAGGGGCAGAACGAAGTGCTCGCCACCCGCCGCGACAAGAGCATGGAGGCGGTCGGCATCAAGCTGCTGCGCATTCCCGCCGCCGACATCCTCACCGATATCGATGCCGTGCTTGCCAATCTGACGCAGGTGATGCGGACGCGCATTGCCGACAAGCAAAAGGCCCGCCGCGCGCATAGCGACCAGATGCGCGCCGGGCGCAGCGCTGGCCGCGCACCCACCCGGAACAGGACATAAGCAATGCTGGTAATCGACAACCTCCACGCCGAAATTGACGGGAAGAAGATCCTCAACGGCCTCACCCTCACCGTGAATGCGGGCGAGGTGCACGCGATCATGGGCCCCAACGGCGCGGGCAAATCGACGCTCGCCTATGTGCTGGGCGGGCGCCCCGGCTACGAGGTGACCGGCGGCAGCGTGACCTTTAACGGGCAGGATCTGCTGGCGATGGAACCGCACGAACGCGCGGCGGCGGGGTTCTTCCTCGGCTTCCAATATCCGGTCGAAATCCCCGGCGTGTCCAATGTGCAATTCCTGCGCGAAGCGCTCAATTCCCAGCGCAAGAGCCGCGGTGAGGAACCGCTGAGCGGCGGCGATTTCCTCAAGCTGGCGCGCGAGAAGGCGGGCCTGCTCAAGATGGACATGGAAATGCTCAAGCGGCCGGTGAATGTCGGCTTTTCGGGCGGCGAGAAGAAGCGCAACGAAATGGTGCAGATGGGCATTCTTGATCCCCGCTTCGCCGTGCTCGACGAGACCGACAGCGGCCTCGACATCGATGCGCTGCGGATCGTGGGCGAAGGGATCAACGCGATCATGCGCAAGCCTGAAAAGGCCGTGCTGCTGATTACGCATTACCAGCGCCTGCTCGACTATGTCCGGCCCGACCATGTGCATGTGCTCGCCAAGGGCCGCATCGTCAAAAGCGGCGGGCCGGAACTGGCGTTGGAGCTGGAAAGCGAAGGCTACGAGGCGGTGGCGGCATGACTGTCGCTACCCTTCCCACCACCAAGGCCGAGGAATGGCGTTACGCCGATATTCCCGCACTCGCCCGGCTGGCCCCGGACGCGCTGGAACAGTGGCGCGCGATTGCCGTGCCTGCGGGCGAGAGTCTTGCTGATACGCTGGTGCTCGCCAGCGGCGCGCCCGAAATGCACCGCCTGCGCGTGACGCTGGGCGAAGGGGCACGCGCGGAACTGTTCGCGGTGGTCGCGGGCGGCGATTACGCACGGCTCGATATTGACGTGACGCTGGGCCGGGGTGCGCATTTCGAATTTGGCGGGGTCACCATTGGCGGCGGGGATGCGGTGCGCGAAATCGTCACCCGCCTGCGCCATGCGCAGCCCGAAGCGACGAGCAACCAGGTTGTGCGCGCCGTGCATTGGGGCAAGGCGACGGGCAATTTCCTCGGCCGCGTGGATGTCGCCCGCCATGCGCAGAAGACCGATGCAGCGCAGGATTTCAAGGGCCTGCTGCTCGAACGCGGGGCCGCCGCCAATGCCCGCCCTGAACTGGAAATCTACGCCGACGATGTGAAATGCGCGCATGGCGCGGCGATCGGCCAGATGGACGAGATGGCGCGTTTCTACATGGCCAGCCGGGGGATCGCGCCCGATGCGGCGCGCGCGCTGCTGGTGCGTGCCTTCATCGCCGATGCCTTTGCCGCTGCCGAGCCGCAGGCGGGCGAGGCGCTGCTCGAACAGGCGCTGGCCGCATTGCAGGGGGCGGCGCTGTGACCGTGCTCACCCGCCTTGCCACGGATCATCGCGCCGATTTCCCCGGCCTGGTCACCCCCACGGGCAAGCCGTGGCATTACCTCGACACCGCCGCCACCGCGCAGAAGCCGCAGGCGGTGATCGACGCGGTCACTGCGGCGCTGGGCAAGGACTACGCCACCGTGCATCGCGGCGTCTATTCGCGCAGCGCCGAGATGACGCTGGCTTACGAAGCCGCGCGCCGCCGCGTGGCGGCCTTCATCGGCGGGGCGGAGGACGAGGTGGTGTTCACCCGCGGCGCGACCGAGGCGATCAATCTGGTTGCGGCGACATGGGGCGAGGCGAATGTGGGCGCGGGCGACCGTATCCTGCTTTCGCAGTTGGAGCACCATTCGAACATCGTGCCGTGGCAGATGCTGGCGCAGCGCAAGGGCGCGCATATCGATGTCTGCCCGCTTACTGATGATGGCCGGATCGACCTTGATGCCGCCGCCGCCCTGCTGACGCCTGCGCATAAATTGGTGGCGCTGGCGCATGTCTCCAACGTGCTCGGCGGCGTGCTCGACATCGCGCGCGCCGCAGAGTTGGCGCATGGCGTGGGGGCCAAGCTGCTGGTCGATGGTTGTCAGGCGGTGGCGCGCATCGGCGTCGATGTCGCGGCGCTGGATTGCGATTTCTACGCGTTCAGCGCGCACAAGCTTTACGGGCCCACCGGCATCGGCGCGCTGTGGGCCAAGGCGGAGATACTGGCCGACATGCCTCCCTATCAGGGCGGGGGGGCGATGATCGACAAGGTCAGCTTCGCGGGCACGACCTATGCTCCCGCACCCCAGCGGTTCGAGGCGGGCACGCCCGCGATTGTGGAGGCGGTGGGCTTTGCCGCGGCCTGCGATTATGTCGATGCCATTGGCCTTTCCGCGATCCACGCGCATGAAAGCGCGCTGGTGGCTGAGTTGCGCGACGCTTTGGGCGCGATGAACGATGTGACGCTGTTCGGGCCCGCTGACAGCGCCGGGATCGTCAGCTTCCTGCTTGATCGCGTGCACCCGCATGATCTTGGCACCATTCTGGATGAGGAGGATGTGGCGATCCGCGCCGGGCACCACTGCGCACAGCCGCTGATGGAGCATCTGGGCGTGCCCGCCACCGCGCGCGCCAGTTTCGGCCTTTACAGTTCGCAAGAGGACATCGCCGCGCTTGTTCGCGGCATTGAACGCACCAGAAGGATCTTTGGCTGATGGACGAGCATCAGGAGAACGCGCAGCTCACCCCGCCGCCTGCGGAAGTGGTCGACACCGTGGAG
This sequence comes from Alteraurantiacibacter lauratis, assembly GCF_037154155.1. Lineage (NCBI taxonomy): Bacteria > Pseudomonadati > Pseudomonadota > Alphaproteobacteria > Sphingomonadales > Erythrobacteraceae > Alteraurantiacibacter > Alteraurantiacibacter lauratis. The sequence continues at coordinate 81,599 of NZ_JBANRN010000012.1, forward strand.
AAGCCCCCGCGCGCGAAGGTAGAAGATGCGGTGGTCGAAACCGCCAGCGAAAAGCTGGAGCGCAAGCGCGACTATCTCGAAGGCTTCCTGGCGGCCAAGCCTGCCGGGCTTGCTCCGGGCGAGCCGGGCGGCGACCTTTACGAAGCGGTGATTGCCGCGCTGAAGGATATTTACGACCCCGAAATACCTGTGAACATTTATGACCTTGGCCTGATCTACGGGGTCGATGTCACCCCCGATGCCGATGTGGCGATCACCATGACGCTCACCACCCCGCATTGCCCGGTTGCCGAAACCATGCCGGGCGAGATCGAGCTGCGGATCGGCGCCATCCCCGGCGTGCGCGATGCCGAGGTGAACATCACCTGGGACCCGCCGTGGGACGCCTCGAAAATGAGCGATGAGGCGCGGCTTGAACTGGGGATGCTCTAGATGACCGAGACCAAATCCCGCGCGCGGCCTGCCGCTGTCATCCTCACCCCAGCTGCCGAACAGCGCGTGGCCGATCTGATGGCGCGCGCGCCGGAAGGGGCGATCGGCGTGAAGCTGTCCACCCCGCGCCGAGGCTGTTCGGGCCTTGCCTATTCGGTCGACTATGTCACCGCCGAAACCCCGTTTGACGAGAAGATCGAAACGCCCGGCGGCACCTTTTACATCGACGCCGCCAGCGTGCTTTACCTTGTGGGCAGCACGATGGATTGGCGCGAAGATGATTTCACCGCCGGTTTCGTGTTCGACAATCCCAATGCCAAGGGCGCGTGCGGCTGCGGCGAGAGTTTCATGGTTTGAAACCTTGACGCTGATCGAGCTGTCCACGCATCTGTCGCTTCCCCCGGCCGAGGTGTTTGCACGGGTGAAGCGCCCTGCCGTGCTGGAAGCGGTATCTGCGCCGCTTCTGCGCTTTACGCCTCGCAGGTGTGCCTTTCCGCCGGAATGGGAGCCTGGCGAATACCAGATGGGCGTGAAGCTCTTTGGCCTCATCCCGCTCGACGACCAGATCGTGGGGATCGAGCAACTGCCCTGCGATCCTTCGGCGGGCCGCTATGCCCTGCGCGACAATGGCCGGGCCTGTGCGCGCGATGGCGGACCGGGCGGGCTTATCCGGCGCTGGGATCACACGATGCTGGTGGAGCCGGAAGGCAAAGGCAGTCGCTATACCGACCGGGTAGATGTGGAAGCGGGCGCGCTCACCTTTGCCGCCGCAGGTTTCGCGCGGTTGCTGTATACGCACCGGCAAAGGCGGTGGCGCGCGCTTCTTGCTGCGGGCAAGCTTTAGGCTTCGCCCGTCTCTTCCGCGAGAAAGGCCAGCAGCGCCCGATCATAGGCGTCCACCTCGCCGTTGGCGGCCATCATCGCGTCGAGCCAATCGCGCTCCACGGCCGTGAACTCGGCCGCTTCGGCCACCTGCGCGGCGCGGCTGGGCAGCGCATCGGTCTTGCGCCCGAAAATGACGCCAAAGGCACTGGGCGCCGCCTTGGCCATCGCTCCCATGAACCGGCCCACCTGCGGGCGGTTGTCGGCCACGAAGGCTTCCAGTTCCAGCATCCGCTCGCGGCTGACATGGGCTGATGCGCTGGCATAGCCCAGCAGGTAATTGCCCACGCCCTGCACGAACAGGCGCTCGAATTCGGGTGCGTTGGCCTGGTGCAGTGTCGCATCCTTCAGGCGGAACAGCATTTCGGCTTCGCTACGGCTCACGGCGGCGGGCCGGTCGCTGGCGCTGCCGAAGATCACGCGGCGGATCAGGCGGGCCTCGGCCTCGGTCACATGGGTGGCGGACAACTCGCCGCCGCAACGCAAGGGGCCGGTGCCGGTGAGCACTTCGGCCTCGACCACGCCGAGCACGTAGTGCTTGAGGCTATGCGGCACGCCAAGGCCGCCTTCGATAATCTGCACCAGCAGTTCCAGCTCGGTCAGCGAGGAGACGCGCCCGTCGGCGCTGACCATCGCGATCAGCCATGCGGCCTCCTCCGCGCTCGCATAGCCGCACGGCGGGGTGCCGTTCAGCACGAAGTTGCGCAGCGCCTCGACAAAGAAGTCACTCCACGCGGGCGAGGGATCGGCGATGGCGGCATTGGCGGCAAGGATCGCCTCAGCCTCCGCCCGGCAGATGCGGCCATCGGCCCAGCCGGCGGCGCGTAGGGCCTGCACTTCGGCATCGCCAATGGTGCCATCGCTGGCGGCGGTGCGGGCAAGATCGGCAAAATGCATGGTCATGGGCGGAGTATGCTTTTCCTGTGAGGCGGATGACACCTTGTCGCAGGACAAGCTTAAATTGGGGTTACCCCCTTTCTTCCCCGCGCCCCTCGCCCGTGCCGGCGCGCCGTAGCGCCTGCATGCAGGCAAGCAGATCGACCTGTGCCCCGTCGCTTGCCCGGCGCGCTTCGAGCCATGTCGCCACCGGATCCGCGCCGGGACGCAAGGGGTAGAGATAGATGTCGAGCACACAGGCTGGGCCTGAGAATTGCAGCTTGCGCATATCGCCTTCGGCCACGTCCAGCCGCGGCGTGCCGAACTGGCGGATCAGGCTGGGCGCGTGTTCGCGCACCACCCCGTCAAGTCCAGGGCCGCGCATGATTTCCGGCTGGCGGAACCCGTCGACCGGCGGGGGCAAGGGCACGGTGGGCGGCACCGAAGCCGATGGCGGAGGCACTTGCGGGCGCACTGGCGGGGGCACACCCCCACCCGCCGGCGGGGCGGGCGTGGTCGCGCAGGCGGCAAGGGCCAGCGTGGCGGCGATGGTCGCCAGAAAGCGCAGCGTTCCGCTCATCTCATGTGCCGTCCCGGCGGTGCACCAGATGCGTCGCCGCTGCCGCGCCGAGCACGGGGGCAAGGAAATTGGCGAAGGGCACCAGCATCAGCGCAGCCACCGCGCCGCCCAGCAGAAAGCGCTGCGTGCCGGAAACCGGGCAATCTGCGTCCGCTGTATGGCAATGCCGCAGCCAGACCATGTCCTGCAATTCGCGCCCCAGCAGCGCCGCATTGACCACCCAGAACACCAGCGCCGGGCCAATCCCGGTGAACAGCAGCAGCAAGGCCAGCGGCACGGCGGCAAGGTTGAACAGCACCGCCCGCAACCCTGCCCGCAGCCCTGCCTTCGTCTCCTGCGCGGTGGTGAGCGACCGCGCCGCGCTGGCCGCGTGCGGGTAATGCCGCGCCTCCACCGCATGCACCACTTCGGCGGCGAAGAACTGGATCACCAGCATCGCCACCACGCGCCATACCAGCCACAAGCCGCCCAGCGCCAGCAGCGCCGAGGCCAGCGCGCGCAGATCGTCCGCCCCGGCAAACAGCGCTTCGCCCAATCCCAAAGCTTGCAGAACCCGGTCGAACACAAACCATCCCGCCGCTGCCAAAGCGAGGAACAGCGCGCACGTCACCGCGACACTCTTGCCCAGCACGCGCAACACTGCCGGATCGGAAAGCTGGCGCAGCGCCAGCAGCAAGGCGGAGAAAATGCCCGTCATTGCCAAATGCGATTGCTTTTGCGCGCCCCGGTGTCAATTGCAGCTGCACAAATGTCTCACCTGATGATCGACGGGAATTCGCATGACCGCACCACGCTATGATGTAATCGCCATCGGCAATGCCATTGTCGACGTAGTGGCCTCCTGTTCGGACGAGCTGATCGAGGAGCTGGGCCTGAACAAGGGCGGCATGACGCTGGTGGACGAGGATCAGGCGCGCGACCTGTACGATGCGATGGGCCCGGCGCGGGAGATTTCGGGCGGTTCCGCCGCCAATACGCTGGCGGGCTTGTCGGCGCTGGGCGCGCAATGCGCCTTTGTGGGGCAGGTGGCGGATGACCAGCTGGGCACCGTGTTCGCGCACGATATCCGCGCGGTCGGCATTGATTTCGACACTCCTGCAAGGCCGGGCCAGCCTTCCACCGCGCGCTGCCTTATCTTCGTGACGCCCGATGGCCAGCGCACGATGAACACATTCCTGGGCGCGAGCCAGTTCCTGCCCGCCGCCGCTTTGGACGAGGAAGCCATCGGGGGTGCCGGTATCCTCTATCTCGAAGGCTATTTGTGGGACCCGGAAGAACCGCGCGCCGCGATGCGCCGGGCGATCGAAAGCGCAAAGGCGGCGGGGCGCAAGGTCGCCTTCACCCTGTCCGACGGGTTCGTGATCGCCCGCCACGGCGACGATTTCCGCACGCTGATTGCCGATCGCCTGATCGACATCCTGTTTGCCAACGAAGCCGAACTCGCAGCCTTGACAGGCGCGGATGATTTCGAAGCGGGCCTTGCGCGGCTTGCCCCGCAAGTGCCGGTGCTGGTCGTCACCCGCAGCGAAAAGGGCGCGGTGGCCGTGGCGCAGGGCGAGCGGGCTGCGGTTGCCGCCGAACCGGTCGATCACGTGGTCGATACCACCGGCGCAGGCGATCTGTTCGCCGCCGGTTTCCTCTATGGCCATGTAAAGGGCGAACCGCTCGCCATGTGCCTGCGTCGGGGGGCTATCGCAGCGGCCGAAATCATCAGCCATTACGGCGCACGGCCCGAAGCTGATCTGGCCGAATTGATGCGGCAAAAACTGGGGCAAAGCTGACGAAGTTGACACCGTGACGGCGGGCATTTCGCCAAAATAACCTCGTCAAATCAGCCTGTTGGGCCAATTTTGCGAAGTTGACACTTGCGAGAAGCAAAACACGCCTGTGCTGTGCAGTATGATCGACATTGGAAAGAGCCGCGCCGAGAGTGAATGCGGGCGGGGCGTGTAGGAAAGCGGCGGTTTCAGCCCCGCGCCTTTGCCCGCGCCAATTCCCTGTGGCCGATGTCGCGGCGGCAGAATCCGCTGGCAAAATCGATCCTGTCGACTGCCGCGTAAGCCTTTTCGCGGGCCTCTGCGATTGTTGCGCCGCGCGCGGTGACATTGAGCACGCGGCCGCCATTGGCGCGCAATGTGCCGTCCTCCTCGTCCCGCACGGTGCCAGCGTGGAACACGATCGCGCCTTCCGCCTCGGCGTCTTTCAGATCGATCAGCCCGCCCTTTTCCGGCGTTGCGGGATAGCCCTTTGCCGCCATCACCACGGTCAGCGCGGTGTCGTGCGAAAAGCGCGGACGCTCCATGCTGCCAAGCGCTTGCGTGGCGCAGGCGAGCAGATATTCGGCAAGGTCTTCTTCCAGCCGCATCATCAGCACCTGGCATTCCGGATCGCCAAAGCGGCAGTTGTATTCAACCAGTTTCGGGCCTTCCTCGGTCAGCATCAGCCCGGCATAGAGCACGCCGCAATAGGGCGTGCCGTCGGCGGCCAATTGCTGCACCGTGGGCGTCAGGATGCGGCTGAAAACCTCCGCGCGGATGTCGGGGGTGATGATCGGGGCGGGGCTGTAGGCGCCCATGCCGCCGGTATTGGGGCCGGTGTCGCCATCGCCCACGCGCTTGTGATCCTGCGCCGTGCCAAAGGGCAGGATGGTGGCGCCATCGGTCAGCGCGAAGAAGCTTGCCTCCTCGCCGGCCATGAATTCCTCGATCACCACTTCCGCGCCCGCATCACCGAACGCGCCGCCGAACATATCGGCCAGCGCTGCCTCGGCATCGGTCAGCGATTCGGCAATCACCACGCCCTTGCCTGCGGCCAGCCCATCGGCCTTCAGCACATAGGGCGGCTTGAAACCGTCCAGCGCGGCTTTGGCCTGTTCGAGCGAAGTGGTGCGGACATATCCGGCGGTGGGGATATTGGCGCGCGCGCACAGATCCTTGGTAAAGCCCTTGCTGCCTTCAAGCTGGGCGGCGGCCTTTGACGGGCCGAACACCGCGAAGCCTTCGGCGCGCAGGGAATCGGCCAGGCCATCCACCAGCGGCGCTTCGGGGCCGATCACGACCAGGCCGATATGCTCCTGCTCGCAAAAGGCCAGCACCAAATCGTGATCGGTTACATCCATGTCGAAACAGTCGGCATGGGCCGCGATCCCCGGATTTCCGGGACAGGCGAAGAGTTTTCCGCCATCTTCGGTGATCGCGCGGGATTGCGCCAGCTTCCAGGCCAGCGCATGTTCGCGTCCGCCCGATCCCAGCAAGAGGATATTCATGCCCAGTTCCGATCCGATTTCCGAATTTGCAGGTGAGGGGCTGGTAGCCAAGAGTGCGCCTGGGGACAATTCGGTTCCCCTGTCCATCACCGCAATTTCTGCCGCGCTGAAACGCGTGGTGGAGGACCGGTTCGGCTTTGTCCGTCTGCGCGGCGAATTGTCGGGCGTAAAGCGCGCGGCATCGGGCCACCTCTATTGCAGCCTGAAGGATGAAGGCGCGGTGCTCGACGCCGTGATGTGGAAGGGGCAGGCCGCGCGTCTCGCCTTTGTTCCCGAAGACGGTGTGGAAGTGGTGGTGACGGGCAAGATCACGACCTTCGCCGGCCGCTCCAAATACCAGATCGTGATGGACAGCATGGAGATCGCGGGCGAAGGCGCGCTGCTGGCCCTGCTGGAAAAGACCCGCGCCAGGTTGGCGGCAGAGGGCCTGTTCGATGAACGCCGCAAGCGGCCGCTGCCTTTCCTCCCGCGCACCATCGGCGTCGTCACATCCCCCACCGGCGCGGTGATCCGCGATATTTTGCACCGGCTGGCGGATCGCTTTCCCAGCCATGTGCTCGTCTGGCCGGTTCTGGTGCAGGGGCAGGGTGCGGCGGGCCAAGTGGCGGCGGCAGTGCGCGGCTTTGGCGCGATGCCTTTGGACAAGCGGCCTGATTTGCTGATCGTGGCGCGCGGGGGCGGATCGATCGAGGATCTGTGGGCCTTCAACGAGGAGGAGGTGGTGCGCGCCGTCGCCGCAAGCCCGATCCCCGTGATCAGCGCGGTGGGGCACGAGACCGACACGACGTTGTGCGATTTCGCCGCCGATCGGCGCGCGCCCACGCCCACCGCGGCGGCGGAAATGGCGGTGCCGGTGCGCGCCGATCTCGCCACGGCCTTGGCCGAACTGGGTCTGCGCCAGCGCAAGAGCGCGCTCAGGCCCGTGGCGCTGGGGCGCGAGCGGCTGGAGGCGCGCAGCCAGCGCCTGCCCCGGCCCGAATATCTGTTGCAAGCTGCCAGCCAGCGGCTCGATCTGGCGGGCGATGGCTTGCGCCGCGCGCTTCAGGGGCGGGCCTCTGCCGGGCGCGAACGGCTGGCAAAGCTGCGGCTGACGCCTGCGATCCTGCAACGGGCCTTGCGCGACGGGGAAAGGCGGCTGGATGCGGTGCGCCTTTCGCCTGCTCTGGTGCAGCGCCCGCTGGCCGAGCGGCAGGCGAGGCTTGCCGCGCTGGCCCGGCTGGCGCAGCAATTGCACCCCGAACGCCCGCTCGCACGCGGTTATGCGATGGTGCTCGATGCAAGCGGCCACGCGGTCACCAGCCGCGCTTCAGCCAGCAGTCAGGCGCACTTGGCTATACGCTTTGCTGATGGCGAATTGTCCGTTGTTCCCGCCGGGGCCAAACGCCCCGCCGCCCCGCGCAAGCCCCGCGATGGCGATCCGGCCAGCGGGCAAGAGGAATTGTTTTGACCCGCCCCGCTTGATAAGGCCACACCCATGTTGATGTCCGCTTCCGACCAGCCCGCCACCCTGATCTATGGCCCCAACGGCTTTCGCGTGATCCGCCACGGCCAGTATGTGGTCTGCGCGGTGAGCGGAGAGAAGATCGCGCTTGACGAGCTGCGCTACTGGAGCGTGGAACGGCAGGAGCCCTACGCCAGCGCGGAGATTTCGACGCGCCGCGCGCTCGAAGGCGAATGAAGCGCCCCTTGAAACTGGCCGCGCTGGCGGCCGTGGCGGCAACGGGCGGCAGTTTTGCCTTGTTTTCCGCCGACAGCAGCGCGCAGTCCGCCGTGCAGGCAAGTGCGGTGCCCGCCTTCACCTATGCGGGCGAATTGACGCAAGGCGGCTGGATCCGCGGGCAGGCCCCTGCGGGCGCGGTTGCAGCGCGGCTGGGCGATCAGGCGCTGGTGCTTGACGCGCAGGGCCATTTCTTCGCCGGGTTTGATCGCGATGCAGGCGGGCAGGTGGAACTGGTGGCCGACATGCCCGATGGCAGTCATGTGGTCGCCCCCCTCACCCTTGCCCCGCGCAACTGGCAGATCGAACACGTCAATGTCGCCCGCAGCCCCGGCGGGGCGAGCGAGGCCTTCATGCAGCGCCGCCTGCCCGAACTGGCGCGCATCAACGCCGCGCGCGAAGTGAACGCAGTGTCCGATGGCTGGCGGCAGCAATTCATCTGGCCGGTGCGAGGGCGCATTTCGGGCCGTTTCGGCTCGCAGCGCGTCTATCGCGGGGAGCCGGGCGCCTACCATTCGGGCATCGACATTGCGGGCGGCGACGGCACCACCTTTGTCGCCCCGGCGGACGGTGTGGTGGTGCTGGCCACCGATACGCCCTTCAGCCTGGAGGGCTATCTCCTCATCATCGATCACGGCAATGGCCTCAACAGCGCCTTCCTGCACAATTCGGCGATCCTTGTGCGCGAGGGCGAGACGGTGCGGCAGGGCCAGCCGATTGGCCGCATCGGCGCCAGCGGGCGCGCCACCGGCCCGCATCTTCATTGGGGTGTAAAATGGCGCGAGGCTCGGCTCGACCCCATTCTGCTGACCGGGCCGATGCCCTGAATCGTCGTGCAGCCCTTGTTCTGTTGACGCTTCTGCTGCTGGGGCCGATCTGGCTGCGCGGCGGGCCGGTGACCGCTCCGCCCGAAGATGTGACAGTGCGCGCGGTCGAAGTGGCTCTGCCTGCGCGGCAAGGCGACTTCACCCGTGCAGGGCTGTGGCAACTCGCCAGCCCCTCGATGGAGTTTGGCGGCTTTTCCGCGCTTCTGCCGCTGGGGGACGGGTTGCTGCGGCTGTTTTCCGACCGGGGCACGCGGCTGACTTTGGCGGTGGAGGATGGCGTGCTGCGCCATCCGGGCGACCGGCGCGTGTTTGCGCAGGTGTGGGATGTGGGCGATTTCGGCAATGTGCGGCGCGATATCGAATCGGCCACGCGCGATCCCGAAACCGGCGATTACTGGCTGGGGTTTGAAAACTTCAACGCCATTGTCCGCTATGATGTGGCGAGCAACCGGATCGCTGCGCGCCGCCCGCCCGAAATGCAGCCCTGGCCGGTGAATGGCGGGGCGGAGGCCTTGGTGCGCCTGAAGGACGGGCGCTTCATCGTGCTGCCTGAACATCGCGGTGACGGCTTGCTGTTCGCATCTGACCCCACGGCCGATGGCGCGGCGGCACGCTTCCGCTTCACCCTGCCCGATCCCTATTACGCCACCGCCATGGCGCAATTGCCCGACGGGCGCGTGCTGGTGCTGGCGCGTGGGCTTCGGCCCAGCCTGCCGCCGTTTACCGCGCGGCTCTATCTTGGCGATCCGGCGCGGATTACGCCGGGCGGGCGATGGCCGCTCGAAAGGCTGCTCGATCTCGACACGATCCTGCCGCGCGAGAATTACGAGGCGCTGGGTGTGCGTGCGCAGGATGATGGAACGGTGGAAATCTGGATTGCGTCGGACGACAACCAGGCCGCGCTGCAACGCACGCTGGTGGCGCGGCTGATCTGGCAGCCCGCGCAATAGGCGCACGAAAAAGGGCGCCGGGCCAATCCGCCGGGCGCCCTTTCCGAAAATGAAAACGCGGGCGCGCTTAGGCGGCGGCCATCGCCTTCTTCAGCTCGCGCTTCACCTTGAGCGCATTGGCCGACAGCTTCTCGTCATTGGTCTTGAGCAGCCAGTTGTCGAGACCGCCATTGTGCTCCACCGAACGCAGGCCGTGGGTCGACACGCGGAACTTGAAGCTGCGATCGAGCTTTTCCGAGATCAGCGTGACATTCTGCAGATTGGGCAGGAAGACGCGCTTGGTCTTGTTGTTGGCGTGGCTGACATTGTGGCCAACCTGGCGGCCCTTGCCGGTGAGTTCGCAAATGCGCGACATGACAAAACTCTCTCGTACAAAACGGTGAATCGGATGCGGCACGATGCCGGGAAAGGCGCGCGCATACAGAGCAGGGGCGCACCCGTCAAGCAAATGGCGCGCGGTTGCGCAGTCCGCGCGGGCGGTTTAGCGCTTGCGCCATGACCCGCTGGCCCCTTCCCCCGCCCATGGCAGAGGCGCTGCACCAAGCGCGGCTGGCCGCCGCTCTGGGCGAAGTGCCCGTGGGCGCGGTAGTGGTCAAGGACGGCGCAATTATCGGGCGCGGGCACAACCGCACGCGAATCGATGCCGATCCATCCGCCCATGCCGAGATTGTGGCCCTGCGCGCCGCCGCCGCTGCGCTTGGCAATGAACGGCTGACGGGGTGCGATCTGTTCGTCACGCTGGAACCCTGCGCCATGTGTGCGGGCGCCATTGCCCATGCGCGAATCGCCCGGCTGGTCTACGCCGCCAGCGATCCCAAGGGCGGCGCAGTGGAACAGGGCGCACGCGTGTTCGATCATCCGCAATGCCTGCACCGGCCCGAAGTGGTGGCGGGGCCGGGCGCGGCAGAGGCAAGCGAATTGCTGCGCGGCTTTTTCGAAGCGCGGCGCAGTTAGAGCCTTATAAACCGCGCCAGATCCGCACGCTGGCCGAATCGGGCGGGCCGAGCCGGCGCGCTGTGCAGGGGGCGGGGCGGAAATTGCGGCCCATGCACAGGCGCATTTCGCGCAGCCAGCCTTGCTCGTTCACCAGCAGGCCGATGCTGTCCGCGCTCCAGCCCGGATTGGCGCGGGCAAAGGCGGCGCGCACATCGCCCGCCGTCAGATTGCGCTGGCGCGAAAGCCGGTCGAAATCGGGCCATTGCAGATCGTCGTAAAGCAGGCGGGTGACGCGGAAATAGGTTTGCGGGGTGCCCACCATGCAAGCGCCGTGCTTTGCCCATTCATGCGCGAGCAGGCGGGCATCGGGCGTGGTGCAGAGCATCTGGCGCACGCTGGCCGGGTCAGGCTGGCGGTTGGTGGGGCACCATTGCGGCCAGCTTTCCCCGCGCCCATTGGGCCACAGGCCATGGACGATAAAGCCAAAGCGCCCGCTCTGCCCCGAACATTGCCGGGCGTGGGCGCGGCTGTTCTCGCGGCCCCGGCAGAACTGCGGGCTCCACGACAGGGCCAGCGTATAGCCGGTGACCGGCATCAGCCGTGCGGGGCCGTCGGGCGTGATCGCGGGGACGGATTGCGGCGCCGGTGGCAGGGTGCATTGATAGGCCTGCGCCCACGCCGGGGTGGGGGCGGCCAGGAGCAGGAGCGCCGCCAGCCGCTTCACAGCAGATCGAAATCGAGGCCGATATCTGCCGCGGGCGCGCTTTGCGTCAGCCGCCCGACCGAGATGAAATCGACGCCGCTCGCCGCCTTTTCGCCAATCGTGGCAAGCGTGATCCCGCCGCTGGCCTCGGTCTTGGCGCGGCCTGCCACAAGGGCGACCGCCTGCCGCAAGGTGGCGGCATCCATATTGTCGAGCAGCAGATGGCTCGCCCCCGCAACGATCGCGGGTTCGATCTGGTCGAGCCGGTCGACTTCGCAGATGATGTCGGCCACGCCCGCATCGCGCGCCCGGCGCACCGCCTCGCCCACCGATCCTGCCACAAGCACGTGGTTGTCCTTGATCATCGCCGCATCCCACAATCCCCTGCGGTGATTGGTGCCGCCGCCCATGCGCACGGCGTATTTCTCAAGGTGCCTGAGGCCCGGAATGGTCTTGCGCGTGTCGAGCAGGCGGGCGGAAGTTTCGCCCATCGCATTGACATAGGCGCGGGTCAGCGTGGCAATGCCGGACAGATGCTGCACGGTGTTCAATGCGCTTCGTTCGGCGGTCAGCAGGGCGCGGGCATTGCCCGACAGGCGCATGATATCGGTTCCGGCCTCCACCGCCTCGCCCTCTTTGGCGAGCAGTTCGATCTCCATTTCGGGATCAAGTGCGCGGAAGAAGGCGGCGGCAATCGGCAGGCCCGCGACCACGATGGCGTCGCGGCTGTCCATCACGCCCGAAAAGCGCGCATCGGCGGGGATCACGCTGGTCGCGGTCACATCCACCCCGCCGCCGGGCAGGCCCACGCCCAGATCCTCGTCCAGCGTCGCACGGACAAAGGCGGCAAGGTCAAAGCCGGGGAGGGAAAAGTCAGCCATGCCCGTCCTCTAGCCGCAAGCACGCGCCAGCCAAAGCGCAAACGCGCGCCCGCACGCGCCGTGCAGCCGAAGGCGGAGCGAACAGCACCGAGGACCGTTCAACGCTCCTGGGGGCCGGATGGCCCTTCGCAAAGCAAGCTAGTGCACGAAGCGCGCCACCACGTCGCGGTAGGAGCGTGAGACTTTCACCTCGGCGCCTGATTCGAGAACCAGGAAGCACTCACCGTTGGTATGCGGCCGCACCTGCCGCACCAGGTCGAGATTGACGATGGTGGAGCGGTGCACCCGCTGGAAATTGCGCGGGTCGAGGCGCCGTTCGAGATCCTTCATCGTTTCGCGCAGGATCAGCGAATTGTCGCCGGTGTAGATGCACATGTAATCGCCCGCCGCCTCGATATGTTCGATGCTGTCCACATCGACGCGGAAAATCTGCCCGCGATCCTTGATGTTGATCATCTTTTCATAGCGCGAGGATGTCTCGGTTTCTTCGCTGCTGGCGATTTCCTCCAGGCTTTCGGGGCTGACTTCGGCGAGCACGTCCTTCAGCTTCTCGGCTTCCTCGGCGCTGCGTTTTTCGGCCAGACGCTGCCGCACGCGCTCGATCGTGTCCGCCAGCTTTGCCTCGTCCACCGGCTTCATCAGGTAATTGACCGCATTGGCCTCGAACGCGCGGATCGCGTGTTCCTCGTAAGCGGTGACGAAAACGAACAACGGTGGCTCGATCTCCATCACGCCTTTGACCACCGAAAACCCGTCAAAACCGGGCATCTGGATGTCGAGAAAGACCAGATCGGGCTTTTCTGTCTTGATGGCGCGGATCGCCTCGCGTCCGTTGGCGCAGGTGCCGATTACCTCCACGTCCGCGAAGGCTTCCAGACGCAGTTGCAGGCCCTGAATGGCCAGCTTTTCGTCGTCGACAAGAATTGTGCGAATAGTCATTTCGGTAATCCAATATGCAGCGGCCCCGGTTCGGGTTCCGGGGAGCCATGCGTTTTTTCGGGAATGGCGGGCGTGCCTCCGGCCATGTGCGATTCCCCCTGTCTGGCGCCACCTTCAAAGCCGCCGCCCGTCTGGGGGCGTGTTTCGGGTTCGAAGGGGATTTCGATGATGACGGTAAAGCCGCCGCCCGGCGGGGTCACGATGTCGAAACGGTGTTCCTCGCCGTAAGCCTGCGCCAGCCGGTCGCGGATATTGGCAAGGCCGACGCCGGTGGAGACGTGCTTGCCGTTCGCGGGGCTGTTTTCGATGATGTCGCGGCGCGATGATCCCTGCAGGCCCGGCCCGGTATCCGCCACGGTCAGCCGTAGGCGGTTGCCCACCAAATGCGCGGCGACCGAAATGCGTGCGCCTTCTTCCTGCGCCGACACGCCGTATTTGATCGCGTTTTCGACCAGCGGTTGCAGCAGCATGGACGGGATCAGCGCACGCTGCGCCACCGGGTCGATGCGGAATTCGGTGCGCAGCCGTTCCTCGAACCGCATCCGCTCGATTTCGAGATAAAGCTGCAGCGTCTCCACCTCCTGCGCGATCGTCACCTTCGCGCCGGGCTGCGTAACCAGCGTGTGCCGCAGGAAGCTGGACAGGCGGGTAAGCATCGCATTGGCGGGCGCGGTCTGTTTCAGCAGCACCAGCGTGCTGATCGAATTGAGCGTATTGAACAGGAAATGCGGGTTGAGCTGATAGCGCAGCATGGCAAGCTGCGCGGCGGTGGCCTGCGCTTCCAGCCTTTCCAGCCGGTCATTCTGTTCTTCCACCTGCAGGAAGAAATTGATCGCGTAATACAGCGCCGACCACGCGCCCAGCAGCGTCATGTCGAGGTAGAACACGCCCAGCACCAGGCTGGTGAAACTGGTATCGGCCGCTTCGGGCCTGAGGCTGATCGTCCAGGCGTTGATGAAGGCTGACACGAACACCGCCACCGCCAGCGCCAGCGCGGTCAGGCTCCAGGTGATCAGCGGGCGGCGGGTGATGAGGTAGCTGTAGACGACCGAGAGGATCAGGCTGATCGAAAAGCCGGTGATCGTGGCGATCGTCACCAGCACCAGGAAGTCGAGCGGCCGGTCCGGATTGTTCGTGAGCGCGGTGGCCGACCGCAGCGCCATCGCCCCGCCCCAGCCGATCAGTTGCAGGCGCCAGAAGGCCCGGTTCTTGTCCGCAAAAAAAGGCGTGGGGCGGAAAGGCAGCGCCGCCATCGACGCGCCGCCTCTGATGCCGCCCGCCGGCTGCGGCGCAGACATGGTGGTGCCGCCGCCCGCCCCCTTCCCCGCAGGGCGCGATTGCCGCCGGATGGACGAAAAGCGGGTCACTGCCAAAGGGCGCGCCCTCCTGTCTTGTGCGCATTACGAGGCACGGGCCTCGTCCAGCGCGCGGGCAATCGCCTCGCGGCCAACCGCCCCGTTCAATGCCCGGTCGCCCACGATGAAGAACGGCGTGCCATTGATGCCCAGCGTCTGGGCCAGAAAGACATTGTTCTGCAACTGGCTGTCGAAAACGCCCGCATCGATGGCGGCGCGGGCGCGCGCCAGATCGACGCCCGCCTGCGTGGCGGCGGCGGTGATGGTGTCCGCCGTCACCTGCCCAGCTGCAAACATCGCGGCGTGGAACTGGGCAAAGCGGCCCTGCTGCGCGGCGGCCAGCGCCATGCGCGCGGCATCCACGCTGTCCTGCGAGAGGATCGGCAATTCGCGGATCACCACTTTCAGATCGGGATTGGCGGCGATCAGCGCGTCCACATCGGCCACGCTTTGCCGGCAGAAGGTGCAGGCGTAATCGGTAAATTCGACCAGGGTCACCGTGCCTTGCGGATTGCCCAGCACCGCGCCAGGGAAGGGCGTTTCCATTTCCGCACGCACCGGGGCAATCCGCTCTGCCATGGCACGGCGCTGCAATTCGTCCATTGCGCGCGTCAGCACTTCGGGATCGCGCATTAGCCACGCCTCCCCCGCCCGGTCAGCCAGCGGGGTGAGCGTGAACAGCGCCGCCCCGGCAAACCCGGCCAGCAGCGAAACGGCGATTGTGGCAATCCAGCGCATGATCCCGGTGCTAGTCGCGATTGCCGCGCCGTTCAACTTGCCTCTCGATCTGCGCGCGCGCCTCGATCGCCACGTCCTGTGCGCGCAGCCAGTCGGGCGAGCCCATGGGGAGACCCTGTTCGGCACCCTGCGCGCTCATCAGTGCGCTGCGGGGATTGCCGCTCATGATCTGCTGCTCGGCGCTGGCAAGCTGCGCGCGCGGAATATCGCCGCGCTGGCCGTAAACCACGCCGAGCTGATACCAGGCGAAGGGATTGCGCCGGTCGCGGCCCACGGCGGCGCGCAGCACGCGTTCGGCTTCCTCCAAATGGATCGGGTCTTCTGTCGCAAGCAGCGCATGGCCCAGCATCGGCGCGATCAGCGGGTCCGCATTGGTGAGTTCGACCGACCGGCGCAGCGGCGCCAGTGCTTCGAGCGGCCGGCCCGATTCGAGCAGGATCTGACCTTTGAGTTCAAGGAAATAGGGATTGTCCGGCTCCATCTCCAGCAGGGCATCGGTCTCGGCCAGCGCCTGTTCGATCCGCGCATCCTTGTGATAGGCATAGGCGCGGGCATAGCGGGCGGGCACCCCGGTCATATAGACGGGAAAGGCATTCAATGTGCGTTCGGGCGTTGCCTGAAAGCCGAACAGCTTGGCCTTGATCCGCTGAAACCGTTCTTCCAGCACCGGATCGTTGGGCGTATCCCAGGCGGGATCGTCCATATATCCGTCGCGCAGCGCCGCGATGCGCGTGCCCGACATGGGGTGGGTGCGCGCATATTCATATTCGCGATCCTGGCTGATGCCGCGGCGGAATTCATAACTTTGCAGCTTGCGGAAAAACTCCAGGCTGCCGCGCCCGGAGATCCCTGCGGCGGAGAGATACTGCGCGCCCGCCGCGTCGGCGCTGGCTTCCTGCGTGCGGGTGAAGGCGAGGAACTGGCCCATTGCCATCTGCTGGCCCAGCGCCATTACGCCCATCGCCGCCTCGCCCCCGCCCGCCAGCGCGGCGGCAATGCCTGCCAGCGCCGACAGCAGCGAGATGCGCATCGCATTGCCCGCCCCTTCGCTGAAGCGGATGATGTGGCCGCCCGTGATATGGCCCAGCTCGTGCGCCATCACGCCCTGCACCTCGTTGGCGGTATCCGCAGCGGCAATCAGCCCGGTATGGATATAGACGCGCTGTCCGCCTGCCACAAAAGCGTTGATCGAATTGTCGTTCACCAGCACGACTTCCACCGATCCGGCGCCAAGGCCCGAAGCCTCGGCAAGGGGGTCGATCATGTCGCGCAGCAATTGCTCGGTCTCGGCATCGCGCAGGATGCTTTGCGCGGCGGCTGGCTGCACACTGGCAAGCAGGAGCGCGAAAACCGCAGCGCAATGCGCCACAAGGCGCGGCACGGAGTGGGAAAGCAGGGGGCGCATGGCCCCTTGGTAACCCGCCCGCCCCTGAACGCAAAATGAAGATGGCAGGTTGCGGGCGCGTTTAGCCGGTGAGCTTGCGCGCCGCGCGTTCGATCAGGGCAATGTCCTGCGGCACTTCGCCCAGCAGCGCCACCGTGCCTTCGGGCGTGCGGCGCACCAGGATGAG
Organism: Alteraurantiacibacter lauratis; assembly: GCF_037154155.1. Lineage (NCBI taxonomy): Bacteria > Pseudomonadati > Pseudomonadota > Alphaproteobacteria > Sphingomonadales > Erythrobacteraceae > Alteraurantiacibacter > Alteraurantiacibacter lauratis. Next base: position 98,251 of record NZ_JBANRN010000012.1, read on the forward strand.
CGCGAATTCCGCCCCTTCGCCGGGCACGGCATCCAGCGGAGCCGGGGGCAGTGCGCGCAGGCGGCTGGCAATCGCCCTGCGCGGGCCGGTTGCCATGCGGCGCGAGTTGGCCGGCGTGCCTTCGCGGCGCAGGCGCCGTTCTTCGGCAAGGACGCCTTTCAACCCGCCTTCGGCCCGCGCCAGATAGGCGGCGAGTTCGCCCTGGCCCAGCCCCACGCGGCGGGCATGGGTCAGCGCGCTGGCATATTCGGCAAGCCGCGTCTTGTCGTAATCCGCGCCGAAGACCAGCTTCACCACCGGCGTCATCGGCGCGCGGCTCTGCATCGGCAGGCCTGCATCGGCCACCAGTTCGGCAAATTCTTCCGGAGCATCGGCAGCGGCCAGCGCGAAGTCATAGGCACGGCCGATCGCCTCATACAAGGCGCCGCGCGTGCGGTCTTCGTTGCTCCGCGCCTGCAGGGCCTGCTCGCGCGCGGCGGCCAGCCAATCGGCCAGCCCCATTGCCGCGCCCACCGGTGCCCCGGCTTCGGGCTGATCGAAGGCGTCCGGATCATCAAGGCCGAAGGACGGCACGGGCAGGCCATGCTGATCGCGCGCGGCATAGGCGGGCTGAGCCGGTGCGATGGCGGCGGCGGGGCCATCGGCCCAGTCGGCCATCGGCAGCGGTTCGGGCGCGGCACGCGGCGGCACCGTTTCGGCAGCAAGCGACTGGTCGATTTCCAGCAGCAACTCGTCCGCCATCTGCGCGTCGGCCAGTTCCTTCCAATTGATCACGCCGAAGATGAAATCGATCGTCTCGTCATCGCTGGAAAAGGGCAGCAGGATGCCGCGATACATGATGGTGGAACCGCGCTGGTTGACGAATTCCGCCTCGAACCCGATCGGCGCCTGGTTGGCGAGGATCTGCATATAATGGTCAGTTATGCGCGACAGCAGCGAGCGTGCGGGCACATCGGAGAGCATCCGGATGGGCGCACCATCGCCGCCGCATTCCTGCGCCAGCTTTTCGCCCAGAAAGGCAACCGCCGGGTTTTCGATCCCGGTGGAAAAGTCGAGCAGCACGCCGTGCGGGCCGAAATCGGGCAGGCTGAGCGGGTCGAGATCGTCGACATGGGGGAAATTGCGGTTATCGAGCAGGCTGGCCCAGAAATTGTAGGCGCGCACCTGCATCCGGCGCTCGTCCCCGCCAACGGGCGCGGGCGGGGCGTCGTGCACGACCTCGTCATCCAAGGCCGTATCGTGCGAATCAAAAGCGCTGCGCATGCTGTCCATCGAAGGCGTATCCCCGTTAAATTAGGGGCTTCTTCTGGACGCTTGTGGTAAATTTTCGGTGAAGTTGCGCGGGGAACCTTGCGGATTGGCGCAACAAAACGGCCAAGGCCGCACAGCCATTACAGCATATAGCGCATCCGCACCGTCTTGGTGACCGGGCTGGTGCCGACGGGGAACGAGGCCTGGTCGAAGCCCGGCGGCCCCATGCGCACCGGCGCATCGCGGGAAAAGCCGAAGCCTTCGCGCGGGATCATCAGCATCCGGTCGGCGCGGCCGTTGCTGTTTTCATCATGCAGGAGCGACACCGCATAGGTGCCGGGCGTCACGCGGTCGAATTCGAGCACCAGATTGGCCCGCGCCGGCACGGTCAGCCGGTGCGATTGCGGATCGTCGCGGCAATCGGGAAAATGCTGCGGAAAGGCGGTGAGGCAGGCCTGAACCAGCCCCTGCCCATTGCGCAGATCGGACACGGCCACGCGCACGCTGGTCGTCACCTCGACCGAGGATGCCGGGCCGGACAGACCCGTTGCCACCAGCGCAGCTAAAGCGAGCGGGGCGAAAGACCGCGATCGGTGCCGCATAACTTGTCCCAAAAACGAAAATACAGGCCGAAATTGCATAGATACTCGTCATGATGCCGCTGGTGGTGGCTGGCCGTTATCAGCCAATTCCCTGCGCGGGAATGAACAAGCCAGCGCGGAAACATCTCCCACCCCATGTGGTTGGTCACGCCCATAACGGTCATGATCAACAGGACAAGCCCCAGCATGGCGACATGGATCGGCACCAGAAACACCAGCGCGGGGATCACAATCGCGCCGGTCAGCGCCTCGATCGGGTGAAAGCTCATCGCGGCCCAGGCGGTGGGCGGGCGGCTGGCGTGGTGCACCGCATGGGCGCGCTTGAACCAGCGCGGAATGTGCATCCAGCGGTGCGTCCAGTAAAACCAGGTGTCGTGCAGGAACAGATAGAGGAACAGCGAAACTGGCAGATACCAGAGCGGAAACGCGTTCCAGTCGGTATAGATGCGCGTCCAGCCCAGATCCCGCCACATCCACGCGACCACGCCCGCTGGCACGCCGTAAATCGCCGCCGAGGCAAGCGACCAGAAGATTTCGCGGCGGATTTGCGCATCCAGCCCCTTGTACAGGCCGGGGCGCACGCGCGAGGTGGCAAAGGCAAACAGGCCGCTGGTTGCCAGATAGCGCAGACCCACGATCAAGGTCATCGCCAGAGCGGAAAAGAAGATCGCAAGCAGCATCGCAGCCCTGTTAGCAAACCCGGTGCAGCAGACCAAAGCCTTTGCGACGGGTATACCGGCATTGCTTGCCAGCGCGTTGCCGCCCGATCACGCGAAGGCGCGCCTTGCCGCTATTCGGCGTGGCCGCTGGCCCAGGCGGCGCAATGCGGATCGGTCAGCACGGCATGGCGGCGCATGGCGGCACGGGCCAGCCTTTCCACCTCGGCCTTGCGCCGCGCGGGTGCGAGCGGGTGGCTGGGGGCAGGGCGGATAATCTCGGCATCATATTCATCCGCCACGATCACCCCGCACATATCCGGACGGAAATCGTCCCCGTCGAGGCAGGCGCGATCCAGTTCGGGCGGAAGCCCCCAGAAAAACCGGTCGCAGAAGTCGAGGTAATCGGGCCATTTTCCATCGCCCATCAGATCGCCGCGCGCGGTCTTGATTTCGACAATCACGATGCGCCCCTTGGCATCCAGCCCCATCAGATCGGCGCGGCGGCCATTGCGTAGCGGCATTTCGGGGATCACCCAGATGCCGTTGCGCGCAAACAGGCGGCCAATCCCGCGCGCCACCGCCAGCGCGCGTGGGCCAGAAATGGGTGCGGCAGGAAGTGCGGGCGAATCGAGCATGGCGCGAAGATGGAACGAAAGAGGAACACGGTCAAGCCGCGCGTGCTTATGCGCTGCGCAGCGGCCCCATTCCGCCGGTCTGTGGCAGCAGGGCCAGCACGGCCGTGCGGGCCGCCTGAAATTCGGCCCACAGCGCGCGCGCCGCAGGACGCGGGTCGGCCCCGCGCGCATTGATCGCCAGCAGGGCGGCAATCCCCGGCTCCATGACCGCCGCCAGATCGTCCACCGCGTTCAGCGCCAACTGGCGCCGCCAGGCGGGGCATTCACGGATGAGCAGCGGGAAATTGCGCAGGCGAAGGTCAGGCGCTTCCGGTCCGACCCCGGCCAGCGCCGCCACCACCGCGCCCGCATCGCTGAGCGCCGCCCAGCGCAGGCTGGTGGTATTCGGGCTTGCCGGATGTTCGGGGCGGGGCGCTGCTGTTGCCATGGCGCACAGTCTAGCGCGCGCGGCCTTGCGATTTGGTTAGCAGGCGCCGCGCGCGCCGCCACTATTCGATATCGTCAAAGCCCAGATCGATATTTGCCCCGTGCTCGCCCGATTCCAGCCGGTTGTTCTCTGCGCAGACATATTCGCGCATGGGGAATTCGTTATCGAGCCGGTAGGCAATGCGCGTGACATAGGGGCGCGCCAGAACGTCCGGATTGGTGATCGTATATTCCACCATCAGCTGGCCGGGCGCGGGCATCCAGATATGTTCGTGCACATGGCTCTTTTCGGTATGCGGGATGCCGGCGATGATATTGGTGCGCGGATGCAGGCCGATCGTGTCGATCACCAGCGTGTCGCCATCCCAAAAGCCGATCGAATTGCCGTTGAAGAACAGGTCCGGCTCCTCCGGATGGCCGCGCCCATCGGTATAGATGCGGCGGATCTGGTCGTAGGCTTCGGTCAGGATTGTCACCCGCCCCGGCGAAAACAGGATCTCGATCGGATAGGGTTGCTGCATCACGCCGGGAATGCCGGGCGGCAGGCACTGCGCCTGCGCTTCCTGATTCGGCCCGTTCTCACGGATCGATTCGCGATAAGCGTCGTAAGCGGCCTGCGCCTGCGGCGTGAGCACGGGCGGTACCGCGCGGTTGGAGAACAGCGCGCCCCAATCGGGATACCAGATGCCCGTCCAGTCGGGCAGCGCCGTCGCTTCGGCATAGGCCGTGGCGCGGGGCGGCGTGAACGTGTCCTGCGCCATGGCAGGCAGTGCTATCAGCACCGCTGCGCCCGCCATGCTGACCGCTACACGTTTCACCCAGCCTGCCCGGTTAATGGCCAAGTTCATTCCGTCCCTCCCCATTCGTCGTCTTGCGCGATCGGTCTTGCGCGATCCTGCGGCATCAGCATTACCGCCTGCGTTGCCTTTGCCCATGCAATTGATGTCGCAATTCGTATCAAGTCAAGCAGGCGGGTTGATTCTGTCCGGCCAATGCTGGCACTATGCGCGCCGGGAAGCTCGGGCACGCGGTGCGTGACCTGTCGCGAGGAGAGAAGACGCATGAAAAGCACCACCACTGGCCGCCGGATGCGCTTTGCCGCGCTGGCCGCCGCACTGGCCCTGGCGGGCGGCGCCGCGATGACGGTTCCGGGATCGGCGCACCATTCGACCGCAATGTTCGCCTGGGGGCAGGAAGTCACCATGCAGAACGTGACGGTGGAACGCTGGGAATGGACCAATCCGCACACCTTCCTCTATGTGCGCGATGCGCAGGGCAACCGCTGGGCGTTCGAAGGGATGAGCCCCAACCATCTGGTGCGTTACGGCTGGTCGCGCACATCGCTCGCACCAGGCCAGGTGATCAGCCTGACGCATTACCCGCTGCGTGACGGGCGTAACGGCGGCTTCAACGTAACCGTGACGCGGCCCGACGGTCGCCGCCTGTCGCAATTCGGCGAACGCGGATCGGTGCAGAACTGACCTTTTCCCAAGGGCCCAAGGCAAGCAGAGCAGATTTAAGCTTGGCGCATCGCCCGCCCGTTGCTAGGCGGCGGCGACACGCACCCGTAGCTCAGCTGGATAGAGCGCTGCCCTCCGAAGGCAGAGGTCACAGGTTCGAATCCTGTCGGGTGCGCCATTCCCGAACAAAAGATAGAACTGCAGGTGTGGTCTCGCCCACACCTGCAGATGCGCTTCGTGCCAGCACGGCTTTGGAGCCGCTGATGCGGATTTGCCGGTCATCGACCCGCACCTCGTTGAGCAGCAGCCGTGCATAAGCTTGCCGCAGGTCGGCCGAGCCGCTGAACAGCTTCTCCCGCAACAGTACTGCGATCTGTTCGATCTTCTCCGGCGTGATCACGGGTTCGGCCATAGTGAGACGACGGGAGAGGTCGGATATCTCGTCGGCCAGCTCGTCCCGGCGGAAGCGGAGATTGACCAGACGGTCGCGCAGTGATGCGTCGCCTGCGTCCATCAGCCCTTTCTCGACCAGCTCCAGAAGACGGGCGATCCCGGCTTCGGCTTCCTTTTGGTCATGCCGCATCTGGCGGAGCCGATCGCGGTTCCGGTCCTCGCGCTCCATGGCGGTGCGGAGATATTCGCCGAGCAGTTCCATAAGGTGCTGGGGCTGCAGGACCCGCTTCGTGACCTCGCCGATTACGAGGTCGTCGAGTTTGTCCATGGGCACGCGCAGGCCTTTGCAGCTCAAGGAACCCTCCTTGAGACGCCGGGAACAGCAGTAGTAGCGATAGAGCCCGCCTTTCCCGGTGTTGAGGATAAGGGCGGACCCGCAATGCCCACAGCGGGCTATACCGGCGAGGAGAGTAGGCGAGTTGACGACGCGCGGGGCAATCCGTTTCGGTGACCGGCTCTGCATCAGGGCTTGCACCGCGTTGAAGGTCTTCTCGTCGATCAGGGCGGGGACCTCGAAGGCCACCCATTCCGACGGCGGGCGAGGCCTGCCGTTGCGGCTGTCCTTGCGGTTGAAGTGGTGCAGTCCGTGATAGGTGGTGGACGTCAGGATCGCGTGGACACCACCGGTAGTGAATTTACGGCCCCTTCGCAGGATGCCTCTCTCGTTGAGCCAGGTGGCGATGGCCTTGATGCCCATGGGCTTTCCCTGAGCCCCTGATGCCATATCGAACATCATCCGTACGATCCGCGCCTCGACTTCGTCGATGACGAGGACCTTCTTGTCCTTGTTGCCACGCCGCTCCGCGATCTCGACACCGTAGCCGTAGGGTGGCTTCGCGCCGTTCCAGAAACCCTGCCGCGCGTTTTCCAGCATCGCCCGGTGAACGTGCTTTGCAGTCTCCCGGCTCTGGTGCTCGTCAAAGATGTGCAGAAGCTTGCGGAACATCTCCCCTGAGGCGTCCTGCGCCACCTCCTGCGTGATCGAGACCAGTTCCACACCTGCCTTGCGCAGCTCGCGGACATAGAGCTCGGAATGCAGGCTGTCCCGGCTGAACCGGCTGAGGGAGTGTACCACCACCATGTCGAACGGCTTGTCTGATCGGCGGGCGGTGTGGATCATTTCCTGAAAGACGGGCCGGTCCTCGTCGAGTGCCGAAGCTCCCGGTTCCGAGAACACGCGCACGACCTCGATGTCATGGCGCTGACACCATGTCCGGCATTGCGCGATCTGGTCAGGGATCGAGAGATCGCGCTCGGCCTGCCGGACGGTGGAGACGCGGACGTAGATGGCTGCGCGGGTCATCGTCATTTCCCTCGAAACTCGCGGATGACATCGCCATGGCGGGCGAAGGCCGTGAAGCTGGTGGCTTGGTTGTAGTATTTCTGGCTGGAAGCCAGCAACTTGTGCCCCAGCAGGTTCTTGCTGAGGCCAATCCATTCGGGGCGCTCTAAAGCGATTTCTGTGACAACGCAGTCGCGGAACAAGTGCGGCGAGAGGTCTCGGCCGAGATGCTTACGAGTGGTTTTCGTCACACGAATGCTGATGTCGGTATCCGGCATCCGACGGCCCCGCCGTCCGACCCAGAACCAACCTTCATCGTCAATTCCCTCCTTCAAGAGGGCGGGTCGGACCTCTTCGAGGTAGGTGAGTACAGCGGGTTCGAGCCTTTCGGGCACGGACCAATCGAGCGGCACACCTTTTTTCGTTTCCTCGGGCGTGAAGATCATCCTCATGCCAAAGTCGTCAATTATGAAGCTATGGCCGATCCGCAGGCTTGCGAGATTTCGGAGCCGCATTGGGCGATTGATCAGCAAGCCGATCATCAGGCCATCGCGGTATGCCACGGCACCGCTCCTTTGCCCCTTCCGCATTTGTTGCAGACCCGCGGACATCAATTGTTCGGCGAGCAGATCGACATCGGTCACGCGGGCCATCCGAGGCAGTTTTGGGCGTGAGGGCTTCGCACGGTTCATCATACGGTGCGCAAGCTTCGTCAGCCATTCAACACCATGAGGCGGCGCGCAGGCACGCAGCACATAGGCCAAATTCCGGATGGTGGCCGCGACCGTCAATTCCGCCCGGCCGACCCCGTATTCCAGCACGAACGCACTGATCCGGTCTTTCGTGATGCGATCGCACGGGTGAAGATCGGGATTTAGCTGTCCGTTGGTCGCGAGCCAGCCAAGCCAGACGCCGTAGCCACGCTCACAGCCTTTGATGGTCGGAGGACGCCAATTGGCAGCAAATCCGTCGTCGTCGTCGAATGGTCCAGCAGACTGCTTGGCTTCATCCCACAAGGATTGATCACGATCCGGCCATTCGTCGACTGGAAGCGGAGAGAAGGCTTGCTTGATCACAGGAAGTCCCCCTCTTCGAGGTCGTCGCTGTCGTTGGAAGGTTTTGACGACTTGATGTCCGCCTGTTTGCGCAGCTCCGCGATCAGCGCGTCGTACCGGGCGAAAGCGTCATCCGTCAGCAGCCCCTCATAGAAGCTGACCGTTGTTTCGAGGTGCTTGTGCCCAAGCAGGCGGCGAACCGTCTCGTAGTCACCGGGGTTGGCGATCAGGTAGAGGTGTGCGGCGAGATGGCGCATAAGGTGAGCGTGGATTGTGACGCCGATTTCCCGGCGCACAAACGCAGCAAGCTGTTTCGAGAGCACTGATGGCCCCTTGCGAAGGCCGCTCTGGCTGATGAAGAACGCTGTGCTCGGCATTTTTGAAAGGACGGGCCGGAAGACGTTCACGTAGCGATCAAGCATGTCGCCAAGCTCATCCCCAAGCTCGGCATCAATCGCCCATCCGTTCTTCACGTCGGTTGCATCGATTGCGATGCGCCAATTTCCGACGCTGCCAGCTACCGGAGGAACGATGGTTTTCGAGATGTCGAGCTCCGAGACATTACGGATGCGCAATGGCACATGAAGCAGCAAATCCAGCAGTACGGCCATCTGCATTTGCTGCGCCTGACGCACGGTCGGCTCTTTCACCTTGCCGAGTTGATCTGCGATCCTGACTGGAAGGTTGAGAAGCTTTCGCCGGACCAACGGATCGAACAGCGGGATCAGGCGTGCCTTGTTCTTCTCGCACATGCCACTCGAACGGAAGCGCACCTTCCTCGCTAGGTTTTTGAGCTCCTCCCTCGTGTGATCATCGAGGTCGAGATATCGGGCGACACTGAGCGCGCCGACAGCCATTCCGCCCAAATCCTTGCGTGCTCTGTCATCAATCTCCCCGTCTGGAAGCCTAAGCGTGAAGGCTCGCTTCACCAGTGACGGATCGATCAGGTCTGCAAGCGTCTGGAAGCGATCGACTGGGACGCCTGCCTCGATTAGCGTCGTGGCCATCACCCGCAGCCGAGTCAGGTAGTTACTCAGCGTTATTGGCTTGATCGGCCGATGCCCTTCATCGAACGGGTCGGCTGTGACTGCTTTCACCGCGTAGGCGCGGACCTCGTCTTGCAGGGTTTGCGGAAAATCCTCCCAACGTAAAGCGCACTTCGTGATCGGTTCGGGCGCGGGGACTGGTTGGTAGGGCGATCCTGGCAAGGCGATTGCTCGGCTCCACGCGCGTCGGGCCACGTGCCCGCGCTCGCGCGGATTGCGCTGGATCATTTGCTGCTCAAGGTAGGCGTAGAACTGCTCGAAGGTGCTAGGCGTGACGTCTTGCGGGCTGATTTCTCGGACCGAGCACCAGCCAGCGAAGCGGCGGATATCGCGTCGGTCACGCGTAGACAGGGGCGCTACGAGCTCTTCCCAAGCGGGGCTCAGGGTGAAATTCCTACGCTGGCGATGAACTTTTACCCCGGCAAGCTCCAGCGCCTTGCGAACACGTGACATGATGTTCGCCCAGCTGCCCTTTGAATAGCCTCTGAGCAGCCACGGTGCCTTTGCGGCCAAGGCGCGAATGATTGCCGGATCGGCGATGATATCACCCGGCGTAAGGCTGCAAACTTCGGCGAATTTCCTGATGGCGGAACATAACTCACTCCGTTTGGCTAGGGGTATTTCCTCGCGCCCCATGATCAGGCGGATCAATGCGGCGAAGGTCAACGTGGGGGTGCCATGCGAAGGCATGGTGAAGCCCTCCTCTAGGTAGGTTGATGACTGGTGATGACAGGGGCGGTCAGGGGGACGTTTTGGTGATGTTCCCAGCATCCATTTTTATTGAAAATGGGGCTTTAGTGTTTCACCGTTGCGCCGATCCCGCCCCCGATCACATGACAGGACGAGACGTCAGACGCCCACAGCGCAGCTTGCTTCGTACAGTGCAACGTTTGCGGCCGATATGCGAACAGCCCGACCAAAGTGGTGAGCGATGAGCTTCTCTTCCTCGATCCATCGACGAACCTGTCGTTCTGATACGCTCCACCGAACTGCCAGTTCGGCGACCGTGAAAAACTCTTTCGGCTTTTTCGCTGAGGGTGCGGTCGGCTTGGTCTTGGGAGCAGTGGGCTTCTTTTTCAGTTTGAAGGGCATAGCGACGTGTTCTCCTGGACGACGCGCGCGGTCACTGTTCACCAAAAAGGATCTGATCGATTTCGTGTGACAGATGCGCGCGCAGAATTGCGACTTCGTCACGCAGCACAGGAAGGTTCGTCGGGAGGTTGCTGACAACGCTTGAGCTGCTGACGTTTGACGGTGCATCCTGATGGCCTTTCCGCTTGCGCTTGATGACGATCCGCGCACGGCGTTTCGGCAGCGCGCTTGCTTTCGCAGCAGCTGGGGAAGCAGACAGGGGACGACTGCGCTTCATTTCCCGTCTCATCGCGGCTGTTCTGACGTGGTCGATCACGTTCAGGATGCTGTAAGTCACCGCATTGCCGGACTTCGTGAGTTAATCACCGGCGCTTGCGGATGTTCGAGTTCGCGCACGAGAATGTCAGGAAGGCCGCGCGACTCCTTCCCGGCCGAATTGCTGTCGGAGGAGGCGCGCGAGATCGGGGAAGGGAGGGCCAAAAGGCGACGAGCAGTCGCGCTGCACGGATTTTCCGAGGCGCGATCTGATCAGCTTCGAAGCTCGAAGCAGCACATGAGTTCTGAAAGTGGGGGTAGTCCACAGGGCGTCGCTCTCGATGACTTTGGAACAATCCAAGTCATCGAGTGCCGAACTCGGCGCTCAGGCGGCCCTGCCCTCTGATGAACTGTCCCCCATATGCCAGTGCAATTAGTTCTGATCAACCCTCAGTCGAAAGGTAGGAAGTCAGAGCGTGGGTCAGCGCAGCCTCCTTGTTTGTGAGGCCATGGGGGTGCTTGATCGCGCCTGCCTTGAGCACAGCACTTTCGAAGACGGCGTACTGCGCTTTGTCGAGGTAGACGACCACTGCGCGGGTGTCCGGTGCAAGCATCTCGCCGCGCAGATACATCTTGAGCTCATAAGCGGTTAGCACCTCGGCCATGTTCAAGAGCTCCAGCACATTATCGGCATCGACATGCGGAGCGAGGAGCGAAAGCTTTGTCCAGCCGATCTTGCGCAACCTGTCCTGCGCAACCCCGAGGTTGTCGAAGCTCCGGTCAACCGAGGCCAGATGATAGGCTTTGCGGCGCTTGATCCCGAGGCTTTTGGCCACTGCGATGAACTCGTCCGGGTATTCGTCCTGGATTTCCCGGAGGTATCGGGCTGCCTCCAGAAAGTGGTCGCCGATCAGGTCGATGAAGGCCTGCGGCACATGTGGTGTGGTTTTCTTATCTTCGCTCATTCTCATAAGTCCCTGATATTAGTGGAACTTATTCTTTGATCGCCGACCGCAAGCGATCAATCATCTTAACTATTTGAGCTAAAATGTAAAAAAATCGGATGAAGCATTACATGCTGCGTGGACTTGTACTCATCGAGCGGACGCAAGTCTGAGGAGATTGCCAAGGGTCGATTGACGACATCATTATCCTCATGTATCTCACAGTCATTAGTGAGGAACGTGAAATGATTCGACACCCGATGCTGACCAACCCTACCGGCAGCGCAACGCTCGCCGGAAGCGCCATGGGGAGGCAGATGCTTGCGCAGCTGATCCAGAAAACCAAACCGGTGGCAGAGCCGACTCTGGCCTTCCTCGATTTTGCTGATGTGGATATCGCGACCGGTTCGTTTCTGCGCGAAGCCGTGATGGGCTTTCGCGATTTTTGCCGAAACGCGGCTGGCATGATCTACCCGGTCGTGGCCAATCCCAACGCAACAATCGAGGAAGAGCTCGCGACCTATCTTCGGGGTCGCAACGATGCAATTTGGGCCTGCGACCTCGATGCCAGGGGCGCAGCTACTGCCCCGCGCATTCTAGGGGAACTCGACGCCGGACAGATGAGCACCATTCAGCTCATTGCTGCGCATCATCCGATTTCCGCGCCCGAGCTGGCCAAGCTCCGGCCCAATGACAAGATCGGGACGACCGCATGGAACAACCGGCTGGCAACATTGGCCGCCAAGGGCATGTTGAAAGAAGTGCGCCACGGCAAAACCAAGCGGTTCAGCCCGGTGATGGAGGTAATCTGATGGGTGCCGATTTCATCCGTGAACAATCCGGCCAACCTTGGCGCAAGCGTTGGAACAAAGGGGTGGACCGGCTCAGGGAGCCGGGCCTTTTCGACGTGAAGTTTAACTCCCGGCAGCGGACCATCACGGCAGACATCGATCCTGGCATAAGCGTGCAGCGCGGCGACGAACTGGTGGTTCAGTGCGGGCCTGGCAACGCCATGGTGTCCCGGGGGCAAAGCCGCGTGGGCGCCATCAACGGACTGCCATCGGACATGCGCGCATCCCTCACCGAATGCGGCGGTGTCGCGTTCGGGATCGTTGAACGGGTGAGTAACTTCGGGAATAGTGTGGAGCTTCGTTTGCAATGAACAGTGCCAAGAATCATCCGCTGCCCCGCCTCGTGCGCAATGCGCAAAGTCTCTGGGATGACGCTGCCGCTATGCCGTGTTCGCTGGGATGCGTGAGCTGTGTTGATCGCTTAATTTGTGGCGGTGCCCACAACAGCGCCAGCTTCTTCGACTGCGGCGATTACTGCCGCTGCGATGACAAGGCGACCTGTGACCTTGTCTGCCGGGGTAACCCGAAGCAGTTTGTGGAGCGCGTGAGGGAGGTCGGCGGGCTGGAGTTCGCGAACGTACCTCGCGCGCCGGTGATACCCATCGAAGCATTGCCACCCATGGTTCCCCTCATTGAGCATGCCACGGCGCGTGTCGGCACGCTCCATTCCCCGATTGTGGCGCTTCCGCTTTACGCACTGCTGGACATCGAGGCAGGGACGCTGCGCTATCCCGACCGGGCCGCACTGAGCCAGAAATTCGGGATCGACCCGCATGCCCGTCTGGTGATTTCCGGGGTGGCGCGCGACCGTAAGATTGAGCGTTACTGGGCGGCTAAGGACAGGCCTGCGATGCTGGAACAGCTGGCAGCCCTCAACATCGCCCTTATCACGCCCCCCAATTTTAGCGTGCTGACTGACGTCCCACGCACTGATAACCTGCATGCCATGAAGCGCATCCTGATCACCACGGCTGAGATGATGCAGGCAGGGCTGCCAACCGCGCTGCATGTCAACGCGCGCACCGAACGGGACTATGAGCGTTGGGCCGAACAGATCGCCGAACGCCCGGAGATCCAATACCTCGCCTTCGAGTTCGCGACAGGTGCGGGCCGGGGCGAGCGATTGAATTGGCATGTGAAGCAGCTCAATGCGCTTGCAGCACGGGTGCCGCAGGCATTGGGGCTCATTGTTCGCGGCGGCGCGCGCGCGCTCGAACCTCTGCGTGGCTTCTTTGCAGCGGTAACGGTGATTGACACCGACGCCTTCACGAAGTCCCGCTGCCGCCAGGAGGCCCAATTCCGTCCCGATGGGACGCTGGTCTGGCGTAAACATCCGACGCCGCGTGGCGCGCCGATCGATGCGTTGCTGCAGCAGAATGTCGCGGCGCTACACAGCCATCACATCGTGATGGAACGCAACCATGCCGAGCGGCGCAACGCGCCGCTAAGGGGTGTCGGCGCGCCAGATCGCGCTGATCGTCATGCCAGCGAGGGCTGAGGTATGGCTCAACTGCTGGTGACCACTAAGCGGATCGTCCGTCGGGCATAAGGTGAGCGCATGATCGCCCGAGCGGAAGCGAAGCTCGACGCGGTCCGTAACCATTGACCGACAGAGCTGCACGAACCCCTGACCACGACCGCTAGCTGCCGGAAACCGCGATACTCCCGGCCTGATTGCTTCGCACAGTGCCTCACCCGCATCTTCAAGATGGGCATGCTCTGGATTTTGCCGAAGGGTCTCCAGCACGCCTTTGCCACGGTCCGCTACCACAAATTCAAACGACTGGTCCGTGACGGCATAGGCGACAAGCCCCGTGCTGGCTGCGCCACTATGCTCGTAGACGTTATCCTGCATCTCACCCAGTGCTCCGACGAGCGAGGCTACAAGTCCGATGGGAAAACCCTTTGCCTTGGCAATATTCTCAGCGTGCAGTAGCCATTGCTCCCAAACCGGATCGCTCGTCTGCACGGGGTTCTCAAGGGGGAGCGGAAATACCCCAGCCTGGTCGCTGTAGCCGCCACCGAACGATTGACCCGTTGCCCATGCCTCACGGGCTTTTAGGGCAAACGAACCTTCAAATGAAACGGACGCATACTCGGCAGGAAATTGTTGAGCACCTGCCAGCAACTCAACGAGCGGGCCGATGCGGCCTGAGTTTTCAATCACGATAGAACCGTGATTTCGCAACCTGCCATGCGCTGCCTCTCGCAAGAGATCATCGACATCCGAGAACTGAGCCTGAAGGGCGTGCATCATTGCCCAATATCACAAGGACTTGGCTTACTCCTATAGTTCTTTGAAATGGACGAGATTGACAGCTAGGATCGGGCTGCCTCAGCAGCGATATGGCCTGCCAACGTGGTGACGAAGGTTTTCAGGCTGGTGAGTTCGGATAGCCCGGTGAATTCGCCGGTCGTCGAGGCCGACCGTGGAGACGCCAACAGTGCAGCGGCGGTATAGAGGTTCTCTTTTACCAGCCGTTCGCACAGCAGATCATACCGCTTCAGGTACGATGCGCCCTGGAATTCCGGGAACACCGGGAAGTGCGGCGAGCGATCGCGGACCGGCGAGCGCGAGCGCGGTTCATCTTCCACCATCATCAGCCAGCCAAGAAACGGCTTGGGCTGGTTGCCGAGTGAACCTTCCCGGTAGGCCGTCCAGAAATCATGGGCGGTGCCAATCGCCTCCTCCGTCCGGTTGTTGAAGTTGTTGCCGAAAGACGGGCCAACCTGGCTCTTCAGCTCAACGGCAGCGACCAGCCTGCCTTCATTGATGACCAGCAAATCCCACTTCTTCGTGGGTCGGAAATACCCTGGCAGCGTCACCACCGCACTGGTCTGGTGCAGCTCCGCATGGCCCAAGCCATTTTGCTCCACCAGATCGACAATCAGCGCAATGAAGCCGTCCATATTCTTGCCAGCCGTGACCCCGGCCCGCTCGCCCTGGTCAATATTGCCCGCTTCAATCTGTTTTTGCCGCGCCTTTTCACGGTTGCCCCAGAAGGCCATCGTGGCCTGCTTCGCCTGCCGCTCATAGTCCGCCAGTTTAAGGCTCATGCGATTGCCCCGTCCGTGAGTGCGTCGGCTTCCGCTGCCGACAATTGATACAACGCGGTCATGGCCGCATCACAACGTGCGCGGTTGCGGCTGATACCCGCCGCGACCAGCTCGGCGCGAAGCTCCTGGGGAACATCGGCCCATTGGGGCACGCAGATGCGGCGCAGATATTGTGCTTGATAGCGCAGATACCCGCCGCGCATTTTGGTGGAATAGGTGGAGATGAACAGGCGCGCGATGCCGGAAAGTAGGACCGCCTGAAGCGCGCGCAAATCCCACGTGTCCGAGGTGATGTAGTAAAGGTTGTGGTGCGGGTAGAAGCGACCCTCGTCATAGACGATATGCGCCTCCCCTTTGATATCGGGGATCAGCAGTTTGGGCTTGCCCACGAGGGCGGGGTAAATGCGGTCAATGGTGCGATACCAGCCAGCGGGCGATTTCTTCGCTACATGCCGCCCGGCAATCTCTTCCTTCCGCGCTTCCAAATAATGCGCAAGGCGGGGGTAATCCGCCAGTGCGACCAGCCCGCCTTCATCCGCGAACGGGTTCACCACCCCATAGCCGCGCCACACAATCTCACCGGAGTGAATATCGCGGGTCATCACCAGCGGGAGCTTGCGATCTTCCTCAACGTCGAGCGCATCAAAAGGCGCGATAAACGCCTGATCCGCTCCGGTCGCCACGCCGATACCTACCTTGCACCCCGCCGCTTCCAGCGTCGGCAGTCGCGCCTCCAATGCCCGCACAAGATCGATGCCGGGATTGGTCTCCACAATCCAGGGTTCGCCGCCCCGATGCACGATGGCGGATTCATGCACTTCCGGGCCCGCTGATGCTTTCCCAGTCATAGCACGAGCAAGCGAGGTAAGTGCTTCTGAAGAGACTTCGGGACGCTTGGCGACGGCTGTTGTCTTGCCGGCTTCATTGGCGATCACAAAGATGCCGGGATAGGCGATCACGTCGGTGGTGAAGGCGGGTGTGTCCACCATGTCCACAAAGGCGCGCAGGTGATAGCCGCTCGCCACTAATTCCCGGAGTGGTCGCCCATACCTGTTCTTCATCCATCGATCCGCGCAGATGAAGCCGAGGACACCGCCGGGATTCAATAGGTCCAGGGACCGTTCGATGAAGGGAATGTAGATGTCCGCCCGGTCATAGATCGTCCGGTAACGGCGGCGATACTCCGCCATTAGGGCGTCCGCGATTAACTCCTGGCGCACATAGGGCGGATTCCCGACCACAAAATCAAAGCGGCGATCGAACTCCGTCAGCAGAAAATCGCCCTGAACAAGCCACGCCTTGCGGAGCGTCGCAGCAGCAGACCGTGCCACTCCCTTCTCCACAAGCAAGGATTCGAGCGCCATGCCGGTCTCGGTAACGCTGGCATGATGTAGCTCGACGGCGCGCACCGCCGAGACCAGATCAACTTCCGGGTTGGACCCGCCGTGCCGATGATACGCGTTCAGCAGCCGCTCGATGGCGGCAAACAGAAAATCGCCACCGCCGAAGGAGGGCTCAAGCAGGCGCATCGTGTGGAGCGGCAGCGCAGGATCATATCCGGCCAAATCGAGAATGAACTCTACCACTTCCGTTCGAGTGAAGATCGCTCCCCGCTCTTCAACGCCGGCATTAGCCATGGCATGCACAGCCTGTTCGATGGGGCAATCGCCAAACAACGGCGGCTGATAGTCGAAGGCTGGTCTGGCTTTCACGGGAACCTCTGAATTGGCACGGCAGCTAAGCTATATTGGAACATATATAGAACATATGCAAGGCTGAGCGATTACTACGGCTTACAGAGTTAGGGTCCAAGCTCGCGATTGATTTTTGGCGGTTTGGGCTGGAAAAACCATCAGGAAGTCTAGGGATAAGGCAAGCCATAAAGGGGTTCTGGATGCCGACCGCCAGAGGTACTCGAAAAGCCGCCTTGCTTAGGGTCGAGACTCAATCAGAGCCAGAAAGCCACGGCGGCGGCAAGGCATACGGCGGATAGGAAGTTTCTGGCGAG